>NZ_JBVHTR010000030.1:0-114404 GCF_055565775.1 Streptomyces sp. NPDC028331 | reverse complement strand
CGCTCGGCTGGGCAACCCCAGCCGAGCGCCTGCATAAACTGCTCGCGGCCTGATCAACACGACCACGTGTTGCAACGATCCCTAGAAACCGCCGAGCGGTACGGCCCTTCTTTCGTCGCCGAACGCCGGGTCCGCTCCCTCGTTTCACGTGAAACACCACGGACTCGCGGCGGTCGCAGTCAGCGCGTCGCGCCCGTCACGACCCAGCGGCCGGAGCGGGAACGCAGCCACAGCGTGAGCATCCGCACGGTCATCATGAGCGTCATCGCAGCCCACAGAGCCGTGAGCCCGCCACCGAGCACGGGAACGAGCAGCGCGGCGGGGGCGAAGACCGCCAGAGTCAACAGCATCGCCCAGGCCAGATACGGCCCGTCGCCCGCTCCCATCAGCACGCCGTCCAGCACGAAGACGACACCGCATACGGGCTGTGAGAGGGCCACCAGCACCAGAGCGGGCAGAGCCGCCCGGTGGACGGTCGGATCACTGGTGAACATCGGCAGGAACAGCGGCCGGGCCACGAGCACCAGCAGTCCGAGCACGATGCCGGCACCGATGCCCCACTGCACCATGCGACGGCACGCGGCGCGGGCGCCCCACGCGTCGTCCGCGCCGAGATACCGCCCGATGATGGCTTGCCCCGCGATGGCGATCGCGTCCAGGGCGAAGGCGAGCAGGCTCCACAGGGACAGGATGATCTGGTGCGCGGCGATGTCGGCGTCCCCCAGCCGCGCGGCGACGGCTGTGGCGATCATCAGGATCGCTCGCAGCGACAGCGTACGGATCAACAACGGCACCCCTGCCTGGGCGCAGGCACGTATTCCGGCCGCGTCCGGGCGCAGCGAGGCGCCGTGCCGACGGGCACCCCGGACGACGACGTACAGGTACGCGGTGGCCATCCCGCACTGGGCGATGACGGTTCCCCAGGCGGAGCCGGCGATACCCAGGCCGACGCCGTAGACGAGCCCCGCGTTGAGGGCGGCGTTCGCCAGGAAGCCCGCGACCGCCACGTACAGCGGTGTCCTTGTGTCCTGAAGTCCGCGTAGTACGCCGGTGGCGGCCAGCACCACCAGCATCGCGGGGATGCCGAGTGCCGAGATCCGCAAGTACGTCGTCGCGAACGGAGCCGCGGTCGGCGAGGCGCCGAAGAGGGCCACGATGCCGGGTGCCGTGGGCAGGACGACGCCGATGACGACCGCTCCCAGCAACAGCGCCAGCCAGATGCCGTCCATGCCTTGGCGAATGGCGGCCCTGGGATCGCCCGCGCCGACGCGGCGCGCGACCGCGGCCGTGGTGGCGTAGGCGAGAAAGACGAAGATGCTCACGGCGGTGGTGAGAAGTGCCGAGGCGACACCGAGGCCGGCCAGCTGTGCGGTGCCGAGATGACCGACGATCGCGCTGTCGGCCATCACGAAGAGGGGCTCCGCGACCAGTGCGCCGAAGGCCGGAACGGCCAGCGCGACGATCTCCCGGTCGTGCCGACGTCCAAGGGCGCGGGGTGTCGCGGGAGCCTGTGTCATGACCACCAATCTAATCGTCCACAGGTAAGAGATGCAAAACCCCTGCACCCCTTACTTCAGCCGCTGTGTGACGCGGCGCTGTGCGCAGCCGGTGGCGATCTTGCTCCGTGTGGGGAAGTTTTTGTTCTGCACAAGCGGTGGACGGGAAAGGCCCAGGTCATAGGCGGTTTTGCAAAGGGGCTGAGGGCTTGTTCACAGAGCTGTCCACCGTGTCGTGCACAGGTTTCGCGGAGTTGTCCACAGTGTAGGGCGTCTCGTCCACATGGCCTGTGGATAACCAGATTGGCTGACGGTGCCCAGGGGCCTAACGTGGTCCGGCGCCCGCTCCCTCTCCGTCCTCGGACAACGCGCCCGACCGACGCGTCTGAACCGGAGCTGGGCTTCTCGCTTTGTCAGTGTCGTGCCCTAGAAATGGGGTGCACGGCGAGGTCCGCTCGGCGGACGGGAGGAGGCGGCCCGGTGAGCATTTCCGAGCCCTTGGACGATCAGTGGGCCGACAGCGGTCCCGGTGATCGTGTCCCCGCCTCACGCCGACGCCGCGAGGGCGGCAGGGGCCGTGACGAGCAGCACGACCGGGGCCCGGACAGCGGCGCGTGGGACGGTGGTGGCTCCGCCTTCGAGCGGGTTCCGCCGCAGGACCTGGACGCCGAGCAGTCCGTTCTCGGAGGCATGCTCCTGTCCAAGGACGCGATCGCGGACGTCGTGGAGATCCTCAAGGGCCACGACTTCTACCGGCCGGCGCACGAGACGATCTACCAGGCGATCCTCGACCTGTACGCGAAGGGCGAGCCGGCGGACCCGATCACGGTGGCGGCCGAGCTGACCAAGCGCGGTGAGATCACCAAGGTCGGCGGTGCCTCGTATCTGCACACGCTGGTGCAGACGGTGCCGACCGCGGCGAACGCGGAGTACTACGCGCAGATCGTGCACGAGCGTGCGGTTCTGCGGCGCCTGGTGGAGGCCGGTACCCGCATCACGCAGATGGGGTACGCGGCGGACGGCGACATCGACGAGATCGTCAACAGCGCCCAGGCCGAGATCTTCGCGGTGACCGAGCAGCGCACGGCGGAGGACTATCTGCCGCTGAGCGAGATCATGGAGGGGGCACTCGACGAGATCGAGGCGATCGGCTCACGGTCGGGGGAGATGACCGGTGTACCGACCGGCTTCACCGACCTGGACCAGCTCACCAACGGTCTCCACCCGGGCCAGATGATCATCATCGCCGCGCGTCCCGCGATGGGTAAGTCGACACTGGCTCTGGACTTCGCGCGAGCGGCTGCGATCAAGCACAACCTGCCGAGCGTGATCTTCTCGCTCGAGATGGGACGCAACGAGATCGCGATGCGTCTGCTGTCGGCCGAGGCTCGGGTGGCCCTGCACCACATGCGGTCGGGCACGATGACCGACGAGGACTGGACCAGGCTGGCGCGTCGCATGCCGGACGTTTCGGCCGCACCCCTCTACATCGACGACTCGCCGAACCTGTCGATGATGGAGATCCGGGCGAAATGCCGTCGTCTGAAGCAGCGCAACGATCTCAAGCTGGTCGTCATCGACTATCTGCAGCTCATGCAGTCCGGCTCCAAGCGCTCCGAGAGCCGGCAGCAGGAGGTCTCCGAGATGTCGCGAAACCTGAAGCTGCTGGCGAAGGAGCTGGAGCTGCCGGTGATCGCGCTGTCGCAGCTGAACCGTGGCCCTGAGCAGCGGACGGACAAGAAGCCCATGGTGTCCGACCTGCGTGAGTCGGGTTCCATCGAGCAGGACGCCGACATGGTGATCCTGCTGCACCGTGAGGACGCCTACGAGAAGGAGTCGCCGCGCGCGGGCGAGGCGGACATCATCGTCGGCAAGCACCGTAACGGCCCCACGGCGACGATCACGGTCGCCTTCCAGGGCCACTACTCCCGGTTCGTGGACATGGCACAGACCTGATCCGTCGTCTTGTAGGCTCTCAAATTTCGTGTCGGAATCTCAGCTCCTAGTCGGACGAGAGTCGGATGCGACATGGCTTTGAGACTCGCAGGTCGTGATCATCACCCGTTCGAGTGAAGTCGTGAAGGTGTGTCCCCGTCGGCGTATCGACGGGGACATCGTGCTGTGAACGGCAGTCCGACCTGGGGGTGGACATGGAGGCGGAGGTCAGCTTCCGTACGTAACGCGGCGGAGCCTACGCCGACGACGCCTCCACCCTCCACGCCGGCACCGGACCCCGCGCCATAGTCACCTTCCGCAACCTCGCCAGTTTGCTGTGCAGCGTCGGACCCGCCGGGGTGGGTGGGGCGGTCAGCTGGAGAGGTACTCGTATGCGTCGTTGCCGTTCCACCAGCCGCTGATCTTCCAGGAGCTCCAGACACCGGGGATGCACTTGCTGACCTTGACCCGGGTGCCAGCGGTGCGCGGCGAGTCGCCGATCTTGCCGACTCCATAGGCGCAGAGGGGGCCCAGCGTCAGGACCCGCATACCGATACTGCTCTGGGTCCGTCCGTTGTATACGCGACGGCACTCGGTGTAGGCGAGTCGAGCCGTCTTCGTCCTGATCCCGTTGCTCCAGCACTGCTGGCTGGTGACCCCCGCCGGGAGCGCGTGCGCCGCCGCACCGTCCGGAGTGCCGGCCCAGGAGACACCCGTGGGGCTGGCAGGGGCCGTGATGCCCGCCGGGGTGGCGCGCAGGGACATGCTGTCGGTTGCGGCATAAGCGGACGGGGTGAGTGCGAGACCCGCTCCGAGTGCCATGGTCGCCGCTGCGACGGCGACGTTCCTACGTGTGTTCATGATCTGGTCCTCCCTGCATCGGGTAGGTGCGGCGTGCAGTCGAACGCGCCGCCCGGCTTGCGTCACCGATGCTGCAAGGCAGTTGGCGGACACAGCCACAGAAGCCGGCAACTTGGCGCATTGATGGGACGTCGCATCCCCTGACGTGCCGGAACGCGGTCCGTCATGACGTGGGACCGGGACGCACGGACGGTCACTGGGCCTGCCTGACCGCTGGCTCGCGCAAGGACGGCCGCGGCAAGCGGAGGGGGCCACCTTCGTGAGTGGTTGTGCGAGGCGGTTGCGGTCCCAGCAGCGGCCGACCGGCCTTTGAGAGTGCGGGCGAGCACCTCGCCGTCTCCGTTCGGCGGGGAACCAACGATCGCGACCCTGGAGATCAGTCTCGGTCTTCTCTGGCCCGAGACCACGGACCGGTCGGTACCGGTGCGGCTCGGGGACCTGCCCGTCGACCGGTGCGGCATGGTTGTCGGCGACGCCACAGGGCTGGACGCGTGGACGGGAATGCAGGACGAGCTGGCCGATGTCTTCTACTGGGGCTTGTACGCGGTCGACGCGCATGCGCAGTTCGGTGGAGAGCGGATCGCGCAGTACGGCCCCGACGGGCCACATGGGTGGCTGGACCTCCCGGTGGCTGAGGCGGCCGCACGTGCGGCCGAACTCACCGTCTGGCGCGACCGCCTCCATGGCAAGGGGCTCATGGTCCCGGTCGACAAGCATACCGATTTCCACCGCTTCCAGCGGGCCGGGTGGCACCATCCGCTTCATGGCGCGATCGACGTCGGCGGTTGCCAGGTGCTGGGCATCGAATGGGACCAGGGCGACCACTCGATCAGGCACCGCGGCGAGCGAGACGCCGGCCAGGGCTATCCGGTCACGCTCGAAGCCGACGAAGCGGGCGAGGTGGTGATGCGATGGACCACCCCCCCACGACTTCGACGACGAAGACGAGTGATGAGCCCAGCTCTGGGATCCGTCATCGTCGTGAGACGGATCAATCCCCGACACGTGATGAGACAGCGTTGAAAGCGCCAGGTCACAGCGTCGGCATGTGACACGAGCCGCGAGACCCTACACGTCTTCAGGGGGCGGAGCACCAGGGAAATGCGCTCGACTCGGGATGCCGTCCCGGGTGGACTGAGGGCATGACGACATCTCAGGAAGAGCTGCTTCCCACGACGCGCCGGGCGTTGCTGCACCGCATCGCCGTGGCGCAGACGGAGGGGCGGGCGCCGTCGCTGGCGGCGGCCGTCGTCCGGGGCGGGCGGACGGTGTGGCACGGGGCGCGATCGTGTGTGGACGACCATGCGCCGGATGAGGGCGTGCAGTACCGGATCGGGTCCATCACCAAGACGTTCACGGCGGTTCTCGTCCTGCGGCTCCGTGATGAGGGGGTTCTGGACCTCGGCGATCCGCTGGAGAAGCATCTGCCCGGCACCGGGGTCGGGGAGGCGACCATCGCGGATCTGCTCGCCCATACCGGCGGCCTGGCGGCCGAATCACCCGGCCCGTGGTGGGAACGGACGCCGGGCACGCTGCGGCCCGAGCTGGCGGACGTGCTGGGCGAGCGTCCCTTGCGGCATCCGGTCGGGCGCAGGTTCCACTACTCCAACCCCGGCTACACCCTTCTGGGCGCGCTGGTCGAGAAGGTGCGTGGGGCGCCTTGGGAGGACGTCCTGCGGCATGAGGTGCTGGAGCCGCTGGGGCTGCACCGGACGAGTACGCGCCCGCAGGAGCCGTACGCCGGTGGCTGGGCGGTGCATCCCTGGGCCGATGTCATGTTGCCCGAACCGGCCGAAGACCTAGGGAGGATGGCTCCGGCCGGACAACTCTGGTCCACGACAGGCGATTTGGCGCGGTTTGCCGCCTTCCTGGCCAGGGGGGACGACCGGGTGTTGAGCCCCGGGTCGCTACTGGAGATGCGTACGCCGACCGCTCCACCGGAAACGGCGGACGTCACTGCGGGGTACGCATACTGTCTGGGGCTGGAGGTCCGGCGCTCGGACGGACGGCTCCTGGTCGGGCACACGGGATCCCTGCCGGGCTTTCTCGCCTGTCTCACGATCAGCATGGACGATGACGTCGCGGCCGTCGTGCTGGCCAACTGCACGTCCGGTCCGATGCTGTCCGCCGTGGGGGCCGATCTCGTCCGTATCGTCGCCGAGGCCGAGCCGCGGATTCCGGAGCCCTGGCGCCCGCTGCGAGAGGTCGATCCCTCGGTACTGCAGTTGGCCGGGCAGTGGTACTGGGGGACACACGGCTTCGCCCTGCGCTTCACGGCGGACGGGCTGGCCTCGCTGGAGCCGTTGTCCGGCAACGGCCGACGCTCGCGGTTCCGGGCGAACGGCGACGGCACCTGGACCGGGCTCGAGGGGTACTACGCGGGAGAGCTTTTGCGGGCCGTCGAGCGTGCGGACGGGTCCGTGAGCCATCTGGATGTCGGATCGTTCGTCTTCACGCGCCAGCCGTATGACGAGGGGGCTCCCGTGCCCGGCGGAGTGGACCCGGAGGGATGGCGGGGAATCGGCTAGTGCCTTTGCGGCACTAGCCCTTGTCGGATGGCAGGCGTCCTGTTTCACGTGAAACAGGACGCTTCGCCGTGTGCGGTCAGGTGTCTCGGAACCGCTCAGAGCTGAAGCTTGAAGCCCACGTGCGACGGCTCGAAGCCCAGGCGCTCGTAGAAACGGTGGGCGTCCGTGCGGGTGGCGTCCGAGGTCAGTTGGACCAACTGGCAGTGGTGACGCCGGGATTCAGCGATCGCCCATTCGATGAGGTGGGTTCCCAGGCCGCTGCCACGTTCGTCGGCGTGGATGCGGACGGCCTCGATGAGCGAGCGGGTGGCACCCTTGCGGGACAGCCCGGGAATGATGGTCAGCTGGAGGGTGCCGACGACCCGGCCCTCGCGCACGGCGACCACGAGGTGCTGGTTCGGATCGTTGCTCACCTGCTCCAGGGCGTTCAGGTAGGGCGTCAGGTCGTCCGGTGATTCGCGCTGGGCGCCGAGCGGGTCGTCGGCGAGCATGGCGACGATCGCGGAAACGTCGTCGGCAGTGGCGGGCCGTATCTCGAGTTCTCCCATGGCCGCACCTTAGAGCCCCTTCGGACGTCGTGCGCGGACGGGAGTGGGTGTGCGCTAGGCCGGCACGTCCAGAGACTCGACGACGCGGACCAGGGGTGCCAACTCGGGCTTCTGCGATGCCTCGGCGAGTGCTTCACGAAGGGCGGCGTCGTTGGTGGGTCGGGCTTCTTCCAGGAGCTTGAGACCGGCCTGGGTGACGTTGGTGTAGATGCCGCGGCGGTCGGTGGGGCAGAGATAGCGCGAGAGCAGGCCGCGGTCCTCGAGTCTGGTCACCAGTCGGGTCGTGGCGCTCTGGCTGAGGACCACCGCGTCGGCGACCTGCTTCATCTGCAGATGTCCCCCCTCGCCGTCGTGCTGACGGCTGAGCACGTCCAGCAGGGAGTACTCCCGCACGCTCAGCCCGTGTTTGGTCTGGAGGGCGCGCTCGAGGTGGGCCTCGATCCTCCCGTGCAGCAGGGAGAGGGCGCACCAGCCCTGTGCGAGAGCGGTGAGCGCGGGGTCCGTCGCTGACATGGCGTTTTCCTCCATCCCGGGGCAGCTCATCTCCAGGGTAGAGCACCTACGCAATAGACCGCGTTTGCAAATATAGCGCGCCTGCAATTATTGTCGAAGCGCGCAAGACACTCACGCAAACGTTGGGAAGGTGCATGCCATGCCTCTCGCGCTTCTGGCCCTCGCGATCGGGGCCTTCGGCATCGGAACCACGGAGTTCGTGATCATGGGAGTGCTACCCGAGGTCGCGAGCGACTTCGGAGTCTCCATCCCCACCGCAGGGCTGCTCGTGACCGGCTATGCCCTGGGAGTGATGTTCGGCGCCCCGATCATGACGGCGCTCGGCACCAGGGTTTCCCGCAAGCGGATGCTGATGCTTCTGATGGCGCTGTTCGTGCTGGGCAACCTGCTGTCCGCCGTCGCGCCGGTCTTCGGGCTGATGCTGGTGGGCAGGGTGGTGGCCTCCCTGGCCCACGGCGCGTTCTTCGGCATCGGTTCCGTGGTCGCCGCCGAGCTGGTCGCACCGGAGAAGAAGGCCGGGGCCATCTCCATGATGTTCAGCGGTCTGACGATCGCCAACGTGGTCGGTGTCCCGCTCGGCACACTCGTCGGACAGTCCGCCGGCTGGCGGGTCACGTTCGCGCTCGTCGCCGCACTCGGTGTCGTCGGGTTGCTGGGGGTTGCCAAGCTCGTGCCCGAGATGCCGAGGCCGGAAGGAGTGCATCTGCGTCATGAACTGGCCGCCTTCAAGAACGCGCAGGTGCTGCTTGCCATGGCGATGACCGTCCTCGGCTTCGGCGGTGTCTTCGCGGCCATCACCTACATCGCGCCGATGATGACCCACGTCACCGGCTTCGCCGACGGCTCGGTCACCTGGCTGCTCGTTCTCTTCGGCCTCGGCATGGTCGGCGGCAACCTCATCGGCGGAAGGTACGCGGACCGTGCCCTGATGCCGATGCTGTACGTGTCACTGGGCGGTCTCGCCCTGGTGCTCGCGCTGTTCACCGTGACCGCGCACACCAAGGCCCTCGCCGCGGTCACCATCGTGCTGATCGGCGCCCTCGGATTCGCCACCGTGCCGCCGCTGCAGAAGCGGGTGCTGGACCACGCGCACGGCGCCCCGACGCTCGCCTCGGCGGCGAACATCGGCGCGTTCAACCTCGGCAACGCCCTGTCGGCCTGGCTCGGTGGCCTCGTCATCGCCGCCGGTCTCGGCTACACCGCCCCCAACTGGGTCGGCGCCGTCCTCGCCGCGTCCGCCCTGCTGCTGGCGTTCCTCTCCGCAGCGCTGGAGCGCCGGGAGACGACCTCGAGCACGGTCGTGGCGGACGCCGCGCCCAGCGAACGGCGCACCGCCGTGCACCACTGAGTGGCTCTGACGAAGCGTGCCGCGTGCCCTCGACACCCGAGGGCACGCGGTGCGTCGTGCGGCTGCGTTCAGCCCGCCGCCACCGTCAGCGGGGCGAAACGCCGGGTCCAGTCGCCGGGCAGGTCCGGGATGCCGTACGTCATGACCGCGTTGACGCCCGCCGAGCTGAGACCCCGCTCCTTCAACCAGGTCAGCAGGCCCTCGTGCCGTACATCGACATCCGTGCGCAGCGGGCGGTCGGTGTGTGCGGCCAGGGAGGCGACGAGTGCCTTCGCCGTCTCCGTGTCGCGGGCGATGAGCGGGCCCACGACCTCGGTGTCCATATTGGGCCAGGCGGCCGCGTACCCGATGATCTGCCCGTTCTCCTCGGCCACCCGCAACTGGTCGGCGAAGGCGGGCAACCGGGTGATCATGTGCGTACGATCGGCACCGAACACCTCCGTATCGAGGCGGACGAGAGTGGCGAGGTCCTCCCCGGTGGCCGGACGGGTCACGACCGCGGGGGTCGGTGCCCCGGCCGTGAAGTGCCCACGGACCATCTCGGAGCTGCCGATGACCTTGAAGCCCAGCTCCTCGTAGAGGGGACGGCCGTACGGGGTCGCATAGAGGGTCAGCGGGGCGGTGCCCGCCTCTGCCAGCACATGCCGCATCAGTCGGCGGCCGACGCCCTGGCGGGCGTGCCGCTCGGCGACGAGCACCATGCCGATGGCGCACAGGTCGGGGCGGTAGGCGGGCCCGTACTCGGTGACGACGCACGCGGTGACGAGGCCGCCTCCGGGATCGTCCATCCCGTATGCCTTCCCGGCAGCGAGGAGGAGGCCCCACTTGTGCTCCTCGCGGGGCCAGCCCCGATCCTCGGACAAGTCGGCGCAGGCGATGACATCGCGGGGACTCAGACGGCGGATGGGCAGAGCGGCGAGGGCAGGTGTCGACACGCTGGTCAGGCTGTCTGACGGGGGCCATCCGCGTCCACCGGTTTGGGGCGTAACACACATGCTTTTGGCCATGTCCGTCCGACGACGCGGCACGGGGACCAGACGTTTCACGTGAAACGTCAAGGCCGGCTGTCAGCCGAGGTCCGGCGCGTGCATGGCCCGTACGCCCTCGATGTTCCCGTCCAGGTAGTGCCGTAGTGACAGCGGGACGAGATGAACCGAGGCGATGCCCACCCGGGTGAAGGGCACCCGCACGATCTCGTACTCCCCGGCGGGCTCATCGACCTCGGGACCGTGCCGCAGGCGCTCGTCCATCGACTCCAGGCGGCAGACGAAGAAGTGCTGGACCTTGACGCCGGTCGGGCCGCCGCCCTCGCCGACGTGCTCCACCGTGTCCACGAAGCAGGGGACGACGTCGGTGATCTTGGCGCCCAGTTCCTCGTGGACTTCCCGATGAAGCGCGTCGATGACGGTCGCGTCGGACGGCTCCACCCCGCCACCCGGAGTGACCCAGTAGGGGTCCAGGCCGGGTTTGGTCCGCTTGATCAGGATCAGATCGTCACCATCCAGCAGGATGGCGCGGGCGGTGCGCTTGACCACGGGGCGAACGGTCATGGGTGAAATGTGGCCCAGCATGTTCCACGTGAAACATCCCCCACCCCACATCGCACCGTCTCGCGCATGAACACCGGGCGACGTGGGTCATGGGCGTCCCCGGACCTCGTCAGCTCCGGTCACCATCGCATGCACCTTCGTCACACCGGGTCAGTCGCTCAGCCCCATTCGGCCGCCGCCCGGAGCAGGCACTCATGGGCCCGCGCGATGTGTGGCATGGCCAGCGTTCCGGTACGGACCACGAGGAAGTAGGTCCGCAGCGGGGGGACCGGGGGTTCGTGCAGGGCCACCACCTCGCCCCGCTCCAGCGCGGACGCACACAGATAGCGCGGCAGCACGGCGAGCCCGGCACCCGTGACGGCGCAGCCGAGCACGGCGCGCAGATCGGGGACGATGACGGTGCCGGAGGCGGCCGGGCGGGAGTCGAAGACGGAGGCCCAGTAGCGGGAGACGAAGGGCAGCGACTCGTGCACCTCGACCACCGGAAGGTTCTCCAGCGCGTACGCCCCTTTGCGGCGCAGTGCGCCGGAACCGATACGGGAGGCCCAGCGCGGGGCGGCGATCAGCACATGCTCCTCGTCGCACAGCGGAGTGGCCGTGAGCAGTGCACCGCGCGGCCTGGCCGTGGTGATGGCCAGGTCGTGGTGCCCGGCGGCGAGCCCTTCCAGCGTCTCGTCCACGGTTCCGAAGGAAGCGCGCAGGGCGAGCCCATGGCCGTCGTCCCCGGTCAACTCCGCGAGGGCGGGCAGGGCGCGCTCGGCGGTGAACTCCGGCGGCCCCGCGAGATGGAGAGTGCGCAGCGACACCTGCTCGTCGAGACCGGTCTCGGCGATCTCCACCAGGGCATCGAGATGGGGCGCGGCCTTGTGCGCGAGTTCGTCGCCGATGGTCGTGGGCGTCACCCCGCGTGCCTGGCGCAGGAACAGCGGGCGGCCCAGTTGCCGTTCCAGCGTGCGGATCTGAGAGGTGACCGCCGGCTGCGAGAGACCTAACAGCGCCGCGGCTCGGGTGAAGGAGCCCGCCCGGTGCACGGTCACGAAGGTGCGCAGCAGGGCCAGATCCATGGTGCCGCCTCCCCTCCCCGCACCCCCGGACGCGCCCAACTATAAATAAGTCGATAGGTCTCTGTCGCTACTGTGATTGGACACTGACGCAGAGTCAACTAGCCTTGTTCGCGCGGTTCTTTGCGCGCGGAACCGGGGCGGTCCGAGCCACGAGGGGGGAGGCTCGGACCGTCCGTCGTACGTAGAAGCGGGCCTTCGGCCGGCGGACCGGCTCCGCCGAGGTGCGTAGCCGAGGCGGTGCCCGATGACCGTCACATGGTCACTGCGCCGACTCGTCCAGCGCACGGAGCACATCGGCCACCAGGTCCTCGGGATCCTCGGCGCCGACCGACAGCCGGATGAAGCCTTCCGGCACCGCGTCCCCGCCCCAGCGCCCGCGCCGCTCGGCGGTGGACCGCACCCCTCCGAAGCTCGTCGCGTCGTCGACGAGGCGAAGTGCGTCCAGAAAGCGCTCCGCACGCAGGCGAGTGGGCAACGTGAAGGACACCACACATCCGAAGCGCCGCATCTGCTGCGCGGCGACCTTGTGGGACGGGTCGTCGGGCAGGCCGGGATACCGCAGGCCGGCCACCTCGGGGCGGTCGCGCAGGGCCTTGGCGACGGCGAGTGCGTTGGCGGCCTGCCGGTCGGCGCGCAGAGGGAGCGTGGCGAGCGACCGGTGCGCCAGCCAGGCCTCCATGGGACCCGGGATGGCGCCGACGATCTTGCGCCAGCGCCGTACGGAGGCCATCAGCGCGGCGTTCCGGGAGACCACGTACCCGAGCAGCAGGTCTCCGTGCCCGGTGAGCATCTTGGTGCCGCTGGCCACGGAGAAGTCGGCGCCCAGCTCCAGGGGCCGCTGGCCGAGCGGGGTCGCCAGGGTGTTGTCCACGGCGACGAGGGTGCCCTGGGCGTGGGCCGCCTCCGCGAGCCGCCGCACGTCGCAGACGTCGAGTCCCGGATTGGAGGGGGTCTCGATCCACAGCAGCTTCGCGCCGTCGAGTACGCCGAGCTGCGCATCGCCGCCGGTCGGCGCGGTGCGTACCTCGATGCCGTACGCCGTCAGCTGCTCGCCCACCAGGGGCAGCGCCTGGTAGCCGTCCTCGGGCAGCACCACGGCGTCGCCCGCGCGCAACTGGGAGAACAGGACCGCCGAGATCGCGGCCATGCCGGAGGCGAAGGCGAGCGTCTCCACGCCGTCCTCGCCGGGCGCCTCCAGCTCGCCGATGGCGCGCTCCAGTCCGCTCCAGGTGGGGTTCTCGTCCCGCCCGTACGTGTACGGACCGGTCGGCTCACCGGGCAGGTGGTAGTGCGCGGCGAAGACGGGCCCCGGCAAGGTCGGCTCGTGCTTGACCGGCTCGGGCAGCCCTGCGCGGACCGCGCGCGTGCCGTCGCCGTATTCCGCGCCGGCCGTACCGGCATCCCCTGAGCTCATGCCGCCCGTCCCTCCACCTGCTCGCGTACCGCGGCGAGCAGGCCGAGGCTCGCCGCCTCCACCATCTCAAGGCACTCCTCGAAGCCGTCCATCCCCCCGTAGTAAGGGTCGGGCACGTCGAGGTCGCCGTCGGCGGCAGGGTCGTAGGAGCGCAGGAGCCGCACCTTCGCCGCGTCCTGGGGTGTGGGAGCGAGGCGCCGCAGGGCCTTCAGATGCCCGGAGTCGAGGGCGATCACCAGATCCAGCCGCGAGAACCAGGAGGGCTGGAATTGCCGTGCGACGTGATCGCCGGCGTAGCCGTTCTCCTCCAGGACGGCCACGGTGCGCGGATCGGCGCCGTCTCCCTCGTGCCAGCCGCCCGTGCCGGCGCTGTCGACCTCGACCCGGTCGTCGAGACCGGCCTCCTCGATGCGGGCGCGGAAGACGGACTCGGCCATCGGGGAACGGCAGATGTTGCCGGTGCAGACGAAACAGACGCGGTAGGTCATACGGCTCAGTCCTTGTCGTCGGGCAGCACCACGTGCAGTGCCCAGGAGACGATCGAGATGATCAGACCGCCGAGGACGGCGGTCCAGAAGCCCTCGACGTGGAAGCTCAGGTCCAGCTTGCCCGCCAGCCACGAGGTGAGCAGCAGCATCAGCGCGTTGACCACCAGGGTGATCAGGCCGAGCGTCAGGATGAACAGGGGGAAGGTCAGCACTTTCACGATCGGCTTGACCAGGAAGTTCACCAGGCCGAACAGCAGCGCGACGACGATCAGCGTGCCTATCTTCCGGCCGCTGCTGGAGCCCGTCAGGGTGATCTTGTCGAGCAGCCAGACGGCGACGGCGAGGGCCCCTGCGTTGGCGATCGTCTTGACTACGAAATTCTTCATGTGTCTGATCGTGGCAGACCCGGTCAGAGGCGAGTACAGAGCAAGGGCGGACAAGGGCGATGAAGGCATTCCGGCTGGACGAACTGGAGGCGGAGCGCGCCGCCAACGAGGGTGCGTACCTGCAGTTCCTGCGGGAGCGGAACATGTCCGTCGGCCTGTACGCGCTCGACGCGGGCGACCTGGACCCGCAGAAGCCGCACCGGCAGGACGAGGTGTACTTCGTCGTCAGCGGACGCGCCTCGATCACCGTGGGCATGGAGACGACCCAGGTGGGGCGCGGCAGCGTCGTGTACGTGCCCGCCGGGGTCCCCCACAAGTTCCACCACATCACCGAGGACCTGAGGGTGCTGGTGGTGTTCTCTCCGCCCGAGAACTGAGGCGCGTCTCGGGGTTCCCTCAGGGGAGGAATCAGGGGAGGACAAGGGATGCGAGACGCCCGCCGCTCCCCTCGGCGGCCCTAGCATCGAGGGCAGGACATCGAAGGACCCGCAACGCCGCTGCCGAACGGGACGCGGGGGTGGGCCCGAAGACGTACAGAGACGCTGAGAGAGAAGGACAAGGGCGATGCGAGAGATCTTCGCGGGTTTGCCGTGGTGGGTGAAGTGGATCGCGGTGCCGGTCATCGCTCTGGTCGTCTTCGGCGGCGTGATCGCGTCCGTCGTCGGCTTCGTGATCTGGCTGCTCTTCAAGGTGCTGCTCTTCGTCGCGCTGGTCGGCGGACTCATCTACGTCGTGCGGAAGTTCATGTCGAGCTCCACCTCGCGCGGAGACTGGTGAGCCGTCCGGAGCGCGCCGAGCCGGAGGGACGCGCCACGGGGCGGCGCCCCGCCGGAGCAGGGGCCGTGCGGTAACAGGGAACCCGATGTTCCCTCGGGGGAGGGAAGTTTTCCCGGCGGCGCCGTCGGACTGCGGTGGCGGACCGTTAAAGTCCGGAACTCGCGCGCGGCAGGCCCCGCGCGCGGCGCATCCCCTCCCGCGTCCCCGCACGGGAGGCCACCCTCGCGCTCCGGGAGTGATCTTTGGCCACGGTTGGCACCGCATCCGCAGACGCAACCGCCCCAACCGCCCAGCGACGGACCTCACCGGCGCAGGCGCACACCTCTCTCCCGCCCGGGCAACCTTCCTCCACCACCCTCATCGGGTCCGTACAGCGTGCGATGCGTCTGCTCGAAGCCGTCGCCGGACGCCCGTACGGGGCCACCGCCAAGCAACTGGCCCGTGAGGTCGGCCTGGCGCTCCCCACGGCCTACCACCTGCTGCGCACCCTGACGCACGAGGGCTATCTGCGCCGCGAGAAGGGCCTGTTCTTCCTCGGCGAGGCCGCGGAGCGCCTGAGCGCCCGCGCAGCCCAGCAGAAACGTCGCAGCACGGTGGACGAAGCGCTCGCACAATGGCGTGATTCCATCGGTGTTCCCGTGTACTACGCGGTCTACCGCGAGGGCGAGATCGAGGTGCTCGGCGTCGCCGACAGCCCCGGCAACCCGGCGGTCGAGGAGTGGGCCGACTTCCGGGAGACCGGGCACGCCCATGCGATCGGCCAGTGCCTGCTGTCCCAGCTCGATGAGGACGCCCGCCGAGACCACCTCGACCGCTACCCCGTTCGGGCGATCACGCCGTACACCGTCCATGACGAGCGCATGTTCCTCCGCCGACTGGAACGCCTGACGGGCATCGAACCCGTGATGGAGCGCCAGGAGTATGCCCTCGGGACCGTCTGCGCGGCGATTCCCCTGACGGCGGGTTCGACGGCGGCGACGGTGGCGATCTCCCTGCCGTCGTGTGAGGTTGATCGGCTCCCGTCGGCGGCACGTCGGCTGCAGGAAGAGATCGGACGGATGCTCGGTGCGCTCACCCTCTCTATCAGCATCTGAAAACTCACTCCTTGTGATCTGCCATCTACGTTCAGCAAACTTCGGGCAGGTGTCAGGGGATGCTTCCTGGCCAGTCGACGGCTACTGACGGGGTAGACGATGCGCGAGTCGGTACAGGCAGAGGTGATGATGAGCTTTCTCGTCTCGGAGGAGCTCTCGTTCCGCATTCCGGTGGAGCTGTGTTACGAGACCTGCGATCCCTATGCCGTGCGGCTGACCTTCCACTTGCCCGGGGACGCCCCGGTGACCTGGGCTTTCGGGCGTGAGTTGCTGGTCGACGGGGTGGGTCGGCCGTGCGGCGACGGAGATGTGCATATCGCGCCCGCCGAGCCGGACACCTTCGGCGATGTGCTGATCCGGCTGCAAGTGGGTCCCGACCGGGCACTGTTCCGGTCCGGGGCGGTGCCGCTGGTCGCGTTCCTGGACCGCACGGACAAGCTCGTGCCGCTCGGGCAGGAGGGCTCCCTCGCGGAGTTCGACGCACATCTGGACGAGGCGCTGGACCGGATCCTGGCCGAGGAGCAGAGCGCGGGCTGATGCCGGCCTTCTGTGCTGTAACGGTTCCTCGCGGAGGTGCATGGGGCGCGGTGAGTGCCGTAACGCTTCTGCGGGCCGTCCCCATGGCTCCGGTGCGTCAGCGCCTGCGGCGCCGCCCCCGGCCACTGCGAGCCGGTGCGGCGGGGGGCCGGTCCGAGCGGTCGGCGGAGACCACGAGGGCGGCCAGCGCCGTGGTCACCGGCACCGAGGCGACCAGCCCGATCGAACCGACGAGGGTGCGCACGATCTCCTCCGCGACCAGTTCGCTGTTGGCGACGGTGACCACGCTGCTCTGCGCGATCGAGAACAGCAGCAACAGAGGCAGCGCGGCGCCCGCGTACGCCAGGACGAGCGTGTTGACGACCGACGCGATGTGGTCGCGGCCGATGCGGATGCCCGCACGGTACAGACCACGCCAGCCCATCGTCGGGTTCGCTTCGTGCAGTTCCCAGACCGCCGACGTCTGCGTCACCGTCACATCGTCGAGGACGCCCAGCGAGCCGATGATGACGCCGGCCAGCAGCAGGCCGCTCATGTCGATACCGGGATACAGGCCGTGGATCAGACCGGTGTTGTCGTCGGTGTTGCCGGTCAGCGCTGCCCAGCCGATGAACAGTGAGCCCAGCACACCGATGAGGGACAGGGAGACGAGGGTGCCGAGGACGGCAACCGAGGTGCGTGCCGAGAGCCCGTGGCACATGTAGAGGGCGATCAGCATGATGGCGCTGGACCCGACCACGGCCACGAGCAGCGGGTTCGAGCCCTGCAGGATCGCCGGCAGGATGAACAGGCTCAGCACGAGGAAGCTGACGGCCAGCGCGACGAGCGCCATCACGCCGCGCATCCGGCCCACGACCACCACGGCGACGGCGAAGACACCGGCCAGCAGCCCCATGGGAACCTTGCGGTTCACATCGGCCACCGAGTACTGCAGATCCCTGGGGGCGGACGGTTCGTACGCGACCACGACCTTCTCGCCCTGATGCAACTGCCGTGACTGGTCGGGCTGGACGATCTCCGTGAACGTCCTGCCCTGGTCCTTGCCCGTGTCGACGCGGACGGTCGCCTTCTTGCAGGTGCCGGTCGACTGCTGCTGGGCCGCGGAGCCCTCCGCGGTGGAGGTGTCGCCGGTCGGAGTGTCACCCGAGGCGTTCACGGACTTGCAGTCCACCTCCACGACCCTGCTGACCGTGGCCTGCTGGGTCTGCCGGTCGAATCCGACACCGGTGCGCTTGTGCGAGGGCACGCCTCCGGGCCACAGCACCACAAGACCGACCACCACGGCCGCCGTGAAGGGGATGAGCACCGCGGCGATGACCCCGCGCAGGTGCCGCGACACGGGGGCTGCCGGGCCATGGCTGTGGGAGTGGGAGTGGCCGGGCCCCACGCTCGGTCCATGCCGGTGGCCGGCGCCCGGCCCCTCGCCGGGTACGTCGCCGTGGCCGCGGCCGTGGGGCGGGTCGGGCGGCTGATACGGGGGCGGGTGTTGTGTCGTGGTCACCGATGCATCATCGCAAGAAGGCGTGAGGCCCACTGTTCAGCTCGCGCAAAGAGACGCTAGCGTGGGAGCACCTTTGCACACGCGGGAGCTCGGAGCACCGGGCTGAGAGGGCGCTGACCTCCGCAGACGCGATGTTTCACGTGGAACATCGGCGGGCGGAAACCGCTGCGTCGACCGCTGAACCTGTTACCGGGTAATGCCGGCGTAGGGAGTAGGTCTCATGACCAACAAGGACGTACGCACGCCTGCCTCCGCTCAGGACGAACAGTCCCCGGAGGCCGGAGGGTCCATCGGCTGGCACAAGGCGTACATCGAGGGCTCACGCCCTGATCTGCGGGTGCCGGTGCGTCGGGTGCACCTCACCAACGGGCAGTCCGTCACCCTGTACGACACCTCCGGCCCGTACACCGATCCACTCGTCGAGACGGACGTCCGCAGGGGCCTGGCCCCGCTGCGGGAGAACTGGATCACCGCCCGTGGCGACACGGAGGAGTACGCGGGCCGTCCCGTCCGCCCCGAGGACGACGGGATCAAGCACACCTCGCCGCGGGGCGGACTGCGCAACCTCGACGCGGTGTTCCCCGGGCGGCCGCGTCAGCCACGCCGCGGCCGCGACGGCAAGGCCGTGACGCAACTGGCGTACGCACGCCGCGGGGAGATCACGCCGGAGATGGAGTTCGTCGCCCTCCGGGAGAACGTGTCCCCGGAGGTGGTGCGCGAGGAGATCGCCGCGGGCCGGGCGGTCCTCCCGGCGAACATCAACCACCCCGAGATCGAGCCGATGATCATCGGCAAGCGGTTCCTGGTGAAGGTCAACGCCAACATCGGCAACTCCGCGGTGACCTCCTCCATCGAGGAGGAGGTCGAGAAGATGACCTGGGCGACCCGCTGGGGTGCCGACACGGTGATGGACCTGTCCACCGGCCGCAACATCCACACCACGCGCGAGTGGGTGCTGCGCAACTCCCCCGTGCCGATCGGCACGGTCCCGCTCTACCAGGCGCTCGAGAAGGTCGACGGGAAGGCCGAGGAACTGACCTGGGAGATCTACAAGGACACGGTCATCGAGCAGGCCGAGCAGGGCGTGGACTACATGACGGTGCACGCGGGCGTGCGTCTGCCGTACGTACCGCTGACCGCGAACCGCAAGACGGGCATCGTCTCGCGTGGCGGCTCGATCATGGCGGCCTGGTGCCTCGCGCACCACAAGGAGTCGTTCCTGTACGAGCATTTCGAAGAGCTCTGCGAGATCCTCGCGGCGTACGACGTCACCTACTCGCTGGGCGACGGCCTCCGGCCCGGCTCGATCGCGGACGCCAACGACGAGGCACAGTTCGCCGAGTTGCGCACCCTCGGGGAACTCGGCCGGATCGCCAGGCGCTTCAACGTACAGACCATGATCGAGGGCCCGGGGCACGTCCCGATGCACAAGATCAAGGAGAACATCGACCTCCAGCAGGAGATCTGCGATGAAGCTCCGTTCTATACGCTCGGCCCGCTGACGACGGACATCGCGCCGGCGTACGACCACATCACCTCCGGCATCGGCGCCGCGATGATCGCCTGGTGGGGCACGGCCATGCTCTGCTACGTCACGCCCAAGGAGCACCTGGGCCTGCCCAACCGCGACGACGTCAAGACCGGTGTCATCACCTACAAGATCGCCGCTCACGCGGCCGATCTCGCCAAGGGGCACCCGGGTGCGCAGGCGTGGGACGACGCGCTGTCCGACGCACGCTTCGAGTTCCGCTGGGAGGACCAGTTCAACCTGGCCCTCGACCCGGACACGGCCCGCGACTTCCACGACGAGACCCTCCCGGCGGAGCCGGCCAAGACCGCCCACTTCTGCTCGATGTGCGGGCCGAAGTTCTGCTCGATGAAGATTAGCCAAAGCATCACAGAGCGGTTCGGTGGGACGGCGGCTGAGGGGGCGTCGCCTGAGGAGATCGCTGAGGGGATGCTCCAGAAGTCGAAGGAGTTCGCTGAGGCGGGGAACCGGGTGTACCTGCCGATCGCGGACTGATCCCCGCTCTACGGCGGCCCGTGCTACCAGTTGGCCTGAGGCTGGCTGGGCACGGGCCGCTTGTTCGTTCGGCGCAGGGTGACTGAAGCACCGGGTCAATCGCTTGCTGATGTACCCATAAGACCGTGCCGGTATATCGCTGGGAATTCCGGCGGTTGATCATGTCTCAAAAAAGCGGTCGCATGACCTGATTCGATGCGCGTTCGACACCTTGTACGTCGGTAGTGGTGTATCGCAACAAGGGGGCGCACGTTTCCATGAATGCGCCCCTTGACTCCGTGCCCAAGTCGCTGCAGGCTGAGTTCCGGAAGATACGCGCGTAGAGTTCGGCCCAATGCCGTTTATGCGCACGGGTCCAGCGCTCATGTCTGAGTGCTCACTTTCAGGAAGGTAGTAACCATGATCGAGACATTGATGACACCCCGAGTGAGGAAACCATGCTCCGAAAATACGCAACGATTGCATCCACCCTTTGGGTTTTTTTCTCCGGCGCCCCAGGTGCAACATGGCGGTTCGTTTGTAGGGTCGTGCGTGCCATCCGAACGAGGGTGGGGGGCTTCTGGCAAGCTGTGCGTCGACTTGAGCGACAAATTCGCCCCCATGTTCGACGGGCTCAAATTCTAAATCTCTATTGTCACGCCAGCCTTGGCCTACTGGCGTTGTATGAAACGACCCGAGCGGCGATAGACCCCAGTTACGTTCCGCTAGGGCATCGAATTCTTGAATTCCTTCTGTCGGTATTTGGCAGAATGTAATAATTAAGCCTATGTGCGTATCCATCCACTGAGCGGCCGTCAGCGCGCGACGGCCGCCTATTTATTTGTGCGGGCTACTTCGAGTGCTTCGGAGTAGTGCTCGGGCTTTCGTTCGTAACGACGGTGCAGACATCGGCAACCACTCCGGGGCGTCCCGGAGGTGGGCGCCCCGGTCTTGCGGACGTCGATGGCGCCCGGTCGTCGGCCGGGGCCCGTCACTCCGGCTTGTGCTCCGGCCCGCCGAAGTCCGGGCTCGTGAAGTCCGGGCTGCTGAAGCTGGGGCGCGTACCGGCGGCCGGACCGCTGTCGGGGCTGCTGAACCCCGGGCGGTCGTAGCCGAGGTGCGGAATGCGGCCGGCGGTCGTCTCCGGTGCCTTCCGGGCCATCGCGGCCGTGCCCGGGTCGCCGAGCGCCTCCCGGAGGAACGGCAGGATGCCGCGCTCCAGCAGCGCCTCGTGCCAGGCCTCCCTGGCGCGCGCCACCTCCGTCGCCAACGTGCCTGACACGTCCGCTCGTTGCGCCGAGGAGCTGTTGCGCAGGGCGGTGAGCAGCAGGCCCACCGCGGCGACCAGGATCGATGCCGCGGTCACCGCGCCGAAGACCCACCCGGTGGTCAGGAGTGTCCGGGCGAACGCCTGATCGGGGTTGACCATCTTGAGGATGTAGCCCACGAGCAGAAAGATCGCCGCGGCGGCACCCGCGAGGAAGGGGGCGAGGACCGCGATGACGGCACCGGTCCCGGCGCTCGAGGCGGCCTCTCCCACGGCGGCGGCGAGCCCCAGAGCGTCCAGGTCCGGCTCCGGGGAACCGGGGCCGCTGTCCTGGACGGACGGGGCGGACGGGACGGATGGGGTCGACGGGGTGGACGGCGCCGGCCGGCGCAGTTCCTCGCGGACCGTCACATAGTGCTGGTACTCGGTGGCCGCCGCCGCGGTGATGAGGGCGGTGGCGTTCAGCGCCATCGTGCGCAACTGTTCGGGGTTCAGCCGCTGACCCACAGCGGCCAGATCCGGGCGGTGTGGTGCGGAGCGCAGCGCCTCATCGAGGATCCGCTCGTAGTCCTGGCGGTCCTCGCTCAGCAGGTGCTGCGGAACGCTGTTCATGTGCATCCCCCGATGCTCCGTAGGGCTTGGGGCTCGGCATGCTGACGAGCCGTCGGGCAGAAACGGAGGGGAGCCTGCTACGGATAAGCCGATGGTAGAGCGGTGACGGCGCGCGGTGACAGGGGGTTTCCGGAAATTGGCCCCGGCCTGCGCTTCTCTGCGCGCTCCTCCGCCGGGGACACCTGCCCGCGGAATGCTCAGATATCCAGGGGAAGTTGCTGGACCAGCAGCTTTCCGGCCATGGTCACGCCGCCGTCCATCGCGATCGCCAGTCCGTCCGCATAGATGTGCGGCCCCTCGACCACCGGACCCGTGTCGTCCTCGCCGTCCTCCGAGCCGACCTCTCCGAGGAGGTAGGGAATGGGGCTGTGACCGTGGACGATGCGACGGCCGCCGTAGGTGTCCAGCAGGGCCCGTACGGCGTCGGGGCCGCCCTCGTCGCGGAAGGAGAACCGTTTGGTGAACTTGCGGAAGAGGTCCCACACCTCGTCCGCGTCGTTGCGGGTGAGCGTCTCGCGGATGGTGTCGTTGACCGCTTCGATCGAGTCGCCGTAGTCGAGGTAGGCGGTGGTGTCCGAGTGGACCAGCAGATGCCCGTCTACCTCCTCGACCGCGTCGAGGCGGGCCATCCACTGCAGGTGGTGGTCCTGCAGTCGGTCCATGTCGGTCTTCTGACCGCCGTTGAGCAGCCAGGCCGCCTGGAAGGTGGCGGTGCCCGCACCGGAGTTGACCGGCGTGTCGCCGAACCGCTTGGCGCCGAGCAACAGCAGCTCGTGGTTGCCCATGAGCGCCTTGCAGTAGCCGCCCGCCGCGGCCGCCTCCGCGGACAGCCGCATCACCAGGTCGATGACGCCGATACCGTCGGGACCGCGGTCGGTGAAGTCGCCCAGGAACCACAGCCGCGCCGTGCCCGCGCACCAGTTCCCCTGGGCGTCGATGAGGCCCTTCTCCTGGAGAGCAGCCACGAGCTGGTCCAGGTAGCCGTGCACGTCCCCGACGACGAAGAGCGGACCGGGTCCCTCCGCGGACTGCGGGGCGGGCGCGGAGGTGGGAGCGACGTTCACCTGAAGCGTGTCACCGCGGTTGACGACCGGAAGATCCCGTTCGGTGGGCGTGTACGCGTCGGAGTATCCGTCGGGGTAGGCCTCCGGGGCGGCGACGGGTCCGGCGACCTGGCCGGGGGGCGTGCTCTGCGCGTACGGACCGGCCTCGTTGACGTACGCGGGCACCCGGAAGTCGCGCAACGTCGCCGTCCGCTCCGCCTCGGGTCCCTGACCGGCCCCCTGAGTCATCGACCCCTCCACCATCGCGCCGCATCTGCACCGCATCGGACTGCCTGGTCGCAGCGGCCCGCGGTGTCGTGGGCCCATCATAGGAATGCGGATCGCGCCATGTGATGACCCAGGGGTGGTGAATCGGGGAAGCCCTCTGGTGCACTGCGGCTTTCGCCCGAAATGGGCGGGGGTTTCCCCGCCGGTGCCCCGGCCCCGCGCCGCCCGCGGGCAACCGGCACGTCGCCCACGGGCCACCTGCGGGCTACCCCTGTTCGGGCGACCGGGGAGGGCTGACCGTGGTACGGGGCGGACGCCGCTCGGACGAGGTACGCACGATCAGTTCCGTCGGTATCACCTGCTCGACCGGTTGCTCCGGCTGGACGCCCTCGATGGCGTCGATGAGGAGCTGGACCACCGCGGTGCCGATCCGGCGCGGTTTGAGGGAGAGCGTGGTGACGGGAGGTTCGGTGTTGGCATACACGGCGGACTCGCTGCAGCACACCAGCAGCAGGTCGTCGGGGACGCGCAGGCCGTAGCGGCGGGCGGCGGCGAGCAGGTCGGTGCCGTTCGGGTCGAAGAGCCCGTAGACCGCGTCGGGGCGGTCCGGGCGGGCCAGCAGCCGGTCGGCGGCGACGGCGCCCGCGCACGGGTCGTGGGCCGGGTAGGCCTCGTAGACCGGGTCCTGGCCGACGCGCTCGCACCAGTTGAGGTACGCGGTCGTGGACAGGTGCGTGTACGTGTCCGTCGTGGTGCCGGTCAGCAGGCCGATGCGGCGGGCACCCGCGTCCGCCAGGTGGTCGAGGATGCCGAGGACGGCCGCCTCGTGGTCGTTGTCCACCCAGGCGGTGACCGGGAGGGAGCCGGCCGGGCGGCCGTCGGAGACGACCGGTAACCCCTGCCGGACCAGTTCGGTGACCACCGGGTCCTGGTCGGAGGGGTCGATGACGACCGTGCCGTCCAGGGCCACGTTCGACCACACGTCGTGGCGTGAGGTCGCGGGCAGGATGACCAGCGCGTATCCCCGGGCGAGCGCGGCCGAGGTGGCGGCCCTGGCCATCTCCGCGAAGTACGCGAACTCGGTGAAGGTGAAAGGTTCATCCCCGTACGTGGTCACGGTCAGGCCGATGAGGCCCGACTTGCCGGTACGGAGGGTGCGGGCCGCGGCCGAAGGGCGATAGCCCAGCCGGTCGGCGACCTCGCGCACGTGGCGTCGGGTGGCGTCCGGGAGCCGGCCCTTGCCGTTGAGGGCGTCGGAGACGGTCGTGATGGAGACCCCGGCGGCGGCGGCCACGTCTCTGATGCCCGCCCGGCCCGGCCGACTGCCTCGACGGGAGGTCTCGGCCCGGCTCACCTGGTGCTTCCCTGCTGCTGTCATGGCGAGCCGATAGTAGGGCTCATGTGGTGGGGTAGTGCGGACGCATATGCACCCGTTGACAGTCACGTTTCTGCATGATCAAAAACCATCAAGAAGCTTGGAATGCAAGGGACTTGAACGATCTAAGGCCAATAGATGGCGTGACGGCCCGCATGGACCTGTCCAGGTGGCCGTATTGCGAAGAGGTCTCAACTCACCTTCACGGGTGATGCGCGCCACGGCGTGAGCCACCGGCGCGTGCGAGAGGGAGCGACGCGCCCCCGGATTCGCGCGCCTTCGTGCGGTGGGTGCGCTCGGTTCGCACGACAACGCATCGGGGGTACGTACGGCGATGCACCCGGGTTCGTACGACAATGCACCAGGGTGCTCATGGCTGTCCGCCCGGGTGCACGTCCGTCCGCCCGGGTCCGTACCGCCGTCCGCCCGGGTGCACGTCCGCCCCCCGGGTCCGTACCGCCGTCCGCCCGGCCGTCGGCCTGTTCATGCCGTGATCCGGGCGGGACGGACGGGTTGTCCACAGCCCATTCGCAGCGGCGTCGAATCCTCATAAGGTGAGAAGCATTGGATGCCGGTGGCGGTCACGAGCCGGTGGCGTGCGCGAGGAGGACTGTGGTGAGCGAGACGAGCCCGAGGCTGCGTGCCGAGCTGGAGGACATCCCCACCTACAAGCCCGGCAAGCCCGCCGCGGCCGGCGGCCCGGTGGCCTACAAGCTGTCCTCGAACGAGAATCCGTACCCTCCGCTTCCGGGCGTGATGGAGACGGTGACCGCGGCGGCCGCGTCCTTCAACCGCTACCCGGACATGGCGTGCACGGGTCTGCTGAGCGAGCTGTCGGAGCGCTTCGGGGTGCCCCAGTCGCACCTTGCGACCGGCACGGGCTCGGTCGGGGTCGCCCAGCAGCTGCTGCAGGCCACGAGCGGCCCGGGCGACGAGGTGATCTACGCCTGGCGGTCCTTCGAGGCCTACCCGATCATCACCCGGATCAGCGGTGCGACCTCGGTGCAGGTGCCGCTGACCGAGGGCGAGGTGCACGACCTGGACGCGATGGCCGACGCGATCACCGACCGGACCCGCCTGATCTTCGTATGCAACCCGAACAACCCGACCGGCACGGTGGTGCGCCGGGAGGAGCTGGAGAGGTTCCTGGACCGGGTGCCGGGCGATGTGCTGGTCGTGCTCGACGAGGCGTACCGCGAGTTCATCCGCGACGTCCAGGTGCCGGACGGCATCGAGCTGTACCGCAAGCGGCCGAACGTGTGCGTGCTGCGCACCTTCTCCAAGGCCTACGGCCTCGCCGGGCTGCGTGTCGGCTTCGCGGTCGCGCACGAGCCGGTGGCCGCGGCCCTGCGCAAGACGGCGGTGCCGTTCGGCGTGAGCCAGCTTGCGCAGGAGGCGGCGATCGCCTCGCTGCGCGCCGAGGACGAGCTGCTCGGCCGGGTCGGGTCGCTGGTGTGCGAGCGCATCCGCGTGGTGGACGCGCTGCGTGCCCAGGGCTGGACGGTGCCCGAGACGCAGGCGAACTTCGTGTGGCTGCGGCTGGGGGAGCGCACGGTGGACTTCGCGGCCGCCTGCGAGCAGGCCGGCGTGGTCGTGCGGCCCTTCCCGGGCGAAGGGGTGCGCGTGACGATCGGCGAGGCCGAGGCGAACGACATCTTCATGAAGGTGGCGGAGGGCTTCCAGAAGGAGCTGTAGTCGCGCCGAGTCCTCCCGGGCCCCGCGTGAGCGGGGCCTGCGGCCGGGCGGGCGGGCCCGCGGCCGGGTCGGGTGATTGTGCCAGACGCCGAGCGGCCCGCTTAGGGACCCCCCACCCCTCCGGCTTGTCACCGCCATGCGCCATAATTGCTTGTGAATGTGAACGCGTTCACAAGCGAGCCCGATTGCTCCCCCGATGGGTGGGGCAAGCAGGGCAAACTGCCGCGTGACCACGGCGACGTAAGGAGAAGTGACGACGTGGACATAGCTTTGGCGCCGGAGACCCTGGCGCGATGGCAGTTCGGCATCACCACCGTCTACCACTTCCTGTTCGTCCCGCTCACGATCTCGCTCGCCGCGCTGACGGCCGGCCTGCAGACCGCCTGGGTACGGACGGGGAAGGAGAGGTACCTCAGGGCGACGAAGTTCTGGGGGAAGCTCTTCCTGATCAACATCGCGATGGGTGTCGTCACCGGCATCGTCCAGGAGTTCCAGTTCGGCATGAACTGGTCCGCCTACTCCCGCTTCGTCGGCGACGTCTTCGGTGCCCCGCTCGCGTTCGAGGCCCTCATCGCCTTCTTCTTCGAGTCCACCTTCATCGGGCTGTGGATCTTCGGCTGGGACAAGCTGCCGCAGAAGATCCACCTGGCCTGCATCTGGATGGTCTCCATCGGCACGATCCTGTCGGCGTACTTCATCCTCGCGGCCAACTCCTGGATGCAGCATCCCGTCGGCTACCGGATCAACAAGGCGAAGGGCCGTGCCGAACTCACCGACTTCTGGCACGTCCTCACCCAGAACACCGCGCTCGCCCAGGCCTTCCACACGCTGTCCGCGTCCTTCCTCACCGGCGGAGCGTTCATGGTCGGCATCGCGGCCTACCACCTGCTCCGCAAGAAGCACATCGCCGTGATGAAGAGCTCGCTGCGGCTCGGGCTGGTCACCGTGGTCATCGCCGGCCTGCTCACCGCGATCAGCGGCGACACCCTCGGCAAGGTCATGTTCAAGCAGCAGCCGATGAAGATGGCCGCCGCCGAGGCCCTGTGGGACGGACAGAAGTCCGCACCCTTCTCGATCTTCGCCTACGGCGACGTCAGCAAGGGCCACAACAGCGTCGAGCTGTCCGTCCCGGGCCTCCTGTCGTTCCTGGCCGACGACACCTTCACCTCCTACGTCCCCGGCATCAACGACACCAACAAGGCCGAGCAGCAGAAGTACGGACCTGGCGACTACCGCCCCATCATCCCCGTCACCTTCTGGGGCTTCCGCTGGATGATCGGCTTCGGCATGGCGTCCTTCGCCATCGGCCTGGCCGGCCTCTGGCTGACCCGCAAGAAGTTCCTGCTGCCGCAGCATCTGCGGGTCGGTGAGGACGAGGTGCCGCATCTGGTCCTCTTCAGGAACAAGGCGCTCGGCCCGACGCTCACCACCTGGTACTGGCGCATCGCGATCTGGACCCTCGCCTTCCCGCTCATCGCCAACTCCTGGGGCTGGATCTTCACCGAGATGGGCCGTCAGCCGTGGGTCGTCTACGGCGTGCTGCGCACCCGTGACGCCGTCTCCCCCGGTGTCTCCCAGGGCGAGGTCATCACGTCGATGACCGTGTTCACCGTGCTCTACGCCATCCTCGCCGTCATCGAGGTGAAGCTTCTGGCCAAGTACGTCAAGGCCGGACCGCCCGAGCTCACCGAGTCCGATCTCAACCCGCCCACCAGGCTCGGCGGCGACTCCCAGGACGCCGACAAGCCGATGGCCTTCTCGTACTAGGCCGAGGGAGCGCTCACACCATGCAACTTCACGACGTCTGGTTCGTCCTCATCGCGGTCCTCTGGATCGGCTACTTCTTCCTGGAGGGCTTCGATTTCGGGGTCGGCATCCTCACCAAGCTGCTGGCCCGCAACCGTCCCGAACGTCGGGTGCTGATCAACACGATCGGCCCGGTCTGGGACGGCAACGAGGTGTGGCTGCTCAGCGCGGGCGGGGCCACGTTCGCCGCCTTCCCCGAGTGGTACGCCACACTCTTCTCCGGCTTCTACCTGCCGCTGCTCGTCATCCTGGTCTGCCTGATCGTGCGCGGTGTCGCTTTCGAGTACCGGGCGAAGCGGCCCGAGGAGAACTGGCAGCGCAACTGGGAGAACGCGATCTTCTGGACCTCGCTGATCCCGGCGTTCCTGTGGGGCGTGGCCTTCGCCAACATCGTGCAGGGTGTGAAGATCGACCAGCACCTGGAGTACGTGGGCAACGTCTGGGATCTGCTCAACCCGTTCGCGCTCCTCGGCGGCCTGGTCACCCTGAGCCTGTTCACCTTTCACGGAGCGGTGTTCACGGCCCTCAAGACCGTGGGGGACATCCGGCAGCGGGCGCGGAAGGCGGCTCTGGGGGTCGGGCTGGTGACCGCCGGGCTGGCGCTGCTCTTCCTCACCTGGGCACAGCTCGACCAGGGTGATGGCGCAAGCCTGGTCGCCATGGTGGTGGCGGTGGCCGCGCTCGTCGCGGCGCTGGTGGCCAACCAGGCAGGACGTGAGGGATGGTCGTTCGCGTTCTCCGGCGTCACCATCGTGGCCGCGGTCTCCATGCTGTTCCTGACGCTCTTCCCGAACGTCATGCCGTCCACGCTCAACCCGGACTGGAGCCTGACGGTGAGCAACGCCTCGTCGAGCCCCTACACGCTGAAGATCATGACCTGGTGCGCCGGGATCGCCACGCCGATCGTCCTGCTCTACCAGGGCTGGACCTACTGGGTGTTCCGCAAGCGCATCGGCACCCAGCACATCGCCGTCGACGCTTCCGCCGGCGCCCTGCACTGAATCTGGTGGGGTGGGGTGTTTCACGGGAAACACCCCGCCCGGACCCGGACCGAAGGGCATGTTTCACGTGAAACCGATCGATCCGCGACTGCTCCGCTACGCCCGGGCCACGCGCTTCTTCCTCGGGGCGGTCATCGGCCTGGGCGCCATCGGAGCAGTCCTGGTCATCGCCCAGGCGATGCTCATCGCCGAGGTGGTGGTCGGCGCCTTCCAGCACCACCACGCGATCGCTGAACTCCGGACGCCTCTGCTGCTTCTGGTGGCCGTGGCGGTCGGTCGCGCTCTGGTCTCCTGGCTCACCGAACTCTCCGCCCACCGCGCGAGCGCCTCGGTGAAGTCGGAGCTGAGGGCGAAGCTGCTGGAACGAGCCGGGGCCCTCGGCCCCGGCTGGCTCAGCGGCCAGCGGACGGGTTCGCTGGTCGCTCTGGCCACGCGGGGAGTCGACGCACTCGACGACTACTTCTCGCGTTATCTGCCGCAGTTGGGGCTCGCGGTGGTGGTGCCGGTGGCGGTGCTGGCGCGGATCGTCACCGAGGACTGGGTGTCGGCGGCGATCATCGCCGGCACCCTCCCGCTGATCCCCCTCTTCATGATGTTGATCGGCTGGGCGACACAGTCCCAGATGGACCGTCAGTGGCGGCTGCTGTCCCGGCTTTCCGGGCATTTTCTCGACGTGGTCGCCGGTCTGCCGACGCTCAAGGTGTTCGGCCGGGCCAAGGCCCAGGCCGAGTCGATCAAGCGGATCACCGGCGCATACCGGCAAGCCACCATGCGGACGCTGCGTATCGCCTTCCTGTCGTCCTTCGCGCTCGAACTCCTGGCCACGATCTCGGTCGCCCTCGTCGCGGTGGAGATCGGCATGCGGCTTGTCCACGGCGACATGGATCTGTACATCGGGCTGGTCATCCTCGTGCTGGCCCCGGAGGCGTATCTGCCCTTGCGGCAGGTGGGAACGCAGTACCACGCGGCTGCGGAGGGGCTTTCCGCAGCCGAGGAGATCTTCGCGGTGCTGGAGACTCCGGTACCGGCCGCCGGTGAGAGGCGCCTGCCGGAGGGACCGATCGCCTTCGAGGGCGTGACCGTCCGCTATCCCGGGCGGCCCTCCGCCGCGGTGTCCGATGTGTCGCTCACGGTGGCACCGGGTGAGACGGTGGCCCTCGTCGGACCGAGCGGGGCGGGCAAGTCGACCCTGCTGCACGTTCTGCTCGGGTTCGTGCCGACCACCGAGGGGTGCGTACGGGTCGGGGGAGTCGATCTCGTCTCGGCCGATCTGGAGGAGTGGCGCTCACGGATCGCCTGGGTGCCGCAGCGGCCCCACCTGTTCGCCGGCGCGATCGCCGACAACGTGCGGCTGGCGCGGCCGGACGCCGACGACGCGTCCGTACGGAAGGCGCTGGCCGACGCCGGGGCGCTGCCGTTCGTGGACGCGCTGCCCGACGGGATCCGCACGGTACTCGGCGAGGACGGAGCGGGCCTGTCCGCCGGGCAGCGGCAACGGCTCGCCCTCGCGCGGGCGTTCCTCGCCGACCGGCCGGTGCTGCTGCTGGACGAGCCGACGGCGTCACTGGACGGGGCGACCGAGGCGGAGATCGTGGACGCGGTGCGCCGGCTCGCCGTCGGCCGGACGGTCCTCCTGGTCGTGCACCGGCCCGCACTGCTGGGACTGGCGGACCGGGTGGTGCGGCTGGAGGCGGAGCAGCACGCCCCGTCGAGCCTCCCCGCACAGCCCGGCCCCGAGCCGCTGCCGCGCCGGGAGACCGTGAGTCCGCCACCTGCCCCGGGCGAGCCGGCCCCCGCCCCCTCCGCGGCGAGGCGCGGTGGCGTGCTCGCCCGCGTCCGTGCCATGGCCGGCCCCCGTCGTGGGCGGCTCGCCCTCGCCTTGGTACTCGGCAGTCTCGCGCTCGGCAGCGCGGTGGGGCTGATGGCCACCTCCGGGTGGCTGATCTCGCGGGCCTCCCAGCAGCCGCCGGTGTTGTATCTGATGGTCGCCGTGACGGCCACGCGGGCGTTCGGGATCGGACGGGCCGTGTTCCGGTACGCGGAACGGCTGGTGTCGCACGATGCCGTCCTGCGCATGCTGGCCGACACCCGCGTCGCCGTCTACCGGCGCCTGGAGCGGCTGGCCCCGGCGGGTCTGCGCACGACGCGGCGCGGCGACCTGCTGTCACGGCTGGTCGCCGATGTGGACGCGCTGCAGGACTACTGGCTGCGCTGGCTGCTGCCCGCGGGCGCCGCGTTCGTCGTATCGGCCGGTTCCGTCGGCTTCACCGCCTGGCTGCTGCCCGCGGCCGGTGCCGTCCTCGCCGCCGGACTGCTCGCGGCCGGGGTGGGCGTACCCCTGGTGACGGGTGCCGTCGCGCGTCGTGCGGAAGGGAGGCTGGCGCCCGCCCGGGGCGTGCTGGCGACCCGGGTGACCGATCTGCTGACCGGGACGGCCGAGTTGACGGTCGCCGGTGCCCTGCCCGCGCGCACCGCGCAGGCGCGGCAGGCCGACGCCGCGCTGACCCGCATCGCCTCCCGCGCCGCCACCGCGACGGCGCTCGGCGACGGGCTCACCGCGCTGATCACCGGGCTGACCGTCGCGGCCTCCGCCCTCGTGGGCGCACAGGCCGTCGCCGAGGGGCGGCTCGGCGGGGTGGTCATGGCGGTCCTGGTGCTCACGCCCTTGGCCGCGTTCGAGGCGGTCCTGGGCCTGCCGCTCGCGGTGCAGCACCGTCAGCGGGTGCGCCGGAGCGCCGAGCGGGTCCACGAAGTGCTGGACGCCCCCGAGCCCGTACGCGAACCGGAGCGGCCGCGGCCGGCTCCCTCCTCGCCCTTCCCGCTCGTACTCCAGGGGCTGACCGCCCGGTACGACGGGCAGCGGCGAGACGCGCTCAGCGGCCTCGACCTCACTCTCGAGCAGGGCCGCCGGGTCGCCGTGGTCGGCGCCTCGGGCGCGGGCAAGACGACCCTCGCGCAGGTCCTGCTGCGGTTCCTGGACACCGATGCCGGCTCGTACACGCTGGGCGGCACGGACGCCTGCGCGCTCGACGGCGACGACGTACGGCGCCTGGTCGGGTTGTGCGCTCAGGACGCCCATCTCTTCGACAGCTCGGTACGGGAGAACCTGCTGCTCGCTCGGAAGGACGCGAGCGAGGCGGATCTGCGCGGCGCGCTCGCGCGGGCCCGGCTCCTGGACTGGGCGGAGGGGCTGCCCGACGGCCTGGACACCCTGATCGGCGAGCACGGCGCCCGGCTGTCCGGCGGCCAGCGGCAGCGGCTGGCCCTGGCCCGCGCCCTGCTCGCCGACTTCCCCGTTCTGGTCCTCGACGAGCCCGCGGAACACCTGGACCTGCCGACGGCGGACGCGCTCACCGCGGACCTGCTCGCCGCCACCGAGGGACGCACCACCTTGCTGATCACCCATCGGCTGGCCGGCCTCGAGGGGGTCGACGAGGTGATCGTCCTCAGACAGGGCCGGGTGGTCCAGCGGGGCGGCTACCGTGAGCTGGCGGCGGTGGAGGGGCCGTTGCGGGAGATGCTGGAGCGCGAGGCACAGGGGGATCTGCTGAGAGCCGGCTGAGGGATACGGCTGGGCCATCCGTGGTCACCCGTTCCTCCAGCCGTAGGACGTCGACAGGACTGGGCCCGCGACACGGGCAACGATCGTTGACATGCATTCATCCTGTCGACGAGCGTTGCTCGTTTCGTTTGTGTTGTCCGCGGTCACGGCGCTCCCGGTGTGGCCCGCGGTGGCCGGGGACCGCACGGCGGGCGACGGTGCAGAGTCCGCCGCCGCCCGGGTGGCGCGGTTGAACGAGGAAGCCGCCCTGGTGGCGCGTCAGTACGAGACCGGGCGCCGGGAAGCCGAGAAGGAGCGTGCCCGGGCGCGGCTCGACGAGGCACTCCTCATACGGAAGCTCCAGTTGAGCGCGGGCCTGCGCAGGGTCCCTGGCCGCATCCCCCGCGCCCGGTACCAGCAGAGCGGCCTGCTCCCGGATGCCGCGCAGACGCTTCTCCCCGATACGACCCTGGAGTTGCTGCGCGGTCAGCGCCGATTCGACCGGATGGATCGCGCGGCCGCCAACGCGGTCGCCGGCATCCGCCTGGCGGAGGACCGCCTCGCCGCGGACCTGGCCGAGGCGTCGGCGCGGTCGCGGCGGCTGCAGCAGCAGAACGGTGAACTGGCCGGCAGGAGGAGGGTCCTGCAGGCGAAGCTGGAGGAGGCGCGGCAGGTCCTGCAGAGGCAGGCCGACGCGTCCGCCGCCACGGGATCGTGCCGGGGCGCCGTCCATGTGGGCCAGTCGCGGAAGAGGACCACGCGGCCCTGGGGCCCGCCGGTGGAGTCGTACACGCTCTCCGCTCCGTTCGGCAGCGGAGGCTCCCACTGGGCGCACCGGCACACCGGGCAGGACTTCGCGGTGCCCATCGGGACTCCGGTGCGGGCCGTCGGCGCCGGGAAAGTGGTGCGGGTGGCGTGCGGCGGCGCCTTCGGCATCGAGGTCGTGATCCAGCACCCGGGCGGCTACTTCACCCAGTACGCCCATCTCGCCGCCGTCACCGTCTGCAAGCGTGAGCGCGTGGCCACCGGCCAGTGGATCGCCCAGTCCGGCACGACGGGCAACTCGACCGGCCCCCACCTGCACTTCGAGGTCCGGGTCACTCCGGAATGGGGCACGGGCATCGATCCGGTGCCGTGGCTGACGGCGCGGGGCGTACGACTGTGAGGGCCGTCCCAAGGGGCCACCGCCCCCGGGGACCGTGTCGGCGGCCTACGACCGCTCGGCGAGGATCCGCTCGATCACCACGGCCACGCCGTCGTCGTTGTTGGCGACCGTCCGCCCGGACGCCGCGGCGATCACGTCGGGGTGGGCGTTGCCCATCGCGTAGGACTGTCCCGCCCAGGTGAGCATCTCCACGTCGTTCGGCATGTCGCCGAAGGCGACGACCTCCTCGTGGGAGATGCCGCGCTCGGCGCAGCACAGCGCCAGGGTGCTCGCCTTGGAGACGCCCGGGCCGCTGATCTCCAGCAGGGCGCTGGGGCTGGACCGGGTGATGGTGGCGCGGTCGCCGACGGCGACGCGGGCCAGGGTGAGGAAGGCGTCCGGGTCCAGCTCCGGGTGGTAGGCGAGGATCTTGAGCACCGGTTCGTGAGCACCGGGCGCGTCCGGCGCCAGCAGTTCCTCCGCGGGTGCGCGCAGGTCCGGGATCTCCATGTGCAGCTTCGGGTACGCCGGCTCCTGGTAGAAGCCGTAGGTCTGCTCGATGGCGTACACCGTTCCGGGGGCGGCGTCCCGCAGCAGCCGTACCGCGTCGAGCGCGTTCTCCCGGGCCAGCTCTCGGACCTTGACGAAGCGGTGGGTGCCGGGGCCGCCGTGCAGGTCGACCACGGCGGCGCCGTTGCCGCAGATCGCCAGTCCGTGACCGTGGACGTGGTCGCTGACGACGTCCATCCAACGGGCCGGACGGCCCGTGACGAAGAACACCTCGATACCGGCCTCCTCGGCGGCTGCCAGCGCGGCGATGGTCCGCTCGGAGACCGACTTGTCGTCACGCAGCAGGGTGCCGTCGAGATCGGTCGCGATCAGCCGGGGCGGAATGGTGGAGGCCGGGCTCTCGGGCTGTCGGGTCGCTGAGGTCACCGGCCCATTCTGGCGCATATGCCCGCACGGCCGTGCGAGACCCCGCACACCTGAGTGGTGACCCTGCTCACCACCGTCGTCACATCGCGTCATGCTCAGCCGAGCTGCGCCGGAGCTTCCAGGGCGATCTGCTCGAAGACCTTCTCGTCCGCCGCGAAGTCGGAGTCGGGGATCGGCCAGTGGATCACGATGTCGGTGAAGCCCAGCTCCGCGTGCCGGCCGGCGAAGTCGACGAACGCGTCCAGCGACTGCAGCGGGCGCCCGCGGTCCGGGGTGAACCCGGTGAGCAGCACCTTGTCGAGTTCCGTCACGTCACGGCCGATCGCGGCGCAGGCGTCGGCCAGCTTCCCGGCCTGCGCGGCCAGGGCCCGCAGCGACTCCTGTGGGGTGCCGGTCTCGAACAGCTTCGGGTCGCCGGTCGTCACCCAGGCCTGGCCGTGGCGGGCGGCGAGCTTCAGGCCGCGCGGGCCGGTCGCGGCGACCGCGAACGGCAGTCGGGGGCGCTGCACGCAGCCCGGGATGTTCCGCGCCTCGTGGGCGGAGTAGTACGTCCCCTGGTGGGAGACGGCGTCCTCGGTGAGCAGCCGGTCGAGCAGCGGGACGAACTCGCCGAACCGGTCGGCACGTTCGCGCGGGGTCCACGGCTCCTGGCCGAGCACGGTGGAGTCGAATCCGGTGCCGCCCGCGCCGATGCCGAGCGTGATCCGGCCGCCGGATATGTCGTCCAGGGAGATCAGCTCCTTGGCGAGGGTCACCGGGTGCCGGAAGTTCGGCGAGGTCACCAGGGTGCCGAGGCGAATCCGGTCGGTGACGGCGGCCGCGGCCGTCAGCGTCGGCACGGCGCCGAACCAGGGTCCGTCGCGGAAGGACCGCCACGACAGGTGGTCGTAGGTGAACGCGGTGTGGAACCCGAGCTGCTCCGCACGCTGCCAGGCGGAACGCCCGCCCTCTTGCCAGCGGACGTAGGGCAGGATCACGGTGCTCAGACGCAGACTCATGCCTCGAGCGTAAGGGAGTCAGGGAGTGATCGTGTCCCGATCCCGAGACGAGAGGGCGCTGGAATCGCAGGTTGTGGTCAGTGCGGCTCTGCGAAACGCAGGTACTGAGGGGGTACGGCCTTGGTGAGCCACACCCCGTTTGCGCTGACATGGAAGACGTGGCCGTCGCGGTGCATGGCGCCGGCGTCCACGGTCAGCACGACCGGGCGGCCACGGCGGGCGCCGACGCGGGTGGCGGTCTCGCGGTCCGGAGACAGGTGCACATCGTGCCGGCTCATGGGCCTCAGGCCCTCGGCACGGATCGCGTCCAGGTTGCGGGCCACGGTCCCGTGGTAGAGGTATGTAGGCGGGGTCGCCGCGGGCAGGCCCAGGTCGACGTCGACGCTGTGGCCCTGGCTGGCGCGGATGCGGGTGCCCTCGATCGCGAAGCGCTTCTTGTCGTTGGTGGCGACCACCCGGTCCAGTTCCTCGCGGGTGATCCGGAAGCCGTGGGCGGTCGCCGCGGCGAGCAGCGTGTCGATCTCCACCCAGCCGCCGTCGTCCAGCGTGATCCCGATTCTCTCCGGCTGGTGGCGCAGGTGCTTCGAGAGGTACTTCGACACCTTCACGGTGCGTCTGTCGTCGTTCCTTTCCGTCATCCTTCCAGCGTGCGGGAGAGACGCGGATCACGCATGGGATTTTACTCCCGATGTTTGATCCACAAGCAACCCGGGTTATCCACAAGGGAATTGGCCGTTCTGTGGACAACTGGCCGACGCCGTGGAGGTGTTCGTCAAGTAAGTCTGATATGCGGCCACTTGCCGAACGCGCCAGCGAGACAGGCGCCTTCGCCAACTGCCGTTCTCCCAGGGGTCACAAGGGTGGATCAATCCGCGCGATCGCCCGCAACACCCCAGGTGCCCAACGCGACAGAAAACGCGCGCCCCGTGCTTCCGGGGTGATCGGTACGACCGCCTGGTTGCGCACCACCGCCCGGAGAACCGCGTCGGCGACCTTTTCCGGTCCGTAACCACGCAGACCGTAAAGCCGGTTGGCCCTCTCCTGCCGTCGCCTCTCCTCCGCCGCGTCGACGCCCACGAACCGCGCCGTGGACGTGATGCCCGTGTGGACGAAGCCGGGGCAGATCGCCGACACCCCGATGCCGCGCCCGGCCAACTCCGCGCGCAGGCACTCGCTCAGCATCAGCACGGCCGCCTTGGACGTGCTGTAGGCCGGCAGCACCTTCGACGGCTGGTACGCGGCGGCCGAGGCGACGTTGACGATGTGGCCGCCCTGCCCGCGATCGGCCATCTGCTTGCCGAACAACCGGCAACCGTGAAGAACGCCCCACAAGTTGACGTCGAGGACCGTGCGCCAGTGCTCCGGGGTGGTGTCGAAGAACGAACCGGACAGGCCGATCCCGGCGTTGTTCACCAGGACGTCCACCACGCCGTACGTGCCGGACACCTTCTCGGCGAGCCTCTCCATGGCCTGCTCGTCGGAGACGTCGACCGTCTCGGCCCAGGCCTCGGGGGCGCCGCGGCTCCGCGCCAACTCCGCTGTGCGGTCCGCACCTTCGGCGTTCCGGTCGACCGCCACCACACGCGCCCCGGCCTTGGCGAACGCGACCGCCGTGGCCCGGCCGATACCGCTGCCCGCACCCGTGACCAGCACGAGCTGCCCCCCGAACCGCTCCGCGTACCGGCCGCTCCCCACAGGCGCCGAACGCCCGTTCTCCACCGCGGTCACGAACTCCGCGACCCAGGAGGCCACTTGGTCGGGACGTGTGCGCGGGACCCAGTGCTTGTCCGGAAGCGTGCGGCGGACCAACCGCGGTACCCAGCGGTCGAGTTCGTCGTAGAGGTGCTCCGACAGGAACGCGTCCCCCAGCGGCGTGATGAGCTGCACGGGCACGCGCGCGTACGCGTCGGTGCGCGGATGACGCAGCCGCGGCCGTACGTTGTCCCGGTACAGCCAGGCGCCGTGGGCCGCGTCCACGGGGAGCGACGGGGCCGGGTGGTCGCCGACGGGCAGTCCCTCGGCGCGCCGCAGGATGCCGGGCCAGCGTCTGCCGAGCGGCCCGCGCCAGGCCACCTCCGGCAGGGCCGGGGTGTGCAGCAGGTAGACGTACCAGGACCTGGCGCCCTGGCCCAGCAACTGGCCCACGCGGCGCGGGGTCGGCCAGCGGATCCGCCGCTTGATCCAGTGCCCGACGTGGTCGAGGGACGGTCCGGACATCGAGGTGAACGACGCGATCCGTCCCTCGGTGCGCCCTGCGGTGACGAACTCCCAGCCCTGCACGGACCCCCAGTCGTGCCCCACCAGGTGCACCGGCCGACCGGGACTGACCGCGTCCGCGACCGCCAGGAAGTCGTCCGTGAGCTTCTCCAGCGTGAAACCGCCGCGCAGCGGGTTCGGCGCCGTCGACCGGCCATGGCCGCGGACGTCGTAGAGGACGACGTGGAAGCGGTCGGCGAGGCGGGGCGCCACCTGGGACCAGACCTCCTTGCTGTCCGGGTAGCCGTGCACGAGCACCACCGTGGGCCGCGCCGGATCCCCCAGCTCGGCCACGCACAGCTCGACACCGCCCGTCCGCACCCGGCGCTCGCGCGCCCCCGTGAGAGCCACTCGTTCCCCTCCGTCCAGCGCCGCCCCCGCGGCGGATGCCGTCCGTTCGTCACCCGCTCACCCCGTGTCCGGCACGTGACACCGGCGAATCTGGCACTTGTTAGAGGTGGCGTCAACGGCGGCCTCGCGACCTGTGGAAAACGACCGTTCTGTGCACGGCCACCGTGATGTGGACGGCCACCGTCCTGTGCACGGCCACCGTGATCTGGGCGACGCGCCACCCGTTCCCCTCGCTCGGTCGTTCCCCCGCTCGGTCGTTCACCCTGTTCGACCTGAGGGTGACCCTTACGGGCCCGTAATACTGGAGTCGGACCCACAGACAGCTCTGCGGTCTGACGACGGCAGTGGTCCGCGTCACTACTGTCGACGACGTGACTGTGATCGCGACCGAAAGCCTGAGCAAGCGGTTCCCGAGGGTGACCGCGCTTGACCGGCTCTCCGTGGACGTGGGACCCGGCGTGACCGGACTCGTCGGAGCGAACGGAGCCGGCAAGTCCACTCTGATCAAGATCCTGCTGGGTCTGTCCCCCGCCACCGAGGGCCGTGCCGAGGTGCTCGGCCTCGACGTCGCCACCAAGGGCGGCGCCATCCGCGAGCGCGTCGGATACATGCCCGAGCACGACTGCCTGCCGCCCGACGTGTCGGCCACCGAGTTCGTCGTGCACATGGCCCGCATGTCCGGCCTGCCCCCGGCCGCCGCCCGCGAACGCACCGCGGACACCCTGCGCCACGTCGGCCTGTACGAGGAGCGCTACCGCCCCATCGGCGGCTACTCCACCGGCATGAAGCAGCGTGTCAAGCTCGCCCAGGCCCTGGTCCACGACCCGCAGCTGGTGTTCCTGGACGAGCCGACCAACGGCCTCGACCCGGTCGGCCGTGACGAGATGCTCGGCCTGATCCGCCGCGTGCACACCGACTTCGGCATCTCGGTCCTGGTCACCTCCCACCTGCTCGGCGAACTCGAGCGCACCTGCGACCACGTCGTGATCATCGACGGCGGCAAGCTGCTGCGCTCCAGCTCCACCCGGGACTTCACCCAGACCACCACGACCCTCGCGATCGAGGTGACCGACTCCGACGAGCACCCGGACGGCACCCGCGCGGTGCGCGACGCGCTCCACGCGCGCGGGGTGACCACCCAGGACGGCAGCGGCCTGCCGGGCTCCGGCCACCTCCTGCTGCTGACCGCGGAGGGCGAGCAGACGTACGACCTCGTCCGGGACGTCGTCGCCGACCTCGGTCTCGGCCTCGTCCGTATGGAGCAGCGCAGGCACCACATCGCTGAGGTCTTCAAGGACAGCGACGCCGAGCGGAAGGAGGCGGTCGGTCATGGCGGTTGAGCAGCCCCTGGCCCAGAAGGCCGAACAGACCCGGATCCACAACATCGGCTACCGCTCGTACGACGGCCCGCGCCTGGGCCGCGCCTACGCCCGCCGCTCGCTCTACTCGCAGTCCCTGCGCGGCGCCTACGGCCTCGGCCGCTCGGTGAAGTCCAAGGTGCTGCCGATGCTGCTGTTCGTGGTGATGTGCGCGCCCGCGCTGATCATGGTCGCGGTGGCGGTCGCCACCAAGGCGAAGGACCTGCCCGTCGAGTACACGCGCTACGCGATCATCATGCAGGCGGTCATCGGCCTGTACATCGCCTCGCAGGCGCCCCAGTCGGTCTCGCGCGACCTGCGCTTCAAGACCGTTCCGCTGTACTTCTCCCGCCCCATCGAGACCGCGGACTACGTCCGCGCCAAGTACGCGGCGCTGGCCTCGGCGATGTTCATCCTGACGGCCGCGCCCCTGCTCGTCCTCTACGTGGGCGCACTGCTCGCCAAGCTGGACTTCGCCCACCAGACCAAGGGATTTGCCGAGGGACTGGTCTCCGTGGCCCTGCTCTCCCTGCTGTTCTCCGGAATCAGCCTCGTCATCGCGGCGGCGACGCCCCGGCGCGGCTTCGGTATCGCCGCCGTCATCGCCGTCCTGACCATCTCCTACGGAGCCGTCTCGACCATCCAGGCGATTGCGGAGGTCCACTCGGGCAACTCCACGGCCCTGGTGTGGATGGGTCTGTTCTCGCCCATCACCCTCATCGACGGGGTGCAGACCGCCTTCCTCGGCGCGAGCTCCTCCTTCCCCGGCGGGCACGGGCCCTCGACCGCGCAGGGAGTCGTCTTCCTCCTCGTCGTCCTCGGACTCATCGCCGGCAGCTACGGTCTGCTGACGCGCCGCTACCAAAAGGTGGGACTGTGACTACCCTCACCATCGACCACGTCTCCCGATGGTTCGGCAACGTGGTCGCCGTCAACGACGTCACGATGACCATCGGCCCCGGAGTCACCGGCCTGCTCGGCCCGAACGGCGCGGGGAAGTCCACCCTCATCAACATGATGGGCGGCTTCCTCGCCCCCTCCACCGGCTCCGTCACCCTCGACGGACAGCCGGTGTGGCGCAACGAGCAGATCTACCGGCACATCGGCATCGTCCCCGAGCGGGAGGCGATGTACGACTTCCTCACCGGCCGCGAATTCGTCGTCGCCAACGCCGAGTTGCACGGCCTGGGCGCGAAGGCCGCCCAACGGGCGCTGGCCACGGTCGAGATGGAGTACGCGCAGGACCGGAAGATCTCCACGTACTCCAAGGGCATGCGGCAGCGCGTGAAGATGGCGTCCGCGCTCGTGCACGACCCGTCGCTGCTGCTGCTCGACGAGCCGTTCAACGGCATGGACCCGCGCCAGCGCATGCAACTCATGGAACTGCTGCGGCGCATGGGCGCCGAGGGCCGCACCGTGCTGTTCTCCTCCCACATTCTCGAAGAGGTCGAGCAGTTGGCCTCGCACATCGAGGTGATCGTCGCCGGACGGCACGCGGCGAGCGGCGACTTCCGCAGGATCCGTCGCCTGATGACCGACCGTCCGCACCGCTACCTGGTGCGTTCCAGCGACGACCGGGCACTCGCGGCCGCGCTGATCGCCGACCCGTCGACGTCCGGCATCGAGGTCGACCTCGCCGAGGGTGCCCTGCGCATCCAGGCGGTCGACTTCGGCCGGTTCACGACGCTGCTGCCGAAGGTCGCGCGTGAGCACGGCATCCGGCTGCTCACGGTCTCGCCCTCCGACGAGTCCCTCGAGTCCGTCTTCTCGTACCTGGTCGCGGCGTAGGAGGCCGAAGATGTACGACCCCACAGTCGCCCGGCTCACCTACCGGGGCCTGCTCGGCCGCCGCCGGGCCCTCATCCTCGGCGCGCTGCCCGTCCTGCTGATCGTGATCTCCGCGGTCGTCCGGGCGCTGACCGGCGCCGACGACCAGGTCGCCCACGACGTCCTCGGCGGGTTCGCCCTGGCCACGATGGTCCCGATCATCGGTGTCATCGCCGGCACCGGCGCGATCGGGCCCGAGATCGACGACGGCTCGGTGGTGTACCTGCTGGCCAAGCCGGTGAAGCGGCCCACGATCATCTTCACCAAGCTGATCGTGGCGATCGCCGTCACCATGGCGTTCTCCGCGCTGCCCACGCTCATCGCCGGACTGATCCTCAACGGCAATGGCCAGCAGATAGCGGTCGCCTACACCGTGGCGGCGCTGGTCTCCTCCATCGCATACGCGGCGCTGTTCCTGCTGCTCGGCACGGTGAGCCGGCACGCGGTGGTCTTCGGCCTGGTCTACGCGCTCGTCTGGGAGGCTCTGTTCGGCTCGCTGGTCTCCGGGGCGCGCACGCTGAGCGTCCAGCAGTGGTCGCTGGCGGTGGCCCACAAGGTCTCCGACAGCTCCCTGGTCACCTCGGACGTCGGGCTGCCCACCGCGACGGTCCTGCTGGTCGTGGTGACCGTGGCCGCCACCTGGTACGCGGGGCAGAAGCTGCGGACGCTGACGCTGGCGGGCGAGGAGTGACGGTCCCCGCGGGGTTCGAGCGGGGGCCCGGGGTGGGAGTGCGGTGCGCGACGGGCCGTACTCCCACCTTCCCGGACTCGTGAACAGGCCGTCCTTCTTGCTTTTTTCGAAGGCTTTCTTGACGGCGGTCTCACACCTGCCTGGGCACACTGGGCAAAGGGGATGCACAGCAGCGGAAAGGACCGGGGATGACTGCTCAGGCCCCACAGGGTGACGGGCCGGGTGAGACCGGCGACGCCTGGGACGGTGTCGTGTTCGACGAGGACTTCATACGGTCCGCGTCGACCACCGAACCGTCCGCACGCGCCCGGATGCTGGCAGCGCGCTGGCGCAACCAGGCGCCCGACCCGCAGCCGTGGCGCTCCGACGAGCCGCCCGCCGGCTGGTTCTTCAGCAAGGCGCGGCGCCGCAGGTGGCGGCGCCGGTAACGGCGCTCACCGGTCGTCATCTCTCGCGGAGGATGCGCGGATCGAACGCGCGCGGGGCTGACCCCGACCACGGCTTAGCAAGCCGGTGCCTTACCACTCGGCCAATCCTCCGGGTGGGCGGCCCACGCGACATGCGTATCGCGTGCTCGAAGCGGCCGCCCCGGGCAGCTCCCCGTGTGGGGCGGGCTCGACGGAGGGGTGACTACTCCGGAGCTCGCCGCGGGCTGCCCTGTCGGGAGCTCGGCGTACTGCCGTGCATGGACATCGCCCAGCTCCTCTCCCAGAACGTGGCGCCGGCGCGATCCGGCGTCGTGGACGTCACCACTGTGCCCGTTCGCCGAAGTGGGGCGCCACTGAATAAAAGCCGCGCGGGCGGTGTCCCGGACCCGGCCTCCGGCCGGACGACGGGACTTTCGCAACGCGCCCTAGCCCAGCAACCGCTCCAGCACCACCGCGATGCCGTCCTCGTCGTTGGCCAGCGTCACCTCGTCCGCGACCGCTTTCAGATCCGCGTGCGCGTTGGACATGGCCACACCGTGGGCCGCCCACGCGAACATCGGTATGTCGTTGGGCATGTCGCCGAAGGCGATCGTGTCCGCGGCCTTCACCCCGAGCCGGCGCGCCGCCAGCGACAGGCCCGTCGCCTTGCTCAGGCCGAGGGGGAGGATCTCGACGATGCCCTCGCCCGCCATGGTCACCCCCACCAGACCGCCGGCGGCCTGCTGCGCAGCCTCGGCGAGTTCGTCGTCACCGAGGGTCGGGTGCTGGAGGTACACCTTGTTCAGCGGCGCCGACCACAGCTCCGCCGCGTCCTTGATCGGCTGGTACGGCAGCGGCCCGTCGTGGACCCGGTAGCCGGGGCCGACCAGGACCTCGCCCTCCAGACCGTCCCGGCTCGCCGCGAGCAGCAGCGGGCCCACCTCGGCCTCGATCTTGGCCAGGGCCAGACCCGCTATCTGCCGGTCCAGCGTCACCGACGTCAGCAGGCGGTGCCGCCCCGCGTCGTAGACCTGGGCGCCCTGGCCGCACACGGCGAGGCCCCGGTAGCCGAGGTCGTCCAGGATGGGGCGCGTCCAGGGGACCGCCCGCCCGGTGACGACGATATGCGCGGCGCCCGCCGCGGTGGCCGCGGCGAGCGCCTCTCGCGTGCGCTGCGAGACCGTCTCGTCGGAGCGCAGCAGCGTGCCGTCGAGGTCGGTCGCGATCAGGCGGTAGGGCAACGTGGACGGAGACCCGGCGTGTTCGCCCGTGCTCACTTGGCCACGGGCTCCAGCACTTCCCGGCCGCCCAGGTAGGGACGCAGGATCTCGGGCACCCGCACCGAGCCGTCGGCCAGCTGGTGGTTCTCCAGGATCGCCACGATGGTGCGCGGTACGGCGCACAGCGTGCCGTTCAGCGTCGCCAGCGGCTGCACCTTCTTGCCGTCCCGCATGCGGACGGACAGCCGGCGCGCCTGGAAGGTGTCGCAGTTGGAGGTCGAGGTCAGCTCGCGGTACTTGCCCTGGGTGGGGATCCACGCCTCGCAGTCGTACTTCCGCGACGCCGACGCGCCGAGGTCGCCCGTGGCCACGTCGATGACCTGGAACGGCAGCTCGAGCGAGGTCAGCCACTGCTTCTCCCACTCAAGGAGCCGCTTGTGCTCGTTCTCGGCGTCCTCGGGGTCGACGAACGAGAACATCTCGACCTTGTCGAACTGGTGCACGCGGAAGATCCCCCGTGTGTCCTTGCCGTAGGTGCCGGCCTCGCGGCGGAAGCACGGCGAGAAGCCCGCGTACCGGAGCGGCAGCTTGTCCGCGTCGATGATCTCGTCCATGTGGTACGCCGCGAGCGGGACCTCGGAGGTGCCGACCAGGTAGAAGTCGTCCTTCTCCAGGTGGTACACGTTCTCGGCGGCCTGGCCGAGGAAGCCCGTGCCCTCCATGGCGCGCGGGCGGACCAGGGCCGGCGTCAGCATCGGGGTCAGCCCGGCCTCCGTGGCCTGCGCCATCGCCGCGTTGACGAGCGCCAGCTCGAGCAGGGCGCCGACACCCGTCAGGTAGTAGAAGCGCGAGCCGGAGACCTTCGCGCCGCGCTCCACGTCGATCGCGCCGAGCGCCTCGCCGAGCTCCAGGTGGTCCTTGGGCTCGAAGCCCTCGGCGGCGAAGTCGCGGATGGTGCCGTGCGTCTCCAGGACGACGAAGTCCTCCTCGCCGCCGACCGGGACGTCCGGGTGCACCAGGTTGCCGAGCTGGAGCAGGAGCCGCTTGGTCTCCTCGTCGGCCTCGTGCTGCTCGGCGTCGGCCGCCTTGACGTCGGCGGCGAGCTGGCTCGCCTTCTTCAGCAGCTCGGACTTCTCGTCCCCGGAGGCCTTGGGGATCAGCTTGCCGAGCGCCTTCTGCTCGGAGCGGAGTTCGTCGAAGCGGACGCCGGACGACCTGCGCCGCTCGTCGGCGGAGAGGAGGGCGTCGACGAGCGCGACGTCCTCACCACGGGCGCGCTGGGAGGCGCGAACACGGTCGGGGTCCTCACGGAGCAGGCGAAGGTCAATCACCCCTCAAGGCTACCGGTGCGCGGTTACGGGACACGACCGCGTATTCCGATCCACGGGACGTGATTCCGTTATGTAGCGATTACAGACGGTGTCAATGCGAGAGAGTGATTCGCCCGAAAGGGTCAGTTCGCGAGCGATACGTTGACTCGACTTCCTTGTGCCGGCCCGGATTTGGGGTGCGCTTGTCCACAGGTATCCACAGGCCCCGAAGGGTTATCCACAGGCTGTGCGGAAGATCTGTGGACACTGGAGGTGATCATTCCCAAAGCCCTTCGGCACGGAGAGAATTCCCGTTTCAAACCGCCACTAGCCTAACTTTCGGGTGAAAAAGGGTCCCCCGATAGGTTGGTCGAAAGAAACGAGTGGACAACTGTGGCGTACGCGACGGTGGACGGAAGGGAGGCCCGTACGGCGATTTGTCGACCCGCTGACGCCACACTGTCGACTTGTCCCCAGATCGAGAAGGGGGTCTGTGGATAACTCCTGTGGACAACGAAAATCTGCAGGTAGGACCAGAGGCCCTAGAACCGGCCGTCCTGGCAGCGCGCCACCCAGTCCGCGGCGGACACGAACTCGTCGTCCGACGTCCCCGGCAGCGGCGCGCGCACGGCGTCCGGCTTGATGTCCGCGCGCGGGTACGAGCCGAGGAACCGCACCTGCAGACAGATCCGCTTCAACCCCATCAGCGCCTCGGCGACCCGGCGGTCCGAGATGTGGCCCTCGGCGTCGACGCAGAAGCAGTAGTTCCCGATGCCGGCTCCCGTCGGGCGGGACTGCAGCAACATCAGGTTGATGCCCCGCACGGCGAACTCCGCCAGCAGGTCGCGCAGCCCACCGGGGTGGTCGTCACGCTGCCACAGCACGACGGAGGTCTTGTCCGCGCCCGTCGGTGCCGCGGGCCGGGCCGGCCGGCCGACCAGCACGAAGCGCGTCTGGGCGTTCTCCGCGTCGTGGATGCCGGTCTCCAGCGCCTGAAGGCCGTAGCGCGCGGCCGCGAACTCCCCCGCGAACGCGGCGTCGTAGCGGCCCTCCTGGACCAGGCGGGCGCCGTCCGCGTTCGACGCGGCGGACTCCCAGACGGCGTCCGGGAGGTGGGTCTTGAGCCAGTTGCGCACCTGCGGCTGCGCGGCGGGGTGCGCGGTGACCGTCTTGATCTCGGAGAGCTTCGTGCCGGGGCGGACGAGCAGCGCGAAGGTGATCGACAGGAGCACCTCGCGGTAGATCATCAGCGGCTCGCCCGCGACCAGTTCGTCGAGCGTGGTCGTGATGCCGCCCTCCACCGAGTTCTCGATCGGTACGAAGGCGGCCTCTGCCTCGCCGCTGCGGACGGCGTCGAGCGCCGCCGGGACGGACACCATCGGGACGAGCTCACGGGTCGCGCTCTCGGGCAGCGTCCGGAGGGCGACCTCGGTGAAGGTGCCCTCGGGACCGAGATACGCATAACTGGCTGGCATGACCTCACCCTAATGCGCCGTGCCGAGGCACGGCTCTCGCCCGGCGAAACGGCACCCCATCGAGGGCGGTCCCTACGCCTCCAGCAGTCGCTGCCCCACGTACTCCCCCTTCGCCGCGCCGCCCGGCACCGCGAACAGGCCGCTCGCCTCGTGGCGGATGAACTGCGACAGCGCGTCCCCCCGGTCGAGCTTGCGCTGCACGGTCACGAAGCCGCGCAGCGGATCGGCCTGCCAGCAGATGAACAGCAGGCCAGCGTCCGGGGTCCCGTCCGTGTCGAAACCGTCGTGGTAGGAGAACGGGCGGCGGAGCATCGCCGCGCCGCCGTTCTGGTCGGGCCGGGCGATGCGTGCGTGTGCGTTGAGGGGGACGACCAGGTTGCCGTCGGCGCCGGTCTTCTCCAGGTCCATCGCCGTGGTCTCGGTGCCGCCGCTGAGCGGGGCCCCGTCGGACTTGCGGCGGCCTATGACGTCCTCCTGGGCCTTCAGCGAGAGCTTCTCCCAGTCGTCGAGGAGCATGCGGATGCGGCGGACGACGGCGTAGGAGCCGTTCGCCATCCATGCCGGGTCGCCGGACTCGGGCACGAAGATGCGCTGATCGAAGTCGGCGTCGGTGGGCTTGGGGTTGCGGGTGCCGTCTATCTGGCCCATCAGGTTGCGGGCGGTCATGGGGCGCGCGGTCGCGCCCGGCGAGCGGTTGAAGCCGTTCATCTGCCAGCGCAGCCGGGCCGCGCCGCCCGCGTCCTTCTGGATCGCGCGCAGGGCGTGGAAGGCGACGAGCGCGTCGTCGGCGCCGATCTGCACCCACAGGTCGCCGTCGCTGCGGGACCTGTCGAGGTGGTCGGAGGAGAAGTCGGGCAGCGGGTCCAGGGCGAGCGGGCGCTGGTTCTCCAGCCCCGTACGGGAGAAGAAGCTGTGGCCGAAGCCGAAGGTGATGGTCAGGGACGAGGGCCCGGCGTCACGGGCGACATCGGTGTCGTCGTGCGCGGCCGGTTCGCCGGCCATCAGCCGCTCGGCGGTGGCGGACCAGCGCCGCAGCAGCGCGGCGGCCTCCTTGCGGCCGGCGCCCGCCGCCAGGTCGAAGGCGGCGAGGTGGCCGCGCGCCTGGAGGGCGTCGGTGATGCCGGGCTGATGTTTCCCGTGAAACATCGCCCGGTCCGCGCCCAGCGAGGTCAGCGGCGCGGTCTTCTCGTCGGGCGCGGCGGCGTATCCGGCGGCCCCGCCGGCGGCTCCGAGCGCGAGGCCGGTGGCACCCGCGGTGCCGAGGAGCCGCCGCCGGGTGATCGCCCCTCTGGACGTGGTGGTGTCGGTGGACTGGTCAGCCATCGTGGGGTTTCAGCCGATCTGCGCGTTCTTGTTCACGGTCACTTGGTCGATGTCGGAGGTCCGCACGGTCACCTCGATCTTCCAGTCGCCCGCCATCGGGATCTGCACGCCGTTCGCCGACCAGTGGCCGGTGGCGACGTGGTCGGGCGCGATCGGCAGTGGTCCGATGCTCTTGGTCTCCAGCGTGAAGGCGACCTTCACCTCGGGGACGTCGAAGGCCTTGCCGTTCGGCCGCTTCACGTAGACCTGCATCGCATTGCTGCCGACGCGGGCCGGATCGAGAGTGAGCTGCACGGTGCCCTTGCCGTCCTGGCCGCCCGTGTCGAAGGGGAGCTTCAGCGACAGGGTCCCGGAGCTCTGCGACGCGGAGGAGCCGGTGACCGCCTTGGCCGCCTCTTCCGTGCGCCCGGGCTCGGTGGTGGTCAGTGCGGTCGTGACGGCGAGCAGGACGACGGCGACGGCCGCCTCGGCGAGGACGGAGCGGCGCAGCCCGGCACGGACGGGATCGGCGTCCCGGACCCGTTTGGCGCGCGCGGCGGTGATGGCGGCCCGCTGCCGGGCGAGCTGGGCGGCTCGCTTGGAGTCACCCGGCACCGGGGACGCCTTGCCTGACGCCCCGGCCGGACGTGGGTCGTCCGCGGCGCGGGGGTCGTCCGCGGCGCCTGAGTCGTCCGCGCTGCGGAGGTCGTCCGCGCTGCGGGAAGCGTCCGCGCTGCGGGAATCGTCCGCCGCACGTGAGTCGCTCGCCGTGAGGGAGGCTTCCGACACGCCCCCCTTGGCCGACGCCGCGACCGTCGCACGCTTCTTCTCGGTCGCGTCCACCGCGGCATCGGCCGGTACGTCCGCGAGCTGCGCCGTCCACCGCCGCGAGACCCACCCGGTTCCGACCAGGACGGCGACCAACCCGACCTTCACGAGCAGCAGCCGCCCGTACGTCGTTCCGGTCAGCGCAGACCAGGAGCCGACCTGGCGCCAGGACTGGTAGACGCCGGTCGCGGCCAGCGTCACGACGCTGCCGAACGCCAGGCGAGAGAAGCGCCGGACGGCCGTCGTCCCGATCGACGGCGCCCGGTACAGCGAGACCAGCAGCGTGGCGAGTCCGCCCAGCCAGAGGGCGACCGCCAGCAGGTGCAGGACGTCGACGGGCATCGCGACGCCGGTCTGGATGCCGGTGGAGGCGTGTTCGGCCATCGCCCAGGTCGCCGCGAGTCCCGCCGCGATCACGGTCCCGCCGATGGCGAGCCCGAAGGTGAGGTCGCGCTTCTCGGCGGACGGGTCGGCGGTGCCTTCCCCGCCCTCCGCATCGGCGGCCGCCTCCTCGGCATCCCGCCGCACATACGCCCCGAACAGCACCGCGATGAACAGTGCCGCGGCCGCGAGCAGCAGCAGCCGGGACACCAGCGCCGCCCCCGCCTTGGTCTGCAGTACCTGCCCGATCAGGGACAGGTCGAAGATGTCGGCGACCTTGCCGGACCCGGTGTACGAGCCGCGCAGGAGCAGCAGGGCGAGGGTGGCCGAGGTGAGCGCCACCCATCCGGAGACGACGAGTCGCTGCACGGCCCGCACCCCGGCGCCCCGCTGCCAGCAGGCCAGTACGAAGGCCGCTCCGCCGATCAGCACGATGAACCCGGCGTAGGAGGCGTACCGCCCGATGCCGTAGAGGGTGCCGACCACCCCGCCGCCGACGGTCGGACCGGACGCCGAGACGGTGGTGGCGGACGGGGCGCCGACGGAGAAGGTGAAGGCGCCGGAGACGGGGTGGCTGTCGGCGGACACCACCTGGTAGGTGACGGTGTAGGTGCCGCGCGGGAGCCCGGGCCGCACCTGCACGCCGTAGGTCGTGCCGCTGAGGTTGGCCGGCTTTCCGGTGTCGACGCGCTGTCCCCGGGGGTCGAGGACGCGCAGCGAGCCGTCGGAGAACGCGACCTGCTCGGAGAAGGTGAGCGTGACCTGGGTGGGCGCCTTGTCGACCACCACTCCCTGCGCGGGGTCGCTGCCGAGCAGCGCGGCGTGCGCGGAGGCCGGTGCCGCCCCGGCGAACAGCCCGCCCGCGACGGCGATCAGCAGCGTCAGCAGCAGGCGGGCCGCGCGTACGCGGACCGTGCGCCGGGACGCCGCATGGATGGTGCTCGGGTCGGCGTGCCCGCCGGGAGCGATGGCCTGGGTCACGGTGATGCCTCCCTCAGTGGCCGGTCTTCGGGTTGTACGTCGCCGGCTTCACGGGCATCTCGACGGTGACCGTTCCGGATTTGGCGAAGTGCAGCTGTACGGACACCTTTTCGCCCTGTTTCGGCTTGTGGGTGAGCTTTTCGAACATGAGGTGGTTGCCGCCGCTCGTGAAGTCCAGTTCGCCGTGCGCGGGCACGGTGAACGACTTCTCCTCCTCCATCGCGCCGCCCTCGGTGGAGTGCAGCGTGACGTCGCCGGCGAGACCGCTGGTGACGGAGGTGAGCGTGTCGGCGCCGCCGGAGTTGGTGACGGTGAAGAAGCCGGCCGCCATGTCGGCGGTGACGGGCTGGGGCATGTAGGCCCCGGCGACCTTCAGCTCCGGCGCGGTGGAGGAGGAGTCGCCCGAGCCGCCGCAGCCGACGAGGACCAGGCCGCCGCAGCCGGCGAGTACCATCCCCGCCGCCAGCATCGCGGCCGGACCGCCGAGACGGCGGCTCACGGGTTCTCCCCCTTGATGATCTTGGGTATGTCGCGGATGTAGTCGTCGACGGTGGCGTCCTGGCCGTAGACCACATAACCCCCGTTGGTCTTCGGTGAGAACGCGATGACCTGGGTGCCGTGGGTGGAGACGATCTTGCCGTCCTTGTCCTTCTTCGGCGGCTCGATGCTGATGCCGAGGGTGCGGGCGCCGGCCTGGATGGTGGAGAAGTCGCCGGTGAGGCCCACGATGGAGGGGTCGATGCCCTTGAGCCAGGCGCCGAGTGCGGAAGGGGTGTCACGCTCGGGGTCGGTGGTGACGAAGACGATCCGCAGCGAGTCCTTCTGCGCCTGGGTGAGCTGCTTGCTCCGGTCCACCTCCTTCTTGGCGACGGCGAGGTTGTTCATCGTCAGCGGGCAGACGTCGGGGCAGTGGGTGTAGCCGAAGTAGATCAGTGTCGGCTTGTCCTTCGTCTGAGCGCGGAGGTCGTACTTCTTGCCGTGGGTGTCGGTGAGGACGAGGTCCGGCTTCTCGAACGGCTGGTCCAGCACCGTTCCGGCCTTCTCGGAGCCGGGCTCGGCGGAGACGACGGCGACCGGCTTGTCCCCGCCGTCACCGGACCCGCAGGCGGTGAGGGTGAGCGCGGCGGTGGCGAGGAGGGCGGCCGCTGCGAGCGTCTTCTTGGTGCGCATAGAGAAATGTCCCAGATGTCAGATCTTACGGGTGCGCCCGGGGCCGTACGTGGCGTGTGACGGCGTGTCGTACGGCCCCTGCGCGCCCGGAGGCGAAGTGGATCTCAGGCGTCGGTGGTGCGCCGGCGGCCGGCCAGGACGCCGTACGCCACGCCCGCCGCGCCGACGACGATGCCGACGACGCCGAGGACGCGGGCGGTGGTGTCGGTGCCGCCGGAGGTGGTGTCGGCAGCGGTGTCCTTGGCGGCCGACGTGTCGGAGGCGTCCTCGGCCGTGGAGCCGTGGTGGCCGGAGGAGGAGGCGGAGGCCAGTTCGAGCACCGGGGCGGGGTTCTCGGGCTCGCCCTGACCCTGCTTCTGCGGCTCGATCCAGCGCACCACCTCGTTGTTCGAGTACGTCTGGAGGGCCTTGAAGACGAGCTGGTCGGTGTCCTCGGGGAGCTGGCCGACGGAGAGCGGGAACTTCTGGAAGTAGCCCGGCTCGATGCCCTTACCGGTGGCGGTCCAGGTGACCTTGGTCACGGCCTCGTCGATCTGCCGTCCGTGCAGTGTGAGCGGCTTGGCGAGCTTGGACTTGGTGACCTGCGCCTTCCAGCCGTCGAGCGGCTCCGGCATCACCGAGGCCAGCGGGTGGTCGGTCGGGAAGCTGACCTCGAGCTTGGTGGTCGAGGCGTCGTCCCGCTCGTTCGGGACCTTGAAGTCGACGACCGCGTAACCGCCCTTGGCGGCCTGACCCTCCGGCTGCACGGTCACGTGTGCGAAGGCGGGCGCGGACAGGACGAGGACGGCCGATGCGGCGGCGGCACCGGCGACGGCGAGGCGGGAGCCCTTCAGGGAACCCTTGATGGCCTTCATGGCGTGAGACCACTCCACTTCGAGTGAGAGTCCGTTGGCGAAGAGAGATGCGCGTGCGCGGGGCCGACCACGGCCGTGGCCGGTCCCTGGTTACGGGCACGCGCGCGTGCCGCGCGACGGCAGCCTCTCCCGTACGGACGGGTGGAGTGATGCGGTCGCGTCAGGCAGCGAGGACGAACGGAGTGGAGGACGGCGGTCCGCGCCGGATCACCGTGTGCTGCAGCGTGGTCGTCCGCGGCTTCGGCGGCAGCAGGAAGAGGGGGCGAGGGGCGCGCGGCCCCGCGTCGGGCGCGCCCGCGAGCCCGGACAGGAGGGCGCGCGCGAGGGTGAACGACGAGCGGAGGGCTCGTACGAGCGCCCCCTCCGCGACTCCGTGCGCCGACAGCCGCATGAGCCGCAGCAGCGCCATGTCCCCGTGGCGCAGCACCCATCCGGCGGCGACGGCGGCGAGGAGGTGTCCGAGCAGCATGGGCACCGAGGGCAGGACCGACCACCACGAGCCGGCGGCCGACAGGGCGTCGGCCGGGTGGTGCGCGGTGGCCGTGTCCGCCGCGGGGACGAGCCGCGCGTCGGAGAGGATCTTCTGGGCGTGCGCGGGGGAGAGGGTCGCGGCGGCGGCGCCGCACATCAGGTGCGCGGCCCGGGCCACGAGCGCGGCGTCGTCCGTGGACATCGCCTCCGACGTCATGGCGCCGGAGTGCTGCCCGAGCCCGAACAGCGTGTGCAGTGCGATCTGGCCCACCGCGAGGACCGCCGCGATGCCCGGCAGCGAGCGCTCCCGCCCGGCGAGCAGGGCGGCGACGGCGAACACGCCGAGGAAGCCGGCGCCCAGCGTCCACAGTGGGACGGTGGCGCAGGAGGCGACCCCGTGCCCGGCCGCGGCCAGCACGACGCAGACCGCGGCGAACACCGCGGCCCGCAGGACCCGGAGATCGCATCCGGTGCGCGCCGTGCGCGGGTGGGGGGCACTCATGGCGGCCTCATCATCCCACCGGCCTGGGCGGGGCCGTACGGCAGGTCCGCAAGATGATGTAAATGCGATAATCGGGGAAGTGATCCGGAAGATCACGTTCTGTCGATCCGTCTCCAAGCCGTCCCCGCATACACCCGACCCTTGCCCCGGCGCATCCGCCGAACGGGCGGGAAGTCGACAATCGGGCGATTGCCCCCGCGCACTCGTGGCAATACGTAACGGTATGTCGAGCCGCGGCCAGGAGGCTGGAGCATGAGCATCTGGTGGTCACTCCATCTGCGGCGCGAAGCTGCGAGCGTGCCGCTCGCCCGACGACTCCTGCTGGGCACGATGGAGACCGCGGGCGTCGACCCGGACGTCTCCTACGACCTCTCCGTCGCCCTGAGCGAGGCCTGCGCCAACGCGGTGGAGCACGGGGGCGACACCGCGAACGGCGGTGTGTCGGAGGCGTACCGGGTCACGGCCTACCTCGACGGCGAGAAGTGCCGCATCGAAGTCGCCGACTCCGGCCCGGGTTTCCCCGCCGGCAGACCTCGTACGGTGACCCGCCCGGTGTGCCCGGACGCCGAGCACGGCCGTGGCCTGGGTCTCATCGAGGAGCTCGCCGACCACGTGCACATCGGCAACAAGCCGGGCCGCGGCGGCGCGGTGGTGAGCTTCGACAAGATCCTCAAGTGGCGCACCGACTCTCCGCTGCTGGCGGTGTAGTGCCCGAAGACTCCGTTCGGACCGGTGGCCGACTCGGCGTCCGGCACGGGACGTTCGCGGCCGAGACGTCTTCGCGGACCTGTGCGGGCGACCCGGACTCGACGACCGTCAGCGGCAGTCGGCCGCGGACCCCGCACCTCATGGGACGGGCCGGGCACCCGTCGGTGCCCGGCCCGTCGCGCCGTCGCTTCCGTGTCAGCCCTTCAGGGACGCCATCCACGCCTCGACCTCGTCGGAGCGGCGCGGCAGGGCCGCCGAGAGGTTCCGGTTGCCGTCCTCGGTGACCAGGATGTCGTCCTCGATGCGCACGCCGATGCCGCGGTACTCCTCCGGGACGGTCAGGTCGTCCGCCTGGAAGTACAGGCCCGGCTCCACCGTGAGCACCATGCCGGGCTCCAGCGTGCCGTCCACGTACGTCTCGACGCGCGCGGCCGCGCAGTCGTGGACGTCCATGCCGAGCATGTGGCCCGTGCCGTGCAGGGTCCAGCGGCGCTGCAGGCCCAGCTCCAGCACCCGCTCCACCGGGCCCTCGACCAGACCCCACTCGACCAGCTTCTCGGCGAGCACGCGCTGCGCGGCGTCGTGGAAGTCGCGGTACTTGGCGCCCGGCTTCACCGCGGCGATACCGGCCTCCTGGGCCTCGTACACCGCGTCGTAGATCTTCTTCTGGATCTCGCTGAAGCGACCGTTGACGGGCAGCGTGCGGGTCACGTCCGCGGTGTAGTACGTGTGCGTCTCCACACCGGCGTCCAGGAGCAGCAGGTCGCCGGAGCGGACGGGGCCGTCGTTGCGCACCCAGTGCAGGGTGCAGGCGTGCGGGCCGGCGGCCGCGATGGTGCCGTATCCGACGTCGTTGCCCTCCACACGCGCCCGGAGGAAAAACGTGCCCTCGACGTACCGCTCGGAGGTGGCCTCCGCCTTGTCGAGGACCTTCACCACGTCCTCGAAGCCGCGCACGGTGGAGTCGACCGCCTTCTGCAGCTCGCCGACCTCGAACGCGTCCTTGACCAGCCGCATCTCGGAGAGGAAGACCCGCAGCTCCTCGTCCCGCTCGGCGGTGACCTTGTCGTGCAGGGCGGTCTCGATGCCCGCGTCGTACCCGCGGACCACGCGGACCGGGCCGGTGGCCTCCTTCAGCTTCCCGGGCAGCTCGCGCACGTCCGAGGCCGGGATGCCGTACAGCTTCTCCGCCTCGGTGAGCGAGTGGCGGCGGCCGACCCACAGCTCGCCCTGGCCGGAGAGCCAGAACTCGCCGTTCTCCCGGTCGGAGCGGGGCAGCAGGTAGAGCGTCGCCTTGTGGCCGCCATCGGCGGGCTCGAGGACCAGGACGCCGTCCTCGGTCTGGTTGCCGCTGAGGTAGGCGTACTCGACGGAGGCGCGGAAGGGGTACTCCGTGTCGTTCGAGCGCGTCTTCAGGTTGCCCGCGGGGATCACCAGGCGCTCGCCCGGGAAGCGCGCGGACAGCGCGGCACGGCGGGCGGCGGTCTCGGCGGCCTGGGCGATCGGCTCGAGGTCGTACAGCTCGGTGTCGGCCCAGCCCGACTTCATGTTCTCGGCCAGCTCGTCGGACACGCCCGGGTACAGGCCGTTCTTGCGCTGCTTGATCGGCTCTTCGGTCTCCTCCGGCGCCTCCGGGGTCTCCGGGGTCGCCGGGCCCGCTGCGGTAGCAGCAGGATCCGATACCGGGGTCTCCGGCGTGAGCTCGTCCGCCACGGTCATCCTCCTTGGATACGGCACTGGGCCACCCCCATCGTACGGTCGTACAGGCGGGGGCCAGGGCGGGAAAAGGCCGTCACCCGGCGTGGGCGTGGGCTCACTCGAAGCGTGCCGCCAGCAGCACCACGTCCTCCGTGCTGTCGGTGTCGCCGAGCCCGTCCGGCAGCACCGTCCGCAGGATGTGGTCGGCGACCGCTCCCGGGTCGATGCGCAGCGGTCTGGGCACACTCGTGGCCGCCGCGTGCAGCCGGGTGAAGGCGCGGTCCATGGGGTCGCCGGTGCGCTGCAGCAGCCCGTCGGTGTAGAGCAGTACGGTCTCGCCCGGCTCCGCGGTCAGTTCGATGCTCGGCGCCTCCCAGCAGGCCAGCATGCCGAGGGGGGCCGACAGCGAGGTCTCCACGAACTCGGTGCGTCTGGGGCCGATCACCAGGGGCGGGCTGTGCCCGGCTCCGGCGAGCGTGAGCTTGCGCAGCGCGGGCTCGCAGTACGCGAACAGGGCGGTGGCCGAGCGGGCGGGCTCGGTGAGCCGCAGCAACAGCTCCAGGTCGGAGAGGACCGCCACCGGGTCCTCGCCCTCCATCACGGCGTACGCGCGCAGCGAGGCCCGCAGCCGGCCGGTCGCGGCGACCGCGCCGGGTCCCGAGCCGGTGACGGACCCGACGGCGAGGCCGAGCGCGGCGTCGGGCAGCGGCAGCGCGTCGTACCAGTCGCCGCCACCGCGCGGACTCGTGCGACGACGGGCGGCGAGCTGGACGCCGGGGATGCGGGGCAGCCGGGTGGGCAGGAGTTCGTCGGCGATCGCCGCCATGCACGCGCGCGTGCGCTCGATCTCCACCATGCGCGCCAGGTGCTCGGTGGCGTAGCGGGCGTACAGACCGACGAGGTGGCGCTGGCGTTCGACCGGCTCGGCGGGTTCGTCGTAGAGCCAGACGGCGGCACCGAGGCGGCCGGCGCCATCGGTGGACAGGGCGAGCGCGTAGCTCGCGGCGTAGCCGAGGCGGGCGGCCACCTCGCGGTGGCGGGGGTCGAGCCCGTCCTCGGAGAACAGGTCGGGCTGCGCGATCCCGCGCTCCCCGCCCGGCAGTCCCTCCAGGATCCTGCCGTACGACAGGGAGCTGCGTGGAACGGTCTCGATGTGCCCGAGGTCGGCGCGGCCCAGGCCGAGGCCGATCGTGGTGTCCGGGCCGAGTCCGTCGTGTGGTTCCAGTACGACGAGACCGCGCCGGGCGCCCACCAGGGCGGCTCCGGCGCGCAGCATTTCCTGGAGCGCTTCGGCGAGGGAGCCGGTGCGGGCCAGGCGTTCGGTCAGTTCGTGGAGCGTCGTCAGATCGGAGACCCAGCCCGCGAGCCGGTCCTGCAGGAGTGTTCCCGGGCCGGAGGGGTCGGAAGGGCCGGTGGAGGTCGATGAGGCGGCCGAGGGGGCTTCCGTGGCGGCAGGCGTCGGCGCGACAGTGTGGGTGGGTGGGGGAACCGGTGCATTGATTCCGGCCACTTTCGGAGGGTGAGGGGCGTTCATGTCGTCCGGCCTTCGGGCCGGAGCGTATCGCTCGATAGCATCGCAAACCCCCATGTCAATCTGCGCCGCTAGCGGTGGCTCCACATGTACACGCACTCAGGAGGGGATGTCCAGCATTGTCCTGCTGGGATTCCTGGTGTCCGGGGTGCAGGTTCTCCCCCCTTACGGGACAGCAAAGTTGGCTTAAAACAGTCTCAGGGATCGATGTATTGCGGTCGACTGGCCTTGTTCAACGGAGCGTCACAGCGGTCGTGATGGGTACGTACTCGGTGAAGGCCAGGGGTGGTTGGGGGCCATCCGGAACCTGGCACCGCAACCGGGCGTCATAACCACCGACGGCCGAGCCCCATCCTCCCGTGGTGGAGGCGGCGAGTAAGAGCGGGACGGCAAATCGCCAGGCGCCGCCACCCCACGCCACGCCCATGCTTGTGGTGGGCGCAGTATGGACGCGGACGCAGCCAACGCTCGGCCCATAGGGGTTCCCCTTGTCCCGGACAGGGGTGTGATGCGCCAGTAGGTACGCACAGTGAAGTGATCGACACATGATGTGATGTGGTCCTCGGTGTTGCCGGCGTGCAACGGAAAGGAACGAGCGCTCATGCGCGAGATCCTCGGAAGGCGACGCAGGCTCCTGTCCAGGCGGAACAACGGGAGGCCTGAGTTGATCAGCGCGGCCCTGACCTTCGCGACCGAATGGCAGTGGCCCGTACTCCCGGGTGTGGCACCTGACCCGCAGGGGCGTGCCCGCTGCGGTTGTCCCGACCCGGAGTGCACGGTGCCCGGCGCGCACCCGTTCGACCCCGGGCTGCTCGCGGCCACCACCGACGAACGCATGGTGCGCTGGTGGTGGACCAACCGGCCGTCCGCGCCGATCGTGCTGGCCACCGGGGGCACGGCGCCCTGCGCCGTGAGCCTGCCCGCCCTCGCCGCCTCGCGCGCCCTGGCCGCGCTCGACCGGAAGGGCATGCGTCTCGGCCCGGTTGTGGCGGCGCCGCACCGCTGGTCGATCCTCGTGGCCCCCTACTCCATGGAGCAACTCGGCGAGTTGCTGTACGCCAAGGACTTCGTCCCCGGCTCGCTGCGTTTTCACGGCGAGGGCGGCTATCTGGCGCTGCCTCCGTCGGAGACCGGCCACGGCGCGATCCGCTGGGAGCGGGCACCGCTGCCGGGGTCCGCCTCGCCCTGGGTGCCCGACGTGGAGGCCGTGGTGGACGCGGTCGTGGACGCACTCACTCGTACGGGTGTGAGCGCGCCCGAGTTCTGAGGGTGTCGGGCGCGCGGCGGACCTGACGCCCGTGATCGGCCGATATCTTCGGCCTCATGCTGATTCGTCCTGGGGGTCACGGGAAACGGGGGATGGAGACGGGCGTGGGGGCCGACGATCGGCCCAAGTCCGGCCGGATGCGGCTGCTCGCGCTCCTCGGCGTGGTGGCGGCCGTCATCGCGGTGCCGATCGCCGTGGCGTCCGCCGGGCCGGTCGGTGACACGGACCGCGCCTCGCTCCACCCGCCCGTGCACGAGGACGCGAAGCGGCGGGTGCCCTCACGGCCCCGGCTGCTGGGTCTCGGGCTCGCCACCGCGGCTCGCTGCGGCCCCCAGCTCTCCTCGCGCGACGGCATCGAGGCGCAGACGTGTGTGCTGACGCAAGGGCGGGACACCTGGGCGCGCACCTACTACCGCAACGCCACCGGCGAGAGGCTGACCGGGGTCCTGAGCTTCATGGCGCCGGGCGGGCGCAGCGTGGAGATGCACTGCGCGGTGGATTCCGCGGACGACCCGGCGGTCTGTGACACGCCACGGCAGCGCGTGGCGGGCGACATGGGGGCGTACTCGGCGGTCGCGGAGTTCTCCCGGAGCGACGGGAGCGGACCGCTGCTGCTGCGCTCGGGAAGCGACCAGGCGACCGCGAGCGGACAGTGAACCCCCGGTCCGTACGGCACTGACGCGCCGGTCGGGTACGGCACTGACGCGCCGGTCGGGTACGGCACCGACCGCCGTTCTCGTACGGCGGCGACTCGCCGCTCGTCTGTGGTGGTGAATCAGTGAACTCGGCGACCCGCTACGGCAGTTGATGTCGCGGCTCGACGCGCCGCGCGTACCCGCACATGGAAAGACCCGGTTGCTGGCGACGGGGGATGCACCAGCAACCGGGCTACTGGAACCGTAACAAGAGATCGGCTGTTCGCAAATTCGATCTCGGCTATTCGGACACGGATTGGCCGGTCGCAGCAGGGTCTTGTGACAGGAGTCACCTGAGGCCGGACGTCGCGGTGGCCGGTCCGGCCCGACCGGGGGATCGGGCCGGTACTGTGCGTCAGCTCAGCGTGACCTGTCGGTTGGTCAGCCCGCCGCGGGCCCGGCGCTCCTCCGCGGTGAGCGGCGCCTCGGTGGCCAGCGCGGTCGCGAGACGCTCGGCGAACTCGGCCGCCGGCTTCTCCACGTCGTCCGCGCCCATGCCGCTCGGCAGGTCCCAGACCGGCACCGTGAGCCCGTGCGCGCGGAAGGAGCCGACCAGGCGCGTGCCCTCGGCGAGGCTCGACCGGCCGGCCGCGTGCAGCCGCGCGAGCGCGTCCAGAAGCCGTTCCTCGGAGTGCGGCATGACCCACCGCAGGTGGTTCTTCTCGGGGGTCTCGCACCAGTACGCGGCGTCCACGCCGGTCAGCCGGACGGTGGGGATCGCTGCGGCGTTGGCCCGCTCCAGGGAGGCGGCCACCTCCGGTGTCGTGTTCTCCGCGTCCGGGACCCAGAACTCGAAGCCGCTGTGCACGACCGGCTCGAAGGGGCCCTCGGGGTCCAGCAGGTCCTGCAGGCGCGGGCCGTCGGCGGGCGGCCGGCGGCCCTGGACCGGGGTGCCCGGCTCGGCGGTGAGAGCGCGCTGGAGGGTGTCGGCGAGGTCGCGGCTGAGGTCGCCCGACGCCGTGTCGTTCTGCAGGCCGAGGAGGATCGAGCCGTCGTCGCGGCGCAGCGCCGGCCATGCCATCGGCAGGACCGTGGCGAGCGTGACCGAAGGGACGCCCTCGGGGAGTTCGTCCCGGAGCTTGAGCTCGGCGGTCGCCGCCGGCACCAGTTCGCGCAGCGCCACCCAGTCGCACTCGCCGGGCAGTCCCTCGAAGGGGCGCTGCACCAGCTCGGTCACCGCGTGCGCGGCGGCACGGCCGTGACAGGCCTTGTAGCGGCGGCCACTGCCGCAGGGGCAGGGCTCCCGGCCGCCGACGACCGGGACGTCCCCGTCGGCACGGGCACCGCCCGTGGGCTGCGGGCGCTTGGCCTGGGTCTGGGGTCGCTTCTTGGCCATCGTGCGTGTCTCCCGGTTACGGCTCGTTTCGTACGGTCGCGAGCCTAGCCGCTCGTACCACTCCGGAAGGGATCCTGTGGACAACGCACCGAAGGGTCCACCTGGGGGTACGCGGATCGGGGTAGGGAGGGAGCGTCCATGTACCGCTGCGACCCTGCACGTGCTCTGCCCGTGCACGTGCTGTGCCCCCGTACGTGCTGTGCCCCCGTACGTGCTGTGCCCCCGTACGTGCTGCGCCGAGGAACCGACGTCCGTCGGGCGACCCGGCCGCCTCAGTCCAACGCGTCGAACGCGTCCCCGAAATCCAGCCCCGGCATCTGCGACACGGAGGGTGCCGTGACGCGTGAGGCGAAGTCCTCGCTGCGGCGGGCCGAGGCGGTGTCGTCCTGGACGACGACCCAGACCGTGACCTCGCCGTGGGCGTCGTCCCGCACGCCCCAGTCCTTGGCCAGCGCCCTGATGATGTTGAGCCCCCGGCCGCCGCGCGCGGTCACCGACGGGGTCGCCGGAACCGGGCGGGTCGGGCCGCCGCCGTCCGTCACCTCGACCGTGAGCCGCCCGGAGGTGTCGACGCGCCACGCGGCGCGCACGTCACCGTCCTCCGTCAGGCTGTCGCGGAGTGGTCTGCCGTGTCGACACGCATTGCTGAGCAGTTCCGAAAGGATCAGTACTGCATCGTCGATGACCGATTCCGATACACCACCGGTGCGCAACTGATCGCGCATCCGGTGTCTCGCTTCCCCCACGCCCGCAGGACCATGGGGTACGGCCATGCTCGACGACGTGGGCACCTCCTGTGCCACCACCAACGCCACCCCCGAGACCTCCTTTGCCCCACGCCACGGTGTGAATGCCCCAAGCGACCGGACCGGAAACCGTCCGTACACACGGGGTGATGCACTTGACACGAACGAACACGGAACGAACGCGCCGGTGCACTCCCTGTCATCGCGTTGGCTGGTTTTCGCCCATATGCGAGTCCCGGAGCAGAAACGTTCCGTGGCGGAGGCCGGCCGCGCTCAGCGACCGATCCGGTCCAGCACGGCGCGCGGGCGGTTGGTGATGATGGCGTCGACACCCAGCTCCAGGCAGAGGTCGACGTCGTCCGGCTCGTTCACCGTCCACACGTGCACCTGGTGACCGACTCGCTTCAGCCGCTGGATGTACGCCGGGTGAGTGCGCACGATCCGCATCGAGGGCCCCGCGATCCGGACCCCCGCCGGCAGCCGCCCGTCCCGCAGCCGGGGCGAGAGGAACTGCAGCAGGTACACCGTCGGCAATGTCGGCGAGGCCGCCCGCACCCGGTGCAGCGACCGCGCCGAGAAGCTCATGATCCGTACCGGCGACTTCTGCGCGGACTCGGGGGCGTCCAGGCCGAACCGCTTCAGCAGGAGCAGCAGCCGGTCCTCGACCTGCCCCGCCCAGCGCGTCGGGTGCTTGGTCTCGATGGCCAGGTCGATGGGCCGACCGGCGTCGGCGACGAGCTCCAGCAGCCGCTCCAGGGTGAGCACCGAGGTGTCCTCGGGGTCCTGCGGCCGGTGCTCCCAGTCGGGCTCCTCGTCGCCCCTCTTCCAGGAGCCGAAGTCCAGCGCGGCGAGTTCGGCGAGCTCCAGGGCGGAGACGGCGCCGCGCCCGTTGGACGTGCGGTTCACGCGCCGGTCGTGGACGCAGACGAGGTGTCCGTCCGCGGTCAGCCGGACGTCGCACTCGAGGGCGTCGGCACCGTCCTCGATCGCCTTCTTGTACGCGGCCAGGGTGTGCTCGGGGGCGTCCTCGGAGGCCCCGCGGTGGGCGACCACCTGGACCGGGTGCTGTCGTGCGTGGGTCACCGCGTCATCGTCCCACCGTCCCGGGGTACCCGTGGGACCGCTGGACGACGTGAGGGGATCGAAGAGATGCCGGGAATGCAGATTTCTGTTCGCACCAGTCCGTTATAAAGGGTGGTCACGGACCCACAGCCGCCGTTTATGGTGCCCTGACGTCCGGTGGGAAAAGCTTGACGGCGTACAAAGGGACATGCACAGCTGAGCGCCCTGCGCCGCGCGTGGGTGAGCGAGTGCGGCCGAGTGCGACCGAGAAGACAGCCGTGGAACGAGGAGAAGAGCTGTGAGCACCGAGAACGAGGGCACTTCGGTACCCCCGGCCCCGTCTGCACCCCCCGTGCCGGCGGACGCTCCCGCTTCCGCGCCGGGCGCGGCTCCCGAGGGGCAGGCGCCGTCCGCGGAGACCCCGGGCGCGGCGGGCGGTCCCCCGGAGGCAGGCGCGCCGTTCGGACCGGGCGCCCCGCAGCCGCCGCGGCCCGAGGGAGCGCCGCAGCCGGAGGGCGCGGCGACGGCGCAGCTCCCTCCGGTGCCGCCGGGCCGCCCCTGGGCCTCCTCCGCCCCCGAGTCGGGCTGGCCGCCGCCTCCGCCGGCCACTCCCGCGTACGCGGGCGGCGGCGGTGCGGCCGACCCCTGGGGCGCCCCGTACGAGAACCAGGCTCCCCAGCCCAAGAGCAGGCGGGGCGGTCTGGTCGCCGCGGTCCTCGTCGCCGCGCTGGTGGCGGGCGGCGTCGGCGGCGGCATCGGTTACCAGCTCGCGAAGAACGACGACTCCAGCGGCTCCACAACGGTCTCCGCCGCCACCAGCGGCGGCGATGTGAAGCACGACAACGGCACGGTCGCCGCCGTGGCCGCCAGGGCACTGCCGAGCACGGTCACCATCGAGGCCGAGTCCACGGGCGGCCAGGGCGGCACCGGCACGGGCTTCGTCTTCGACAAGCAGGGCCACATCATCACCAACAACCACGTCGTCGCCGAGGCGGTCGACGGCGGGAAGCTCACGGCGACGTTCCCCAACGGCAAGAAGTACGACGCCGAGATCATCGGCCACGCGCAGGGGTACGACGTGGCCGTCATCAAGCTCAAGAACGCCCCCTCGGACCTCCAGCCCCTCGCGCTCGGCGATTCGGACAAGGTCGAGGTCGGCGATCCGGCGATCGCGATCGGCGCGCCCTTCGGCCTGTCGAACACGGTGACCTCGGGCATCATCAGCGCCAAGCACCGTCCGGTGGCCTCCAGCGACGGCAGCTCCGGGAGCAAGGCGTCGTACATGAGCGCCCTGCAGACGGACGCCTCGATCAACCCGGGCAACTCCGGCGGTCCGCTCCTGGACGCCCAGGGCGCGGTCATCGGAATCAACTCGGCGATCCAGTCCACGAGCAACGGCGGGTTCGGCAGCAGCGGCCAGTCCGGCTCGATCGGCCTGGGCTTCGCGATCCCGATCGACCAGGCGAAGTACGTCGCCCAGCAGTTGATCGCGACGGGCAAGCCGGTCTACGCGAAGATCGGCGCCTCGGTCTCGCTGGAGGACTCCGGCAGCGGCGCGAAGATCACCGAGCAGGGCACGGGCGGGTCCGCCCCGGTCGAGTCCGGCGGCCCCGCGGACAAGGCGGGCCTCAAGCCGGGCGACGTGATCACCAAGCTGGACGACACGGTGATCGACAGCGGCCCGACCCTGATCGGCGAGATCTGGACCCACAAGCCCGGCGACAAGGTGACGATCACCTACCAGCGCGACGGCAGGACCCACACCGTGGAACTGACCCTGGGCTCCCGCGTCGGCGACAACTGAGCCGCACGATGCACCCGGTGGCCCGGACGGGCACCGCCCGGGACCGGTGGGACTTTCCCACCGCGCCCCGGGTGGACCGTGGCTGAGCTGGGCCGCCCGAACGACCCGAGGGAACGGTCTTGGAAACCGCGGTGACGTGAAAGCGCCACTACGGGTTCGGATCCCACCGCCTCCGCTGGTCAGAGACCTACTGGTCGAAGGGTGCCCCTGGATGAGGGGCACCCGGGCACCCTTCCGCATGGGCCCGTCCACCTCGATCCAGCACCGTCTCGGCCGTGGAGTTCACCGGGCTCGTCGGTACACGGGCAGTCCCTCATGCCTCCGTTGGGACACCGAGCTCTGTGAGCAGGCCCCGCACGCGCTGCTCGATCTCGTCCCGGATGGGCCGCACCGCGCCGATCCCCCGGCCCGCCGGGTCGTCCAGTCGCCAGTCCAGGTACCGCTTGCCGGGAAACACCGGACAGGCGTCTCCGCAGCCCATCGTGATCACCACGTCCGAGGACCGCACCGCCTCCGTGGTGAGGGCCTTGGGCGTCTCGGCGGAGATGTCGATGCCGACCTCCGCCATCGCCTCGACCACGGCGGGGTTGACCGCGTCGGCGGGGGCGGAGCCGGCCGAGCGGACCTCCACCCGGTCACCGCCCAGGTGGGTCAGGAACGCGGCGCCCATCTGGGAGCGGCCGGCGTTGTGGACGCAGACGAACAGGACCGAGGGGCGCGGGGCGGGGGTGCTCATGGCGGGCGTCTTCCGGGAGAGGGGAGTGTGGGTCAGGAGGAGGCGGGTTCGGGCTCGACGCGGGGGACGACGACCTCGTCCCCGGCGGGAGCGGGACGGCCGTACACCGCGATGACGGCACCCAGCCCGAGCACGGCTCCCACCATTTGCGCAGCGATGAACGGGGCGACGGAGGCAGGGGCGATTCCGGCGAAGGTGTCGGTGAAGGCCCGGCCGATGGTCACTGCCGGGTTCGCGAAGGAGGTGGAGGAGGTGAACCAGTAGGCGGCACCGATGTACGAGGACACGGCCACCGGTGCCAGGGGCGCTCGGCCGATGCGTTCCAGGCCGAAGATCAGCAGCATCAACCCGGCCGTGGCGACCACCTCACCGAGCCACAGGTGAGAAGCGGACCGGTCGTGCGTGGACCACTCGACCACCGGTTCGGCGAACATGGCGTCGGCCAGGACCGCCCCGCCAACGGCCCCGGCGATCTGTGCGGGCACGTACGCGGCCACGTCCCGCAGGGTGAGGCCGTCGGTCCTGTGGCGGCCGGTGAACCAGGCGGCCAGGGTGACCGCCGGGTTGAAGTGCGCCCCGGAGACCGGCCCGAGCAGGGCGATCAGCACGCCCAGGCCGAAGACGGTGGCGAGGGAGTCGGCGAGCAACTGCACGCCCACGTCGCGCGACAGTTCGGCGGCCTGGATACCGGAGCCGACCACCACCGCCACCAGCAGCCCGGTTCCAACGGCTTCGGCGGCGAGCCGTCGGCCCAGGGGCGCGGTCACGCGGTGGCTCCGGCGGTCCGTGGCGCGGTGAGGTACGCGGCGAGCCGATCCAGGACGCCCGGCAGAACCCGGTAGTACACCCAGGTCCCGCGCCGTTCGCAGTCGATGAGTCCGGCCTGCCGGAGCAGCTTGAGGTGGTGGGAGATCGTCGGCTGGGACAGCTCGAAGGCGGGGGTCAGCTCGCACACACAGACCTCACCGCCCTCGCCGCGCGAGGCGATCATCGACATCAGCCGCAGCCGGACCGGGTCGCCGAGGGCCTTGAACACCTTCGCCAGCTCGGCCGCCTGGTCCTCGTCCAGCGGCGCCGTGGCCAGATGGGCGCAGCAGGCGGTGTCCTGCCCGATCACCGCGAGCTCTTGTTTCGACATGGCTCTATGTTGACGTTCTTCAATGCAAGGCGCAAGGTTGCATCAACGAACGTCGATACAGGCCGTTCCGGGGCGCCGCCATGCCCCGTCACCCGGGAGTGAGTCATGAGCGAACAGTCCACGGACCTGCGGGAAACCGTCCGCCGGCGCTACGCGGCGGCGGCGGTGAAGGTGACCGAGGGTGGTACCGCATGCTGCGGGCCGCAGCCGGTCGAGGCCGACGAGAACTTCGGCTCGACCCTGTACGCCGCCGACGAGCGCGACGCGCTGCCCGCCGAGGCCGTCGCCGCGTCACTCGGCTGCGGCAACCCGACCGCCGTCGCAGAACTGCGGGAGGGCGAACGCGTCCTCGACCTCGGGTCGGGCGGCGGCATCGACGTCCTGCTCTCCGCCCGACGCGTCGGACCCACCGGCAAGGCGTACGGGGTGGACATGACCGACGAGATGCTGACCCTGGCCCTGGCCAACGCCGAGAAGGCGGGGGCGACGAACGTCGAGTTCCTGAAGGGCACCATCGAGTCCGTCCCGCTGCCCGCGAACACCGTCGACGTGGTGATCTCGAACTGCGTGATCAACCTGTCCGTCGACAAGCCCGCCGTGTTCGCCGAGACCTTTCGTGTCCTGAAGCCCGGCGGCCGCATCGGCGTCTCCGACGTCGTCGCCGACGACACCCTCACACCCGAGCAGCGCGCCGAGCGCGGCGACCACGTCGGCTGCATCGCCGGTGCCCTGTCGTTCGCCGAATACCGCCGGGGACTGGAGGCGGCCGGCTTCACGGACGTCGAGATCACTCCCACCCACCCGGTGGCCGACGGCATGCACTCCGCCATCGTCCGCGCCGTCAAGCCCGCCGGCGCGACCGGGTCGGACGGCTCCTCCGCAACCGCCGCCTGCTGCGGCGTAACCGCCTGTTGCACCTCCGGCGAGCAGTCCGCCGATCCGTCCACCACCGTCGCTGAGGCCAAGGCCGCAAGCGGCTGCGGCTGTCAGAACTGACGGTGACCCGGACGTCGGCGGCAGGGTCGGGCCACATGCTGCCCGGCGGGGGCCCGAGGTGTGGAGGACAGGGGCAGGACGGCCAGTGGACCCCATGTGGACCACAAGCCCCGCGCGAGGCCGGAGGCCGGTAGGCTGTAGCCGCTCCGCCCCAGGTGGGCCGGGGCAGAGGTGGGTTGCCCGAGCGGCCTAAGGGAACGGTCTTGAAAACCGTCGTGGCGCAAGCCACCGTGGGTTCAAATCCCACACCCACCGCGCAGATGAACGGCCCCTGACCAGGTAATGCGGTCGGGGGCCGTTGTGCTGCGCGGTGCCCGCTCGTCACCGCGGTTCCCCGTGGTTTTTCGCAGGAGCGGGCACGGGTGGGGCACGGGCACCTTCTGATCCGTAGCCCTACAGAGATCGGCCGTTGAAGGTCATACAGGCTGCCTGGAAGCTCTTACAGGCGAGACAAGGCCCCATCTGAGAGAGGGCGCCTCAGTCGGCGGCCTGGATGTTCTTGACGACGGCGCCGTAGAAGCCGTCGTAGGCGACCTCCAGCTGGATCTGGCCGGAGCGGGCCTTGTTGTTCCAGCCGGCGATACGGACCCGGACCTTGTCGTGGACGGTGACCCCGTTGGCCATGTGCGCGGGCAGGACCGGCAGTGCGGTGTCCCCCTTACCGAGAGACACCCAGCGCTTGCCGTCCCACAGGTCGTAGGCGAGCGTGACGCCCGCCAGCGGGGAGCGGGAGCCCTGGCCGATCCAGGGGTAGACCTTCTTCGCCAGCGGCAGACCGGTGCGGTTGGTGAAGCTGACATCCAGGGTCAGCGGCTGCTTGGCCGTCAGGCTCTTCCCACCGCTCACCTCGGTGACGATCGGGCCCCCGTTGTTCAGGTCGAACGCGCCGATGTGGAACGGCATCGCACGCTCGGCCACGTTCCGGCCCTTGTCGGCGACGGCACCGAAGCCGATCTCGAGGCGGTCGTCGTTGATCGGGAACGCCTTGGTCGCGGCGACAGTGATCTTCCAGGTGTAGCTGGAGTGAGCAGGCAGCTTGAACGTGCTGCCCCAGTGGCCGCCCTTCGGGTAGAAGGACCCGATGAAGCCGCCGTCCTGGCTGGCGAAAAGGGAGGTGGTGGCCGGAGCGTGCACCGCCTGCACACTCAGCTTCACATCCCCGTCGGTCAGCGGCAGGGCACCGTGCGCGGCCCCGCTGAGCTCGCCGTTCATGGCTATCGCGGCGTCGGAGTGGTTGGTGACGGTGAAGTCGAAGGTCTTTGCCGCCCCACCCGGCAGCAGCGGACCGAGCTGGGCCGGGGTCGCCGTGATGGTGAGCGGGTTGGCGGTGGTGCTCTGCGTCGCGGCGTTCGCCGTACCGGGGAGCAGCGTGAGGGCGGCGGACGCGGCGGTGGCGGCGACGACGGTGGCGGTACCGGCGAGACGACGACGGACGGACATGGAAGGCCCCCCAGGCAACTTCGTGCTGAGCGATTCAGCGGCTCGTGCCGTGCCCTCCCCCGGGCCGGCACGACAACCATGGCACGAAGATCGTTCCTGACCGATCATCGGAACGTCACTGCTGAGCAACAGCGGAAGCGGCTTCCCGCTACGGCTCTGAACCGACTACGGGTGGGGCATCTCCGTCCGCATGACTGATACCCGGTCGGTACCCGTCCGGCCTGCGGAGAGGAGACCGCGGCCCTGGCCGCGCTCCGCACTCGCACGGCGGACTACGCAGCGGGCGCCTCTCGGCGAACGAGCCGACCAGCGCAGCACAGATCAGCGCTTGCTCAGTGCTGCACAGTGTCTAATCCACGGGCACGCGCGGTGCAGGGCTACGGGAAGGCTTCTGGTTCTCCAACGCGGTATCCAGAGCGCTGCGAATCTCCGGAGGCAGGCACGCACTCTGCGGCCACTGCACGACGTGGTCTGCCACCTCCCGCAGTTTGATGTTCGTGTGCTGCGATACCTGCTTGAGGATCGCCCACCCTTGTGTGGGCTGTACGCCGCCGTAGGCGATCACCACGCCGATCGCCTGGTCGATGAGGGCGTGCGAGTCGAGCGCCTGCTTCAGTTGCTCGATCTGCCTCCGCAGGTCGCGGATCTCGCGGTCGGCGTCAGAGCGGTCTTGCATGTTGATCCGCAACTTCCAAACGGCGCTGCATCAGTCCGTGCGCATCCGGGCTCTTCAGCGGAGGGGCTCAGGAGACGGCGGCGACGTCCACGGTCTCTCGAATCTCCAGGACGGTGTCGGCTCCAGTGATCGCAAACAGCCGCTGAAGCCGCCATGGCGGCGCGGCCACGCGCAGGGTGCCCACTCGATGGGTATGGATCAACAGATTGAGGAACGAGGAGTCCGCGAAGACGACATCGGAGGCGTCCAGGACCACCTTGGGATGCTTCCTGGCGGCGGTGTCCAGTGCGTGGGCCAAAGGCGGGATCGTATCCATGTCGTAGGAGCCGTGAGCGGCGACGACCCAGGCACCGCGCCATTCGTACTGGTCCAACGCAGCTTCCGGGGCCTGTTCGCCGGCCCGGCCCGACCCCTGCTCCCCGCCTGCGTCGCTCATAAGCCTTGGCGTGACAGCCTCATCCCGGGACACCTTCGGGGCTCCTTCCGTGGCGCTCCCCGTGGAGCACGTCAGAGATTACACGAAAAATATGTCATGTATCTGGGTTCGGCAATGGTGGCCCCCTAAAATGCGGGTCATGGTTGGAGTGCCCGAACCTCACAGTGGATGGACGTTCATCACCAGCCACGCGCGTGTGCTGGCAGCCATTGCCGAGAACCCAAGCATCCGGATCCGCGACATCGCTGCCCGCTGCCGGCTCACGGAGCGCGCCGTCCAGCGCATCATCTCCGACCTTGAGCAGGGCGGTTACCTCTCCCACACCCGTGATGGGCGCACGAACACCTACCGCATCGAGCCCGACAAGGTGCTGCGCCACCCGGCAGAGGCCGGCCTCACCGTGGCCTCTCTGCTTTCGCTGCTCATACAGGACGAGACCGAGCGCGCCAAGGCCCCGGTGGCTCAGTAGCCTTCGGCGAGCACTGACGGCGCAAGGTGTCCACAAGCGGCCGATCGCGACCCCGATCTTGCGCACCGCCCGCTGCCCCCGATACAACCGACCGGTGACGAGCGACTCCGGGCCGAACGCACGGTGGACCAAGGACAAGGCCGGAGCCACCCTGGCGGCCACAACCGGCTTCTTCTTCACTCTGGGGCCAGCTCGTGAAACGGCGAAGCAACTGACCCGGGAGTATGCGTATACAGCCGCTTCGCTCGCGAGCTTGGCGGTTGCGATCCTCACGTATTGGATCGGGTTGCGGGTGATGAGGAAACTCCCCTAACGGCCCCCTGCGATCACTCGCGGCCGGCCTGGGCCTGACCTGGGAGAACAGCTCGGTGGCGCCTGTCGCTTCTGCGCTCTGCAGCGCTTCGTCAGCGCGTTGATCCGCACCCGGCGGAACGGCCCCTGCCCAGGTCGATTGGTCAAGGGTCGCCGTCCTTTCCGGCTGGTCATGCGTGCTGGCTCAGGCACAGGAACTCGTGAGCCGGTACGACAAGTTCTCCGGGGGTCGGGTCGATCGCGCAGACCCTCACGGCCACCCTCTCCACTTCGACCGGACTGTTCGCGGCCGTCCTGCTCACCAGGCGCCAGCGATGCCTGGGCGGCACCTGTTTGGCCGACAGTTCGAAAGCGGCCAGTTCGACCCAGCGGTCGTAGTTGGTCGGGTAGCACCGCACGACGGTCCGGCACCGGCGGCAGGTGCGGGGCTCGGCCCATCCCACGTCGTCCGGGTCCGGGAGCGGCTCCGCTGCCGCAGTGGCCCCCTCGGCCAGGGCGAGCTCGTTGGCGACCGTGTTCCAGCACCTGTCGCACAGTTCGGCCGACAGGGGCACCAGGCGCCCGCGTTCCCGGACGTCGGGGCCGCTCGCGGAGCACAACAGGCATCGAGGCCTACTGACACCTTCGAGAACCGCCATTTTCCGAGTGTGCGTGCTCGAAACATCGGTCAAACAGGGCTTCTTTCGGCCTTGTTCGCTGAAGTCGCCCTTCAACGGCCCAATCGGTGCACAGCTTTCACTACCTCCTCAAACCATCTCGACGTGGCGCGGCGGCGCGTGGCGGTCACGGTCGTTGTGCCGTCATCCGGGCCGCCGACGCGAGGGTCGAGCGGGCCTCGCGTGCGGTGAGGCCCGTGCGGATCGCCGCGTCGAGCAGCGCGGGGGCCAGGTCGGGGCCGAAGCCGTTCTCGTAGGCCCGGCAGGCGGCCCAGAACAGGCGGGTGTTGCGCTGGCCCTCGTGCGCGGCGAGGACGAACTGGACCAGGCCCTGGCCGTGCCGGCCCGCCGACGAGGGGGTGGCGTGGGGCGGGCGCGGTGGGGGTGTCAGCAGGCGCAGCAGGGCGGGCGGGCAGGGCGCGGGCGGCAGGTGGGCGGTGCCCGGAGCCGCGCTGTACACGCCGTGCTCGGTGCGCGAGCCGGGGCCGACCAGGTAGCCGCCGGCGCCCCGGACGTCGATGCCGGGGGCGAGGCGGCTCGCCGAGTTCGGTACGACGACGTCCGGCGGACCGCTCAGCCACAGGTGGCGGCCGCCGCTCGGGGTCAGTACGACCACCGTCGCGGGGATGGTGAACAGGTGGCGCAGGGCGAGTTCGCGCAGGGCCGTGGAGGAGTCGGTGCCGGACTTGGTGTCGAGGTCGATGCCGATCAGGTGGTGGGGGTGCAGCCCGCAGGCGATGCCGTAGCCGGTGGCCCGGGGCGCGGCGGCGAACATCTCGCGAATGCGGCGGGGGTCGGTCGTGGCGTCGTACACCCCGTGTCCGAAACGGCCGCATGCGCCGTGGCAGGCGGGTGCCGTCGGGTCGGGGTCGTCGCGGTGGGGGGATCGCAGGGCCGGCAGCTTCGTACGGGACAGCGGGATCACCGCCAGGCCGCGCTCCGCGGCGGACAGGGCGTGGGCCAGGGCCAGGGTGGTGGCCTGCCGTTCGGTGGTGGCCATGACTCTATGTTCGTACGTATGTTCGAAAATGGGAAGAGGGGTGGGTGGGTGCGGGGCGGCCCTCGGGAAGGACCTTGACAGTCCCACCTAACTGACGGACAGTCAGAAAGTCTTGCTCGCAGTGCTCCCCAGCGAGTTCCTGTCGCCACGAGATCCGGGAGGCCCGCCACGATGCCGGTCGAGGAGGACTTCGCCGCGCGGCTGAAGGCGTACGAGGGGCGGCCGGCCGTCGTCGCGGGGATCGGCAAGGACCCGGTCAACGCGCCCATGATCCGGCACTGGTGTGAGGCGATGGGCGACACCAACCCCGCGTACACCGGCCCGGACGCCATCGCTCCGCCCACCATGCTCCAGGTGTGGACGATGAGCGGCCTGTCCGGGCATGCCGGGCGCACGCGGGCGTACGACGAACTGTTCGCCCTGCTCGACCAGGCCGGCTGCACCTCCGTCGTCGCCACCGACAGCGAGCAGGAGTACCTGCGCCCGCTGCGCCCCGGCGACGAGGTCACGTTCGACGTGGTGATCGAGTCGGTCTCGGACCGCAAGCGCACGAAGCTCGGCACGGGGTACTTCGTGACGACGCGGATGGACGTACGCGTGGACGGCGTGCCGGTGGGGACCCACCGGTTCCGGATCCTCAAGTACGCGCCCGCCCGGCACGCTTCCGCCACCACCGAGCTCGCCCCCCTGCAGTCCGCCGCCTCCGAGGCCGTCACCCCCCAGTCCGCCACCACCGAGCCCGCCGCCAGACGGCCCCGCCCGGTGATCAACCGGGACAACGCCGGATTCTGGGAGGGCGTCGCCCGGCATCGGCTGCTGATCCAGCGGTGCGCCGGCTGCGGTACCCCGCGCTTCCCCTGGCTGCCCGGGTGCACCGTGTGCGGCTCGCCGGAGTGGGACACGTTCGAGGCGAGCGGGGCCGGCACCGTCTACTCGTACGTCGTCGTGCACCATCCGCCCTTCCCGGCCTTCGACCCGCCCTACGCCGTCGGCCTGATCGAGCTCGCCGAGGGCGTCCGGATCGTCAGCAACGTGACCGGGGTGCCGTACGACAAGGTGCGGATCGGCATGCCGGTACGCCTGGAGTTCGTGCGATACGACGAGGAGCTGGAGCTCCCGGTGTTCCGCGCCGACGACGACGGCGGCGCCACCGCCGCCACCACCGACGCCGGTGACGACGGCCGTGGGGTGGCGCCGTGAGCGTGCTGCGGGCGGGGACGGAGCTGCCGCCGCTGGAGATCGAGATCACCCGCACGCTGATCGTGGCCGGCGCGATCGCCTCCCGCGACTACCAGGACGTGCACCACGACGCCGAGCTGGCCCGGCGGAAGGGCTCCCCCGACATCTTCATGAACATCCTGACCACCAACGGCCTGGTCGGCCGGTACGTCACGGACCACTTCGGCCCGGCGGCGGTCCTGCGCAAGGTCGCCATCCGGCTCGGCGCGCCCAACCACCCGGGGGACACGATGGTGCTGACCGGCACGGTCGAGCAGGTCGACGGGGACACGGCCACGGTGAAGGTCGTCGGGGCGAACGGCGTGGGCCGGCACGTCACGGGCACGGTCACCGTCACCGTGCCGGGCGGGGGTGCCGGCAGCGCTGCGACCGGGGGAGGCGGATCCCTGCCGAGCAGGGACGGAGCCGTAGGCGTCCCGAGTGAGGATGGGGCATGAGCGTACGGGCGAGGGACACGCTCGGCGGGCGGGCCGCCGTCGTGGGGATCGGGGCCACCGAGTTCTCCAAGGACTCCGGGCGCAGCGAGCTGCGGCTGGCCGTGGACGCGGTGCGTGCCGCGCTGGACGACGCGGGGCTCACGCCCGCGGACGTGGACGGCATGGTCACGTTCACCATGGACACCAACCCCGAGATCACCGTCGCCCAGGCCGCAGGCATCGGCGAGCTGTCCTTCTTCTCCCGGATCCACTACGGCGGCGGGGCGGCGTGCGCGACGGTCCAGCAGGCCGCGCTCGCGGTGGCGACCGGGGTGGCCGACGTCGTGGTCTGCTACCGCGCCTTCAACGAACGCTCCGGCCGCCGCTTCGGCTCCGGGGTGCAGCACCGCGAACCGTCGGCGGAGGGGACCGCGCTGGGCTGGTCGCTGCCGTCCGGGCTGCTCACCCCGGCGTCGTGGGTGGCGATGGCGGCCCAGCGCTATCTGCACACGTACGGTCTGACGCCGGAGGTGTTCGGGCACGTCGCCGTCGTCGACCGTGCCTACGCGGCGACGAATCCGGCGGCCCACTTCCACGGCCGGCCCATCACCCTCGCCGACCACGCGGCATCCCGCTGGATCGTGGAACCGCTGCGGCTGCTCGACTGCTGCCAGGAGACGGACGGCGGCCAGGCACTGGTGGTCACCTCCCGCGAACGGGCACGCGACCTGCCCCACCCGCCCGCGGTGGTCACGGCCGCCGCCCAGGGCGCGGGCCGCGCCCAGGAGCAGATGACCAGTTTCTACCGGGACGACCTGACCGGCCTCCCCGAGATCGGCGTGGTGGCCCGCCAGCTTTGGCGGACATCGGGCATGGGGCCCGCGGACATCGACGTCGGCATCCTCTACGACCACTTCACGCCGTTCGTGCTGATGCAACTGGAGGAGTTCGGCTTCTGCGAGCGCGGCGCGGCGGCGGACTTCGTGGCCGCGCGGGCGCTGCCGCTGAACACCCACGGAGGGCAGCTCGGGGAGGCGTACCTGCACGGCATGAACGGCATCGCGGAGGCGGTACGGCAACTGCGGGGCACGGCGGTCAACCAGATACCCGGAGCCGCTCGCACCCTGGTCACCGCGGGCACCGGCGTACCGACCTCCGGCCTGATCCTGACGGCGGACGGATGAACGGCGTGCGCCGCGCGGCCCGTTGGTCCCAGTACGGGGCGCGGGCGGCGCGGCCCGTTCACCCCGGTGCGCCTGCCCTGCGCGCACGGCTCGCGTACTCCCCCCGTACTCGTCCCTCAGGGGGCAACCCTCAGGGGTGAGCGCCGGCTCGTCCACCTTCAGGAGGTGGAGCCGGCCCCCCGCCTACAACCTGAGGGGGAGGCGTCTTCGGGACCTGCGGGCGATCCGCCGTACGGGGCGCCGAACCTAGCGTGGAGCCATGACCACACCCGTCTGCACCAGCGCTTCGGACGCCGCCACGCCGGCGAGGCAGACCCTTCCGTTCCCGTCGTTCTCGTCGTACGTGAAGGCCCGTCAGCCGGTGCTGCTGCGCACCGCCCGGTCGCTCACCGCGAACGCCAGCGACGCGGAGGATCTGCTGCAGACCGCGCTGACCAAGACGTATGTCGCCTGGGACCGGATCGAGGACCACCGCGCGCTCGACGGGTACGTGCGCCGCGCGCTGCTGAACACGCGGACCTCGCAGTGGCGCAAGCGCAAGGTCGACGAGTTCGTGTGCGACGAGCTGCCGGAGCCGGAGAGCCTGCCCGCCGCGGACCCGGCCGAGGAGCAGGCGCTGCACGACGCCATGTGGCGCGCGATCATGAAACTGCCCGCACGCCAGCGGGCGATGGTCGTCCTGCGCTACTACGAGGACCTGAGCGAGGCCCAGACGGCCGAGGTGCTCGGCGTCTCCGTCGGCACGGTCAAGTCGGCGGTGTCCCGCGCCCTGGGCAAGCTCCGCGAGGATCCGGAACTGGCACCGGTGCACTGAGGACCGGTGCCCCTGCCTTGATCGATCATCCCGGCCCCTAGTGACATACCAAGCGGTATGTGCGCAGAATCAGCGCGACCCCCTACTGCCGTACAGGCAATGACGCCCGGGAGGACTCCGTGCTGAGCACCATGCAGGACGTACCGCTGACCGTCACCCGCATCCTCGTCCATGGGGCGCTGGTGCACGGGACGTCCCGGATCACCACCTGGACCGGCGAGGGCGAGCCGCAGCGCCGCAGCTTCGCCGAGGCGGGGACCCGCGCGGTGCAGCTCGCCCATGCCCTCCGCGACGACCTGGGTGTCCGGGGCGACGACCGGGTCGCGACCCTCATGTGGAACAACGCCGAGCACGTCGAGGCCTACTTCGCGATCCCCGCCATGGGCGCGGTCCTGCACACGCTCAACCTCCGCCTGCCCGCCGAGCAGCTCGTGTGGATCGCCAACCACGCCGCCGACCGGGTGATCATCGTCAACGGCTCGCTGCTCCCGCTGCTCGCGCCGCTGCTGCCGAAGCTGCCGACGGTCGAGCACGTCGTCGTGTCGGGCCCGGGCGACCGGTCTCTCCTCGACGGCGCCCGCGCCCGGGTGCACGAGTACGAGGAGCTGATCGCGGGCAAGCCCACGACGTTCGACTGGCCCGAGATCGACGAACGCCAGGCCGCCGCCATGTGCTACACCTCCGGCACCACCGGCGAACCCAAGGGCGTCGTCTACTCCCACCGCTCGATCTACCTGCACTCCATGCAGGTCAACATGACCCAGTCGATGGGCCTGACCGACCAGGACACCTCCCTCGTCGTGGTCCCCCAGTTCCACGTCAACGCCTGGGGCCTGCCGCACGCCACCTTCATGACCGGCGTGAACATGCTGATGCCGGACCGCTTCCTGCAGCCCGCCCCCCTCGCCGAGATGATCGAGAAGGAGCGGCCCACGCACGCCGCCGCCGTCCCCACCATCTGGCAGGGCCTGCTCGCCGAGCTCACCTCCCGGCCGCGCGACGTCTCCTCCCTCACCCAGGTCACCATCGGCGGCTCCGCGTGCCCGCCCTCCCTCATGGAGGCCTTCGACAAGCTCGGCATGCGCGTCTGCCACGCCTGGGGCATGACCGAGACGTCCCCGCTCGGCACGGTCGCCCGGCCGCCGGCCCACGCCGTCGGCACGGACGAGGAGTTCACCTACCGGCTCACCCAGGGCCGCTTCCCCGCCGGGGTCGAGGCCCGTCTCACCGGTCCCGGCGGCGAGCGGCTCCCCTGGGACGGCGAGTCGGCGGGCGAACTGGAGGTGCGCGGCCCGTGGATCGCGGGCGCCTACTACAACGGTCCGGACGCCGAACCGCTGCGCCCCGCCGACAAGTTCAGCGAGGACGGCTGGCTGAAGACCGGCGACGTGGGCACCATCAGCCCCGAGGGATTCCTCACCCTCACCGACCGCGCCAAGGACGTCATCAAGTCCGGTGGCGAGTGGATCTCGTCGGTGGACCTGGAGAACGCCCTGATGGCCCACCCGGACATCGCCGAGGCCGCCGTCGTCGCGGTCCCGGACGAGAAGTGGGGCGAACGGCCGCTGGCCACCGTGGTGCTGAAGCCGGGAGCCACGGCCGACTTCGCCGTCCTGCGCTCCTTCCTCGCCGATGAGCGCGGCATCGCCAAGTGGCAGTTGCCCGAGCGCTGGACGATCGTCGAGGCGGTGCCCAAGACGAGCGTCGGCAAGTTCGACAAGAAGGTGCTGCGGCGGCAGTACGCGGAGGGAGAGCTGGACGTCACGCGGATCTGACGTCGGTGCACAGATCTCACGTCGACGCACGGATCTCACGTCGACGCGCAGATCTCACGTCGGCGCACGGATCTGCCGCCGACGCGCAGCTCTGACGCTGACGCACAGTGATCGCTGCATTGAGCGGGGCGGTGTTTCACGTGAAACACCGCCCCGCTCAACGCTGGGCCGAGCAGCCTCAGTTCGTGCCGATGCGTGCCAGCAGGTCCACGATCCGCTCCTGCACCTCGGTGCTGGTCGAGCGTTCCGCCAGGAACAGGACCGTCTCGCCCGAGACCAGCCGCGGTAGGTCGGCCGGGTCCACGGCGGCGGTGTAGACGACGAGCGGGGTGCGGTTGAGCAGGCTGTTCGCGCGCAGCCAGTCCACGACCCCGGCCTGGTGGCGCTGCACCTGCATCAGGTCCATCACCACCAGGTTCGGCCGCATCTGCGCGGCCAGGGTGACCGCGTCCGCGTCCGACGCGGCCCGCGCGACCTGCATGCCGCGCCGCTCCAGCGTGGCCGTGAGCGCCAGGGCGATCTCCGCGTGCTCCTCGATGAGCAGCACGCGCGGCGGGTGCTGCTCGGAGTCGCGCGGGGCGAGCGCCTTCAGCAGGACGGCCGGGTCGGCGCCGTACGCCGCCTCCCGCGTCGCCTGCCCGAGCCCCGCCGTGACCAGTACGGGGACCTCCGCGGCCACCGCGGCCTGGCGCAGCGACTGGAGCGCGGTGCGGGTGATCGGGCCGGTGAGCGGGTCGACGAAGAGCGCCGCCGGGAACGCGGCGATCTGCGCGTCGACCTCCTCACGCGAGTTGACGACGACGGGCCGATAGCCGCGGTCGCTGAGCGCCTGCTGGGTCGTGACGTCCGGCGCGGGCCAGACGAGCAGCCGGCGCGGGTTGTCGAGCGGCTCCGGGGGCAGCTCGTCGTCCAGCGGCTGTACGAGGGGCTGATCGGCGATCTCCACGGCACCGCCGGGACCGTCGAGCGGCTCGGGGCCTTCGTCGGCGTTCTCGTCCGGTGCCCCTATGGCGTACGACCGTCCGGCGCCCTCGGTGGCCGGGGCCGGACGGGGCTGCCCGGCCAGGGACGGCTGAGGCGGGATGGGAGCCGACACGGGCTGCGGGTGCGGGCGCGCGGTCGCCTCCGGGCGCTCACCGGCGGGCTCGGGAGGTGTGCCGAGCTTGCGGCGGCGGCCCGAGCCGTTCGACGCGTGCGGGGGAGGCGTCGGCGCCGTCGGGCGGGCCGGGACCCCCGGCTGCGCCTGCCGTGCGAAGGGCACCCCCTGACCGAGCGTGCGCACGCTGATCGCGCGGCCCTGCGTCGAGTTGGAGTCGGCGGGGGCGGCCGTTTCCGCGGGCAGCGGCTGGGCTGCGCGCGGCTGAGGCGTGCGCTGCTGCTCCGGCGGCAGCGGCGTGCCCGCGGACGGGGTGGTCCCCGGCATGTGCGGTACGGGCATACCGGCGCCGGGGGCGGGCTGGGGAGCCTGCGGCGGCACCGGGGCGCCGGGGGCCGCCGTCGGCGCCGCGGCCGGTGTCGCCTGCGGGCCCGGCTGGGGGTGTGGCTGTGCCGCGGGCCGGGGGGCGACGGGCTGCGCCGGCTGTCCTGCGGCGGGCTGGGCGTGCGGGGCGGCGGGGAGGGGCTGAGCCGGGGTCATGGGCTGCTCGGGGGCCACCACCGGTCGGCCCGGGGCCATGGGCACGGGCTGGACCCCGGCTGCGGGCTGGACCGGAACGGGCTGCGGCGGAACGGGCTGCGGCGGGACGGGCTGCGGCGGGACGGGTCGACCGGGCGCCGCCTGAGCCGGCAGCGGGCCGCCGGGCGGCACCGGTCCGCTCGGCGCGCCCGGTGTTTCCTGGGCCGGAACGGGCTGCGGGACGTCCTGCGGGGGAACGCCTTGAGCAGGGGCGCCGGGTGTCATCTGCGCGGGCACACCCTGAGGCGCTGTCCCCGTGACGGACGCGCCGTCCGGCGCCTGCTGCGGCTGTCCCGGCTCGGCGGCCGGGCGGGCGCGACGGCGGCCCGTGGGCGCGGACACCGGGTGCGGCTGCGGCGGCGTGTGCTCCTCGGCCGCGTCGTGCGGCACCGCGTCATGGCGGCCCTCGTCGGCCTGTGCGGCAGCGGCAGCGGCCGTGCTCTGCTCCGGCGCGCGGTCCGCCTCGGCGGGCGGCAGCGCGAACACCGTCCGGGGAGCGGCCTCCGCGGCGGCGGCCCGCTCGTTCGCGGCGGCCAGGGCACGCCGACGGCGTCCGGTGGGTGCGGGGGCGGTACCGGTGTCGCCGGGGGACGGCGCACCGGAGGCCGCGGGCAACGCGGGCGGCAGCGCCTGCTGCTCGGTGTCCCGGCGGGCCCGGCGGCCCGAGGGCGCGGGCACGCCCTGCGGCGGCACCGTCCCACCGAGCCCGGTGGCCGCGGCGGGGGCTCCCGCGGCGTGCTCGGCGGCGGTCACCACCGAGCCCTCGGCGACTCCTTCGGCGAGGTTCGGCCGACCGCGCCGGCGTCCTGTACCGCCGCCCGCTTCGACCGCGACCTCGGCACCCGTCGCCTGCGCCGGAACCGGTGCCTCGGCGGCGGGTTCCTGCGCCGCACGCCGCCGACGCCGCCCGGTGGGCGCCACCGCGGACGTGTCGGACGGCGCGGGGGCGGCATCGCCGACCTCGCTCTCCAGGAACGCGTCCACGGACGACCGGCGAGCGCGCCGCCGACCGCCGCTCTGCTGCTCGGCCTGTTCGGGCAGCGCCACCTCGGTGCCGGGCTCCTCCGCCGGCGTTTCGGCCGCGGGCTCCGCCGGGGCCGCCGCGACCGCACCCGCGCCGCCGCCGAGCGGCACTTCGAGCACGTATGCGCTGCCGCTCATGCCCGGCACCTCGTGCGTCTGCAGCACACCGCCGTGCGCGCGCACGATGCCGCCGACGATCGGCTGGTGCACCGGGTCGCCCCCGGCGTACGGGCCGCGCACCTCGATCCGTACGACCTCGCCGCGCTGCGCGGCCGCCACGACGACGGTGTTGTCCATGTAACCGCCCGCCGAGACCGGCGCGTTGCCCGTGGAGTCGACGCCCGCCACGTCCGCGATCAGATGCGCGAGCGCCTGCGCCAGGCGCTGCGGGTCGACCTCGGCCTCGATGGGCGGAGCGTGCACCGCGAACTGGACCCGGCCGGGCCCGATCAGCTCGACGGCGCCGTCGACACCGGCGGCGACCACCGCGTCGAGCATGACGGCCGTCCGTACCAGGCCGTCGTCGCCGGCGTCGAGCTGCTGGTAGCCGAGCACGTTGTCGATGAGCGTGGTGATGCGGGAGTAACCGGCCGCGAGGTGGTGCAGCACCTGGTTGGCCTCCGGCCACAGCTGACCGGCGTCGTCCGCGGCGAGCTTGGACAGCTCACCGCGCAGTTCGTCGAGGGGACCGCGCAGCGACTGGCGGAGCACGGCGAGCAGTTGGTCGTGCCGGGCGGTCAGCGCCTCGTAGCGGTCCTTCTCGCGCTCGCCGAGAGCGGCGTAGCGCTCCTCCCCTGCCGCGATCTCCTCCGCGTGCCGCTCGCGCAGCTCGGCCAGCTCGGCGGCGTGCTCCTCGCGCAGCCGCTCCAGCTCCTCCTTGTGCTGCGCGGTGATCCGCTCCAGCTCCTCCTGGTGCTGCTTGGCGGCCTCGTCCTTCTCCGCGACGAGCGCGTCGAACGGGCGCCGGTCGGTGAACGTCATCACGGCGCCGACGATCTGGTCGCCGTCGCGCACCGGCGAGGTCGTCAGGTCGACCGGAACCTTGTCCCCGGCCTTCGACCACAGCACCTGCCCGCGCACCCGGTGCTTGCGCCCGGAGCGCAGGGTGTCGTACAGCGCCGACTCCGTGTACGGGAAGGGGGAGCCGTCGTCGCGGGAGTGCAGGACGAGGGTGTGCAGCTCGTTCCCGCCCAGGTCGCTGGCCCGGTATCCGAGGATCTGGGCGGCGGCCGGGTTGACGAGCACGATCCGCCCGTCGGTGTCCGTGCCCACCACGCCCTCGGCCGCGGCCCGCAGGATCATCTCGGTCTGCCGCTGCGAGCGGGCGAGTTCGGCCTCGGTGTCGACGGTTCCGGACAGGTCGCGGACGACGAGCATCAGCAGTTCGTCGCCGGTGTAGCCGTAGCCGTCGTAGGCCTGCCGGCCGTCCTCCAGGTTGGCGCTCGTGACCTCGACGGGGAACTCACTGCCGTCCGTGCGCCGGGCGACCATCCGCGTCGGCTTGGTGCGCCCGCGCGGGTCGAGGGAGTCGGGGCGCCGCATGGACCCGGGGATCAGCCGCGAGTCGAACTGCGGCAGCAGGTCGAGCAGCCCGCGCCCCACCAGCGCGGTGCCGGGCGTCTCAAACGCCTCCAGGGCGATGGTGTTGGCGTTGACGACCGTGCCGTTGGCGTTGACCAGCACCAATGCGTCGGGGAGCGCATCCAGTATGGCAGCGAGGCGAGCAGCGCCTCGGGATGGCCTGCTGCTCACGAGACGCTTCCTCCCTCTTACCGCACCTTGCTGACCGCGGGGGCCATCTTGCCAACCGGCCCGCAGCGTGTCACGCGAGGGAGTCTACGGGGAGTCGTAGCGCCCGCGGCGCCGGATGAGAGGGAGGTCGCACGCGGAAGTGACGCAGAAGCTGTGACCGCGCAGGTAGCCGTGCGGAAGGGGGCCGGTTCGCCGCTTCTACGAACGCACGTCCGGCAGTAGCGGCACCAGCGCGTCCCAGCGGGCGATCCGGCACCCGTTGCCACGGTCGAACCAGGTGTCGACCGGCCGCCCGGCCCATCTCCCGGTGACGTGCGCGGTGGCCGGCCCGCCGTACTGGAGGGTGCAGGGCCTGTCCGACGGCACCGGGGCGAAGGGGTCGCGCCCCCAGACGGTCCGCCGCTCGAGCACGGCACACGCGCGGTCGGCGGCGGGGTGGGTGCCGCCCGCGGGATGACACCGCAGCACGTAGGTCCCGTCGGCACGCCCGGCATGGCGGACGGTGACGGCGAGCCGGTCACCGTGGAAGGCGGGGCGATGACCCTGCGCGTACGCGGGACCGGCCGGGGCGGCGAGGGGGAGGAACGCGAGGGCGCCGAGAAGGAGGGAGCGGCGGCGGAGGCTGAAGCGGACCATGCCCTGCCTAACGCAGGCGCAGTGGAGCGGTTGCGGAGCGTGCCGACGGACGCCCGGCAGGGCTTCGCCAAGGGAGTCGGCGAGCCCTCGGCAGCCCCTGGCCGCGTCCCGGCGGCAACCGATGCGACCCGACGCGACCCGATGGGACCCGATGCGGCCCAGTGCTTTGCCCTGCGGCCTTTCCGCCTAGTACCGTGGGAGCCGATTGGTGACACCCCGCTCGACTGTGTCATCATCTGCACGCACCACTCGCGCTCGCGCGTGAGCGGTTGTGCTGGAGGCGTCGCCTAGTCCGGTCTATGGCGCCGCACTGCTAATGCGGTTTGGGCCTTAAAGCCCATCGAGGGTTCAAATCCCTCCGCCTCCGCGCTCGATCACCGAAGCCCCGGTCCCGCGACCGGGGCTTCGTCGTTCCCGGAGTGATCGCCGCGAGCCGCTTCCCCGACCCGCCCGGCAGGGCGTTTCCGCAGGTCACAAGGGGTAGGGCAAACGGATTTCACATGGCGGCGGCAGTCATGTAATGTTCTTCCTGTCGCCGCGAGCGGGCCGGAAGGGCCGGGAGCGGAGACGAAAAACAGAACAAGCACTCGTAGCTTAACGGATAGAGCATCTGACTACGGATCAGAAGGTTGCAGGTTCGAATCCTGCCGAGTGCGCACAGGTCAGAGGCCCCGGAGTGATCCGGGGCCTCTGACGTTTCCGGGGCGTACAGCAGCGAAGTACAGCAACGGCTGATGTCAGCCGTTGCTGTCAGTCGGTTTCTGCGTCGCCGCCGCCCATCGCAGCGGAGTATCTGTCGGCCCGCCCGCTGGATCTGGTGATCCACGTACAGCTCACCCACCTCGAAGTCGATCGACTTCCAGGTCAGGCCCAGGACCTCACCACGACGCAGCCCCAGACAGAGGACCAGGACCCAGGCCGCGAAGAGCGGATCCTCCCGGGCCAGGGAATCGGCGAGAAAGCGCCCCGCCTCCACCACGGACCACGGCTTGATCCGGCGGCGGCGAGGCATGGGGACCTTGACCAAGGAGGCCACGTTCTTGCTGATCTCCTCTTCGGTGACGGCGTGGGTCAGTGCAGCCCGGAGGGCATCCCGGGCCGCCTGGATCACCCGACGGGACCATCGACCCAGGCAGAGCCGAGCAGACGCGGCCCCTGGCGTCCAGGTCGTTCGTACAGTGGCGCGCTCCACCTGGACGCCAGGAACCACGCCCGTTCCACGGTGTGTGGGTCGACGGCGTACGGGATGGGAGCTGGGGTGAATGTTGGGTTGATGTAGCTGGCAAGGGGTGTTAGATCTGCTTCAGCTCATGAAAAACGGGTGGGGGCAGCGATGGCAGAGCGGTCGTGGGCCACGGCGGGCAAGAAGGACAGTCCCGACCGGAAGTCGCCGGGCCGGGCGCGGCTCACAGGTCTGGCGCTGATCGTGCTGTCTTTGACGTGGGCGGTGCTGAGCTACCTGACGTTCACGGTGTGGACGCCAGGCCAACAGGAGCGCTACGAACACTACCGGGCAGCCGAGCCGTGCCCCGCGCAGGCGACCCCGCAGGAGGTGGCTGCGAAGGACTGCCTCACCACCTGGCACTTCACCGTCACGAAGGCCGAGTCCACGTTCACAGGAAAGGTCACGGCCTACGAGGCAACCCTCAAGGACAAGGGCGACGACTCCCGGCAGAGGGTCGTGCGGTTCAGCGACTCCGGGCCACTCTTCGACAAGCTGCGTCGGGGTGACGAGGTCACCGCGACCGGCTGGCGCCACGACATCGTCGTCCTCAGCAAGGACGGCGTCCGTCAGAACACCTCCGCCGCACCCCGCGACGAGCACCAGGGGAACGCCGCCCTAGGCGTCCTCGTCGCACTCCTCGCAGCCCAGTCGCTGGTATTCGGCACGGTCCGCCTGGCCAGGCCGACCGCCTACGCGCCCTTCGTCTGGGAGCCGTACGGCAGGTGGTTGACCTTCACCAACATCGGAGTCGGCGTGGGCGTGGGGGCCGCGTCGGTGTGGCTCGGCATCCCGTGGTGGACTGTGCTCGTGACCGTGCCGGTCGTGGTGTGCACCGTGATGGTGCGACTCCTGCTCCGGCAGCGGCACACGGCGGCCTCCTCGGCGAAAGTGCGGCAGTCGAGGCGGCAGCCGGACTCACGAGTGAGTACGCGATAGCTCAGAAGGTTCCGGCCGGCGCAGGCCACTACGGTCTGTTGTGAAAGTGGTCTTGGACTTGCGTCCATGAAATTGTGGGGCGGCCACGGACGTTGATCACGTCATGACTCAAGGACCAGCACCTCGCCCACTGTCCGACGAAGCCCTCTCCAGCCTGCTTGGCAAGGAGCAGTTCGGCACACTCGCCACCGTCAAGCGCAGTGGCCACCCCCACCTGACCACCATGCTGTACAGCTGGGATCCCGAAGCCCGCATCGTGCGGTTCTCGACGACGGCCGACCGGGTCAAGGTCGGGCATCTGCGACGTGACCCGCGTGCGGCGCTTCATGTGCAAGGTGGCGACGTGTGGTCGTTTGCTGTCGCTGAAGGCGAGGCCGAGGTCTCCGAGAGCACGACCGTTCCAGGCGACGCCGTCGGGCGGGAACTCCTTGAGATGATCCCGCAAGCAGCGAAGCCGGAGGATGAAGGTGCGTTCCTGGAGCAGCTGGTTGCCGAGCGCCGGGTGGTCATCCGGTTGAAGGTAGACCGCCTGTACGGCACGGCGCTCGACATCGACGGCTAGGACATGAGTGATCCACAGCGCCTCTGACTTTTCTGACCATCGGACGGCAGGGGCCCCGTGAAGATTGTCCTGTCCAGTGTGCCCCGAGGCGCCGGCTCGGCCGCATGGCTGCACCGGTCAGCGCGGCGCGTGGGGACGATCATCCTCCCTTGGTTTACTGACGGTACGTCAGAGAATCGGCTACAGGTGGCCGTGTCCCTCGGGAGGTTCGATGCATCACAAGGATGGTGGTGGGGCAAGGGCGTTCGGCCCGCGCGGCTGGGCGCCGGCCGCGACGCTTGCCGTGGGTCTGGCGCTCGGTGTCGTGGGGATGACGGGGCAGGAGGCGTCCGCACAGAGTCCGTGCGGGACCAACGGGGTCTTCAGTAGCGGGCCGCCGCCCACCTGTACGTACACCACCACCGGTGAAGACACGTTCACCGTGCCCTCCGGAGTGACCAGCATCCATGTGGTCACCGACGGCGCAGCCGGTGCCTCCTCGAGCGGCGCCGGAGGCGCGGGCGCGCAGGTGACGGCCGACGTCCCGGTCACCCCCGGCAGCACGCTGTACGTCGAGGTCGGAGTGGGCGGAGGCCCCGGTGGTACCACCCGCGGTGGGGCGGGCGGCGGCGAGTCCGACCTCCGCACGTGCTCAGCGACCTCGTCCGGCTGCATGCTGACCGGTGATTCGGCGGACCCGCGCTGGCTGGTGGGTGCAGGCGGCGGGGGTGGTGGTGGAGGCAACCAATCCCTGAGCGGTGGCGCCGGTGGTGTCGGGCTCGCCTACTGCAACCCCGGCACTGATGGCACCGGGACCGGCGGTGCCGGGCCGGGCACCGGTGGAACGTGCACGTCCGGAGGAACGGGCGGCGGGGGCTCCGCCGGCTCCCCCTCCAACGGTGGGAGCGGAACACCGGGTGCCGGTGGCAGCGGTGGCAGCTTCTCGTTCGCGGCCGGTGGCGGCGGAGGCGGCGCCGGGTTTTGGGGCGGGGGCGGCGGCGGTACGGGGACCAACGCCGGTGCCGGCGGGGGCGGCGGCTCCAGCTTCGCCTTCGCAAGCGCCAGCAACGTCTCCACGGTCGCCAATCCCACCGGTACTCCCTCGGTGACCATCAGCTACACGTCCGCGCCGAGTATCGTCACGACACCCTCCAGGACCAGGCTCCAGGTCGGCACCACGGTCGTCGACCGCGCGACGGTGACCGGGAACGCCCAGGAAGGCAACCCTGCGGCGTCCGGCGCGACGGTGACCTTCTTCGTCTGCGGTCCGCCGGCGACGAGCTGCACGAGCGGCGGCACCGCGGTGGGCGGCCCACGGCCGCTGACCGCCACGTCGTCGACCACCGCCACCGCGACGTCCCCGCCGTTCCGGCCGACTGTCGCAGGGACCTACTGCTGGCGCGCGGAGTACTCGGGCAACCCGAATTACGCCGCCGTGTCGGCGGACGGCAGCAGCGAGTGCTTCACCGTGAGGGCCGAAGGCGGCGGGGGCGGCTGGCACTGGCACGACCACCACTGGTACGACAACCTCAGTCATCCTCATCGGTGACGACCCCGGCCGACGGGACCGGCCGTCGCAGTCGTAAGTGACGGCAACCAGTGCGCGGAAGCTGTGCGCAACGTGCACGCGCCTACGGATCAGAAGGTTGCAGGTTCGAATCCTGCCGAGTGCGCACAGGTCAGAGGCCCCGGAGATCCGGGGCCTCTGGCGTTTCCGGGGCGTGCGGCGGTGGTGCGAGGGTCGGCTCAGGAGCAGAGATTCACGTGCCGGACGGCCAGGACGTGCCCCGCCGCGTCGATGAGGCGGCTGCGGGCGAGGTGTCCGCCGGCCACCGCACCGGTGATCGCCGTGGCGATCGAGGACGTCTGGGAGCCGACGTTGCCGCCCAGGTCGAACATGACCATGTCGGCACCGGAGCGCAGGGCCTGGACGGCGGCGCCGGGGATGCTGAAGCCGGCGGCGGAGATCGCCTTGGCGCTGAGCGAGTCGGTGATCACCAGCCCCTTGAAGCCCAGCTTTCCGCGCAGCTCGGAGCTGATGGCGGTGGGGGAAAGGCTCGCGGGATTGGTGCCCAGGCCCGGCACCACGTTGTTGGAGACCATGATGGCCGGGGTGCCGGCCTTGATGGCCGCTGTGAACGGCGGGATGCCCACCTTCTGCAGGGTGGACCAGGGCAGGGTGCGGGCCGGGCCGAAGTCGGAGTTGTAGCTGGAGCCGCCGAGGCCCGGGAAGTGCTTGACGACGGGTATCACGTGTCCGGCGCGCAGCCCGTTCATGTACGCGACACCGTCCTGGGAGACCACCGAGGTGCTGCCGCTGAAGGACCGCCATCCGTCGGGGTTGGTCCGGCTGGGGGCCACGTTCCTGCCGTCGACGTCGACCACCGGCGCGAGGTCCATGTTCACCTGGGCGGCCGCCATCCTGGTGGCGACCTTGGTGACGTTCTGCTGGATCTGGGCCGGGGTCCAGTGCGCGCCCATGTACGCGGCCCAGGGCAGGGATCCGACGAGGTTCGCCATGCGCTGGATGCCGCCGCCCTCCTCGTCGGTCATCACCAACAGGCCCAGGTGGCCGGGGACATGGGACTTCAGGGCGGTCAGCCGGGAGCCCAGGTCGGACGGCGCCTTGCCGCCGAACAGCAGCACACCGCCCGCACCGGCGCTCACCTCGGAGGTGACGTCGGACACCGATGTCTCCGGCACCGGGACGGCGATGGTCAGCATGGCCAGCCTGCGGTCCGACCACCCGGCCAGCTTCGTGCCGTTCGTGCACGCGGTGGTGGTGCGGCCCGGAGCGGAGGACGAAGGGGAGCGGGAAGGCGCGGTGGACGGGGCGAGGGACACGCCGGGGCCACTGGAGTGCGGGGCGTGCGGGGTCCCCGTGGGGGCGCCGGTGCCACAGCCCGCCAGGAGCAGCGCCGCCACGGCGGTGGCGGTGGTCAGTCTGCGTGCGGTGGTGGCCCGGCCGGGGAGCCGCGGCGGTGCTGTCGCGCTCCTGCGGTCGCGGTACGACGGGGGATTCATCGCCCGGCCTCCTTTCGGAAGACGCGACGGTGCCCGTCGCGCTGAGGGCCGTATGAGCATGAGGTGGGCAGCATGAAGCGTGGGGGGCGCTCCGGCCCGCATGTGTTCGCCGGTCCGCGGACGGCCTCCCACCAGGATCTCGCGTCCCGGAGCCGGACGAAAGTCCAGCCGGTGTGAGGGCGCGCCTGCCCTTCCGGGCGGGAGCCGGTCCGGGGGAGGGCGCCGGCGGCGAGTTCGACGTACGCGCATGCTTGAGGGCGTTCGCCGCCGTACGGTTCGCCGGGTTCGCCGACGAGTTCGCCGCCGTACGGTTCGCTGGGTTCGCCGACGAGAACAGGAGTGAGCATGCGATTGCTGCCGGGTCGCGTTCTGCACGCGCTCGACCGGTTCAACGCCGCCCATCCGTGGGACCACAACGCCCATTACCACCGGTGGATCCTGCGGCAGCTCCCGGCGCGCTGCGACCGTGCGCTGGACGTCGGCTCGGGCAGCGGTGACCTGGCCAGGCTGCTGGCCACCCGTGCCGCGGTGGTGCACGGGATCGACTCCCATCCTGTGATCGTCGACCGGGCGCGAGCGCTGACACCGTCGTCCGCCCCCGTGACCTTCACCGTCGGAGACGCGCTCACCGAGATTCCCGCGCCTTCCTATGACGTCATCACGTGCGTCGCCGTTCTGCACCACCTGCCCTTCGCCGACGCGCTCACCGTCTTCCGGCGGCATCTGGCACCCGGCGGAACGCTGGTGGTCGTCGGCCTGGCCCGGGCGGACACCCTCGGTGACCACCTGCTCGGCAGCGTCGCCATCCCGTCGAACGCCGTCATCGGCTGGCTGAAAAACAAGGGGCGCACGGCGGCGAAGCCGGTCTCGATGACCGCGCCGACCCGGCCGGCGGAGATGACCTTCTCCGAGGTCGTCCGCGAGGCTCGCCGCGTCCTGCCGGGGGCACGGCTGCGCCGTCGGTTGTTCTGGCGCTACACCTTGGTGTTCAAGTCGGCCTGACGCGCGGGCCGTTGACAGCCCCTGGGCCGACGGGACCTTGTGACCGTGCCCCTCGTGGACCGGGTTCCGGGTCGTTGTCAGTGGTGGCGCCTACGCTGCGTAGTGATGACTCAGGTGTGGAGATGCGCGGGGCTGCGGTGGGGTGAGGACGGCCCCGGGCTGGCGTGGGAAGGGGGGGCGGCGCAGTGGGCTGGAGCGGGGCAAGCGGGTGGCCTTCGCCGTGGTCGCGGGGGGTGTGCGCAGGTGTGTGGGGGCGCGGGGGCATGCGTGTGCGCGGCAGGCGGTGGTGCCCGGGCGGAGTACGGGTGGGCGGTGCGAGGAGTGTGCCCGTCTCGATCGGGCCCGTTCCGTCGCCGCCGACACCTTCGCCGACGATCCGCGGCCGTACCGGGTCTATCTCGCCTGGTTCGGGCCCGGCATGGTCAAGGTCGGGATCACCGCGGCGGAGCGCGGATCCGCGCGGTTGCTGGAGCAGGGCGCCGTCTGCTTCGGCTGGCTGGGGTGCGGGCCGCTGATGGCGGCGCGGCGCGCGGAGGAGCTGCTGCGGGCCGCGCTCCGGGTGCCGGACCGGATCCCGTACGCCGACAAGCGGGCGGTGCGGGCCGCCCTGCCGCCGGCCGGGGAGCGGGCCGCCGAGCTGGCGGAGCTGCACGCCCGGGCCGTGGCGCTCGGCGGCTGGCCGGAGTCGCTGGAGCGGGTGCCCTTCCGGGCCGTCGACCATGGCGGGGTGTTCGGGCTGGAGGGGCTGCCCCGGGCGGACGGTGTGGTGAGCGAGCTGGTGGCGAGCGGAGGGCTGAGCGGCGACGTGCTGGCGGCCGCCGGGCCTGACCTTCACCTCGCCACCGGGCGCGGGGTTCTCGTACTGGACACGCGGCTGATGACGGGGTGGGAGCTGACGGCCACCGACCGGGACGAGGTGACCGTGCCGGTGCGGGAGGTGGGGGAGACGGGGGTGCAGGACGGGCTGTTCTGACGGCACGAGGAGGCGAGGGGGGGCTGGACGCCGGGTGCCGTCTCGTCCATCGTGGCGACATGAGCGATCACCGCGTTGCGCCTGTCGCCGCCCATGAGCCCCCTTACTACGCCGTCGTCTTCACCTCCGTGCGCACCGAGGACGAAGACGGCTACCCGGAGACCTCCGAGCGGATGGAGGAACTCGTCCGCGAGGTCCCCGGGTTCCTCGGAATGGACCACGCCCGGACGCCGGGCGGGCTGTCGATCACGGTCGGGTACTTCCGTGACCTGGCCGCCGTCGAGGAGTGGCGGGGCAACCTGGAGCACCGCGCGGCCCAGAAGCGCGGGCGCGCCCAGTGGTACGAGGCGTACACCCTGCACGTCGCCAAGGTCGAGCGCAGCCATGCGTTCGAGCGGGACGCGGCGAGTGAGTGAACTGGCGTCCGAGTGAACGGGGCGTGGGGCGTGGGGCGTGGGGTCGTCCTCTGGGCGACCTCCTGATCGACCCCTGACCGACCTCCTGATCGACCCCTGACCGACCTCCTGATCGACCCCTGACCGACCTCCTGATCGACCCCTGACCGACCTCCTGATCGAGCTCCTGATCGACCTTCTGGCTGATCTCCTGGTCGAATTCCGGTCGGGTGCCGATCGGATTCCGGTCGGATGCCGATCGGATTCCGGTCGGGTGCCGATCGGATTCCGCTCGGATTCCGGTCGGGTCGCACCCCGGCGACTCCTGACCGAGTCCTGATGCCGCGTCAAGGGATCCTCCCAGGAGTTCCCTGAGAGGTGCCTGTGTGTTTCTCAGGGAAATCACAGATTCGTGAAAGGGCGCTCTCAGAGGATCCCGACAGGGTGTCCGCCATGACCACGACCTCGCCCCAGGGGCGCACCGAACTGCTGAGGCCGGACGGGAGCCCCGTCCGAGTGCTGGTGGTGGACGACGAGCTGTCTATCACCGAACTGCTGTCCATGGCCCTTCGCTACGAAGGCTGGCAGATCCGCAGCGCGGGTGACGGACAGGGCGCGGTGCAGACCGCGCGCGAGTTCCGGCCCGACGCCGTCGTGCTCGACATGATGCTTCCGGACATGGACGGCCTGACCGTTCTCGGCCGGCTGCGGCGCGAGCTGCCCGACGTGCCGGTTCTGTTCCTCACCGCCAAGGACGCCGTGGAGGACCGCATCGCCGGTCTGACGGCCGGCGGGGACGACTACGTCACCAAGCCGTTCAGCCTGGAAGAGGTCGTGGCCCGGCTGCGCGGGCTGATACGGCGGTCCGGTGCCGCCGACCGCCGCTCCGACTCGGTGCTGGTCGTCGGGGACCTCATGCTCGACGAGGACAGCCACGAGGTGTCCCGGGGCGGGGACAACATCCACCTCACCGCCACCGAGTTCGAGCTGCTGCGTTTCCTGATGCGCAACCCGCGGCGCGTGCTCAGCAAGGCGCAGATCCTCGACCGCGTGTGGTCGTACGACTTCGGCGGCCAGGCGAACGTCGTGGAGCTCTACATCTCGTACCTGCGCAGGAAGATCGACGCGGGCCGCGAGCCGATGATCCACACCCGCCGCGGCGCCGGTTACATGATCAAGCCCGCGGCGTCATGAGCAGGCGACGACGGCCGCGTACGCAGAGGCGAGGACGACAGCCGCGCACGCTGCGGACGCGGCTCGTCGTCTCGGCGGTCAGCCTGATCGCCGTGGTGTGCGCCGTGATCGGCACCGTGACGACCATCGCGCTGGGGCAGCACCTGTACGGGGAGCTGGACGGGCAGGTGGCCGATGTCGGCAAGGCGGTCTCGGGTCCGCCCGTGGGCAGCCCGGCCGGCCTCGGGAACGGTCGTCCGGGCGGTCCGGACAACCCGAACGGCGACGCCGCGGGGAACTCCTCCGGCACCGCGACGGCGCAGGACAGGCTGGACGACTTCGTCACCAGGGGACCGGGGCAACCCGACACCGTCGTCGCCCAGGCGGACTCCAACGGTGCCGTCACCAAGGCGGTCATCAAGAAGGAGGTCTCCTCCAGCAGCGCCGGCTTCGAGCGGATGAAGGCCGTCGAGCTGTCCCGGGCGCAGACCTCCGCGCTCGGCTCCGCCCCCCGTGACGGCAAGGTGCACACCGTCACGCTCCCGGGGCTCGGGGACTACCGCGTCAAGTACGTCACCGGTGCCCACGGCAGCTTCTACGTCGCCCTGCCCACCCGGGCCGTCACCAACACCATCGACACCCTCGTCCTCGTCGAGGTGAGCGTCACCGCAGCCGGCCTGGTCGCCGCCGCGATCGCCGGGTCCGCGCTCGTCGGGATCGCGCTGCGCCCGTTGCGCAAGGTGGCCGCGACCGCCACCCGCGTCTCCGAACTCCCGCTGCACACCGGTGAGGTGACCCTGAACGAGCGGGTCCCGGAGTCCGAGACCGATCCGCACACCGAGGTCGGGCAGGTCGGGGCCGCCCTCAACCGCATGCTCGACCACGTCCACGGCGCCCTGCACGCACGGCAGCAGAGCGAGATGCGGGTACGGCAGTTCGTCGCGGACGCCAGTCACGAGCTGCGCACACCACTGGCCTCCATCCGCGGGTACGCCGAGCTGACCAGACGGGGACGCGAGGAGCAGGGCCCCGACACCCGGCACGCCCTCGGACGGATCGAGTCCGAGGCCGGGCGCATGACCCTCCTCGTCGAGGACCTGCTGCTGCTCGCCCGGCTGGACGCCGGACGCCCGCTCCGGTTCGAGCAGACCGACCTCGTCCCGCTGGTCGTGGACACCATCAGTGACGCGCGCGCCGCAGGCCCCGACCACAACTGGCGGCTCGAACTGCCCGACGAACCCGCGCTGGTGTCGGCGGATGCCGCACGCCTGCAACAGGTCCTCGTCAATCTGCTCGCCAACGCCCGCACCCACACCCCGCCCGGCACGACCGTCACCGCACGCGTGCAGCGGCGCGGCCCGTGGCTGTGCGTGGACGTCCAGGACGACGGGCAGGGCATCCCGTCCGATCTGCTGCCGCACGTCTTCGAGCGGTTCGCGCGCGGTGACTCGGCGCGTTCCCGCTCCACCGGCTCCACCGGGCTCGGGCTCGCCATCGTGCAGGCCGTGGCGACCGCGCACGGCGGCGCCGTCACCGTCGACAGCGTTCCCGGGCGGACGGTGTTCACCGTGCATCTGCCGGCGCTCACCCCGCGCGTGCCCTCACCCGCCCCCGAGAACGCCTGGGAACAGCACTCACAGGCACAGCACAGCGCCACCACACGGGTGCGACAGGGCGCTTGAGAAGAGTCGGTTCCATGCGAACCGACTCTTCTCCCGGCACCCTGCCGGCGCGGGAGCACCTCCCGGCCGCAGGAGCCGGTACGCCTGTCCTGGACGTAGTGATCCCCGTCTACAACGAGGAGAAGGACCTCGAGCCGTGTGTGCTCAGACTGCACGAGCACCTCAGGCGCACGTTCCCGTACGCGTTCCGCATCACGATCGCGGACAACGCGTCCACGGACACCACCCCGCAGGTGTCGGCGCGGCTCGAGGAGCGGATCCCCGAGGTGAGGTCCTTCCGGCTGGAGCAGAAGGGCCGTGGCCGGGCGCTGCGGACCGTCTGGTCCGCATCGGACGCCCCGATCCTCGCCTACATGGACGTGGACCTGTCCACCGACCTCAACGCACTCCTGCCGCTGGTCGCGCCGCTGATCTCCGGCCACTCCGACCTGGCGATCGGCTCCCGGCTCGCCCGCAGCTCCCGGGTCGTGCGCGGCCCCAAGCGGGAGTTCATCAGCCGCGCCTACAACCTGATCCTGCGCGGCTCGCTCCAGGCCCGTTTCTCCGACGCGCAGTGCGGCTTCAAGGCGATCCGCCGTGATGTGGCCCAGGTGCTGCTGCCGCTGGTGGAGGACACCGGCTGGTTCTTCGACACCGAGATGCTGGTGCTCGCCGAGCGCGCGGGCCTGCGGATCCACGAGGTGCCGGTGGACTGGGTCGACGACCCCGACTCCACGGTGCACATCGTGAAGACGGCGACCGACGACCTGAAGGGCGTGTGGCGCATCGGCAAGGCGCTGGCCACCGGGTCGCTGCCGCTGGACCGGCTGGCCCGGCCGTTCGGCGACGACCCGCGCGACCGCGAGCTCGGAGACGTGCCGGGGGGCCTGGCCCGCCAACTCGTCGGCTTCTGCGTGGTCGGCGGTCTGTCCACCCTCTTCTACCTGGCCCTCTACAGCGTCTTCCGGCAGTTCTCGGGCTCTCAGATCGCCAACGCGCTGGCCCTGCTGGTCTCGGCGGTCGCCAACACGGCAGCCAACCGCAGGCTCACCTTCGGCGTACGCGGCAGGGGCGGCGCCGTCCGCCACCAGGCGCAGGGCCTGGTGGTCTTCGGCATCGGCCTCGCCCTGACCAGCGGCTCCCTCGCCGCCCTGAACGCGGCGACGAGCAACCCGGCGCACTCCACGGAGCTGGCGGTGCTGATCGCCGCCAACCTCGCGGCGACCGTGCTGCGGTTCCTGCTGTTCAGGGCGTGGGTGTTCCCGGACCGCCGCGACGACGCGCCGGTGCCGCAGCCCGGCGCCGCCGACACGCCTCGGGCGTACCCGCAGCAGCAGCCACCGCCGCTGCCCCGGCGCCACGCGGTGCCGCAGCCCTCGTACGAGACCGGGTACGACGCCGCGTACGACACCACCCCCTTCCGCGCCGGTGCCGACGCGGACCGCACCTCCTTCAGGGACGCCACCGTGCCGCCGCAGCCGGTGCGCCCGCAGGACACCGACCCGAGGGACCACCGATGACCACGCAGTACGACCGGCCCACCCACCAGTCGGGTGCGGCCCCCCACTCCTGGGGACCGCCCCCGACCGCTCCCCCGCACGCGCCGGCCACGCCTGCGGCCCCCGTACCCGGGGCCGGTGAGCCCCAGCAGCCGCTGACCCGCAGACTCTGGCGCGGCCGGCCCGAGGACCCCCGCTGGGCGCGCCCCGCCTTCCTCGGACTGCTGCTCGCCACCGGGCTGCTGTACCTGTACGACCTGAACGCCTCCGGGTACGCCAACTCCTTCTACTCTGCGGCGGTCCAGGCCGGCAGCACGTCGTGGAAGGCGTTCTTCTTCGGCTCGCTGGACGCGGGCAACGCCATCACCGTCGACAAGCCCCCGGCCTCGCTGTGGCCGATGGCCCTGTCGGTGCGGATCTTCGGCCTCGACTCGTGGGCGATCCTCGTCCCCGAGGTCGTCATGGGCGTCCTGACGGTCGCCGTGGTGTACGCGGCCGTGAGGCGCCGGTTCAGCCCGGCGGCGGGCCTGATCGCGGGTGCGGTGCTCGCGCTCACCCCGGTCGCGGCGCTGATGTTCCGGTTCAACAACCCGGACGCGCTGCTGGCGCTGCTGATGGCGCTCACGGTCTACTTCGTCATCCGGGGCCTGGAGGACGGCCGCACCAAGTGGCTGGTGTGGGCGGGTGTCGCGGTCGGCTTCGCCTTCCTGACGAAGACCCTGCAGGCCTTCCTGATCCTGCCCGCACTGGCGCTGGTGTACGGCGTCTGCGCCCCGGTGAGGCTGAGGAAGCGGCTGGTTCAGCTCGGTCTCGCGACCGTCGCGCTGGTCGTCTCGGGCGGCTGGTGGGTCGCGATCGTGGAGCTGTGGCCCGCCTCGTCCCGCCCGTACATCGGCGGCTCGCAGAACAACTCCTTCCTGGAGCTGACCTTCGGCTACAACGGCCTGGGCCGCATCAACGGCGACGAGACCGGCAGTGTCGGCGGTGGCGGCGGCAACGGCGGCCAGTGGGGCGCGACCGGCTGGGACCGCATGTTCAACTCCGAGATCGGCTCCCAGATCTCCTGGCTGCTCCCGGCGGCGCTGATCCTGCTGATCGCGGGCCTGGTGCTCACCCGGAAGGCCGGGCGCACGGACCTGGTCCGCGGCTCGTTCCTCGCCTGGGGCGGCTCGCTCCTCATGACCGCCGTGATCTTCAGCTACATGGCGGGCATCTTCCACCAGTACTACACGGTGGCCCTCGCCCCCTACATCGCCGCGCTGGTCGGCATGGGCGTCACGGTCCTGTGGGAGGAGCGGTCGAGGACATGGGCGTCGCTCACGCTCGCGGCGACCGCCACGGCGACCGCGGCCTGGGGGTACGTGCTCCTCAACCGCACCCCCGACTACCTGCCCTGGCTGAAGTGGCTGGTCCTGGTCGGCGGATTGACCGGCGCCCTGGGGCTCGTCTTCGTGTCCCGGCTCGGGCGGCGGCTCGCCCTCGCGGCGGTGGGGCTGAGCTTCGTGACCGCGCTCGCGGGCCCGACGGCGTACACCCTCACCACGGTGAACCAGGGCCACACCGGGTCGATCGTCACGGCCGGTCCGGCGGGCGCGAGCACCATGGGCTTCGGCGGCCCCGGCGGTGGCGGCAGGCGCGGCGGCTTCGGCGGTGGTGTGCCGGGCCGGAACGGGCAGCAGGGCAACGGCACCGCGCAGGGCCGGAACGGCCCGCAGGGCTTCCCGGGCGGCGGCACCGGCACCGGCGGGTTCCCGGGCGGAGGTATGCCGGGCCGGAACGGGCAGCAGGGCAACGGCACCATCCAGGGCCCGAACGGCAACCAGGGCTTCCCCGGCGGCGGGCGCACGGGCGACGGCGGCATGGGCGGTGGCGGCGGCATGGGCGGCCTGCTCAACGGTGCGAACGTCAGCTCCGCGGCCAAGGCCCTGCTGGAGAAGGACGCGAGCCAGTACACCTGGGTCGCCGCGTCCATCGGCTCCCAGAACGCCGCCAGTTACCAGCTCGCCACCGGTGACCCGGTGATGGCGATCGGCGGCTTCAACGGCAGCGACCCGTCCCCGACACTGGCCCAGTTCCAGAAGTACGTGGCCGAAGGGAGGATCCACTACTTCATCTCGGGCGGCGGCTTCGGCGGCGGAGGCGGCAACGGCGGCTCCGACGTCTCCTCGCAGATCAGTTCGTGGGTGCAGAAGAACTTCAAGAAGGTCACGGCCGGTTCGGCCACCTTCTACGACCTCACGCAGCAGGCGAGCGGCGGCTGACGGCCGGCCCGTCGAGCGGTGGACCGGGCACGAACGCCCGGCCCACCGCTTCTGCGTCCGTGGCGGCGTTCGCCTTCGCGTTTCACACGCTCGTCGCGGGGCATCGACGCGATGGTCACCCGGGGGCGTGAAGCTCCCGGTCCTCAGTCCTCGGAGGAGACGAGACGGGCCGGGAAGCCGCCCGTCGCCACCGGCCCCCAGCGCACCGGGGTGATCCGGATGATCGACTTGCCCTGCTTCACCATGGCCTGGCGGTACTCGTCCCAGTCCGGGTGCTCGCCCGCGATGTTGCGGTAGTACTCGACGAGCGGTTCGACCGAGTCCGGCGCGTCGACGACCTCGGCGGTGCCGTCGATCTGCACCCAGGGCCCGTTCCAGTCGTCGCTGAGCACGATGACGCTGACCCGCTCGTCCCGCTTGGCGTTGCGGGTCTTGGCGCGCTCCGGGTAGGTCGAGACGACGATCCGCCCCGAGTCGTCGACGCCGCAGGTCAGCGGTGAGCCCTGGGGGCTGCCGTCGGCGCGGCGGGTCAGCAGGATCGCGCGGTGACGGGGGCGTACGAAGTCCAGCAACTCGTTCAGTGATACGTCGGTGTTGGTCGCGATGTTCGGTGCCATGCCCGCAGCCTAGAGGTCCAGGCCGGTGCGGGGGCTGACCCTGTCGTGCCTACGACCACGGCGCGCTCAGGAGTCCAGCGCCTCCGTCAGGCTGTCGTACACGGGCACGTCGCGCCGTACCCCGGTCAGCTCCAGGACGCGGCGCGGGACGCCGATCGGTGCCGCCACCACGCGTACTCCGACCCGCGCGGGCAGCCGGCACCGTACGTTCTGGACGAGGCGGGCGCCCTGGGAGTCCATGAAGTCGGTCCGGGTGAAGTCCAGGACCAGCACGCTCAGCCGGTCGGCGCGTGCCCCGGCGAAGGACATGATGGCGGCGCCCAGTGCGGGGGAGTTGGACAGGTCGATCTCCGGGGGCAGGAGGATCAGGCTGCGACCAGGCAGGTCGCGCACCCGGCACCGGCTCGGGACATGGGTCATGGCACTCACCTGGCAGAGGTTCGTCCGGGCTCAGGGAGGCCGCTTCCTGACCTTCGCCTCATTGGACCACTTCCGGCCACCGCTCCGAAAGGGGCACCGCCGAGAGTCAACCGGACGTCAATCGCCGCGCCGGAAGGAGATAAAGTTCTGTGCGTCCTGTGCTCGCAGTCGGGAATGTGCTGCGGAGCTCTCCTGCGCATGGCCGTATGGCCGTGCACGCCGAAGAGGTTCGTGTGCCTGCGTCCGACTTTTCCGATGTGCCCGGTTTTGCGAGGGGTTTCGAGCTGGCCGAAGCGTTGACGGCAGCGGCTCGGCAACTGCACGACACGACCACCCCCGCCAGCACCATGAGCACCGCCGTGCGCCTCGCCGTGCGGCTCGTGCCCGGTGCCGAACACGCGGCCATCTCCGAGGCGGAACGCGGCAGTCACTTCCGTACGGTCGCCTGGAGCGACGAGGTCGTCCGCACCGCCCACGACTCCCGCCCGGGCCGCGACGGTGCCCCGTACTGGGACCATCTGTGGCACGCGCCCGTCGTGCACGTGGAGGACAGCGAGAGCGACGCGGGCGGCTCCGTGCTGACGGGCCTGGGCCTGCGCTCGGCGCTCGCGCTGCGGCTGCGCGCCGACAAGCGACGGCTGACCGTGCTCACCGTCTACGCCCGCAAGCCGCACGCCTTCGACGACGCCGCGACGCGGATCGGACGGCTGTTCACGGCACACGTCGGCCTCGCGCTGGACTCGGTGACCGTGCGCGAGCAGCTCACCGAGGCGATGCACACCCGGGACCTGATCGGCCAGGCCACCGGCATCCTGATGGAGCGCCTGAACATGGACGCCACGGAGGCGTTCGACAGCCTGGTCCGCGCCTCGCAGCGGGAGAACGTCAAACTGCGGGACCTCGCCCGCCGCATCGTCGATGCGAACCACACCACATGACGGTGGGGAGTCGATCGGCGAAACGGGGACAAAAGCATGACATGAGACCCGAGATGCCCTACCCGCTCGACCAGGCGATCGTGCGCAGCGGCGGTCTCGACACGCTGCTGCGGGACCTGACCGACCGTGCGGTCGAGGCCGTGCCCGGCTGTGCCGCGTGCAGTATCACCGTCCGCCGCGGGGACCGTCTGCTGACCCTGGCCGGCAGCGGAACCGAACCGACGGGCCTCCACGGCTCCGTGAGCGGCCTGGACCTGCGCCAGTACGAGAACGGCACCGGCCCCTGCGTCACGGCCGCCGACACCGGGACCGAACAGTACGCGCCCGACCTGGCCGGCGAGACCCGCTGGCCTGAGTACACGCGGTACGCGCTCTCGGTCGGGGTGCGGTGCGTGCTCGCGGTGCCGCTCGTCGTCGAGGGCGACACCGGCGCCGCGCTGAACTTCTACGGCGCCGAGCCCGGACTGCTCGGCGAGCACCGGGACCTGGCCCGCGCCTTCGCGGCGCGGACCGCCGAGGCCGTCGAAGTCGCCCTGCGCCTGGAACGCGAGCGCGCCGACGCGTCCGACGTACGCACCGCGCTGCTCTCCCGCAGCGTCATCGACCAGGCGGTGGGCATCCTGATGGCGCAGGAGCGGGTCAGCGCCCGTATCGCCCTGGAGCGCCTGCGCCGTATCTCCCAGGACACCAACACCAAGCTGCGGGACCTGGCCACCCATCTGGTGTCCCGCGTCTCGGGCGAAGACCGCCCGCCGTCACGCGGACGGTAGCGCCTCGCCCTGCACGGCCTGGATGTCCAGCTCCACCTTCAGGGTGGTGCCGATCGCGGCGATGCCCGCCTGGACGATCTGGTTGTAGTTCATCGCGAAGTCCTCCCGGCGCAGTTCCGTGGTCGCGCGGAAGGCGGCGCGGGTGCCGCCCCACGGGTCGGAACCGGTGCCGAGGTAGGCGAGGTCCAGATCGACCGGGCGGACCACCCCGTGCAGCGTCAGCTCGCCGTGGACGGTCCAGCGGTCGGCGCCCGCGGCCGTCAGGCCGGTCGAGCGGTAGGTGATCTCCGGGTACTTCTCGACGTCCAGGAAGTCCGCCGACCTCAGGTGGGTGTCGCGCATGCCGTTGCCCGTGTCGATGGACTCGGCGCGGATGACGGCCTCGACGCGCGACTTCTCCACCTCGTCCGGGGCGATCTCGATGCGCCCGGCGAAGTCCGTGAACCGCCCGTGCACGCTGGAGATCCCCAGGTGCTGCGCGACCGCGCCCACCGAGGAGTGCGCCGGGTCGATGGTCCACGGCCCGGGCGGCGGCAGTTCGGTGCCGCCCTGCCGCGCGAGCGTCACGGTACCGACCTCGGCCCGTCCGCTGGCGGTGACGATCGCGCTGGCGGCGGCGGGCGCGTAACCGACCGCCGTGACGATCACGGTGTAGGCGCCGGGCGCCAGCTCGGTCGCGTCCCGGACGACACCCTCCGCGTCGGCCTCGGCGCGCAGGACCTGCGTCCCGGTCATGTCGGTCACGGTGACGACCGCGTGCGACACGGCCCATCCGTCTCGCGTACGGATCCGTGCGGTCAGTCCCATCGCGTGGTTCCCCTCTAAATCCCTTGAATCTTGATAAATCCCCGTGGCGGCCGAAAAAAGTCCGGCCCGAGGGGGCGCTTGTCGCTCACCGCGCGCCCCCAGGAGCCGGACTTCCGACTACTCGCCCGGGTGGGCGAGTTCGATGTCGTGGTCGTCGACGCCGCGGCCGGAGACGGTCACCGCCGTGGCCACCGGCGGGTAACCGGTCGCGATGACGGTGTACTCACCGCTGCCCAGATCGGTGAAGGCGTACGCGCCGTCCGCACCGGTGGTGGCGGTGCCGACCACGTTGCCGGCCGCGTCCACCAGGGTCACCCGGGCGTCCGCGAGGGGGCCGTGCGGGGCTCGTACGACGCCCTGGACCTGGGAGCCGGAGTCGAGGTCGATCTCGACCCGGGTCACCCCGGCGGCGCCGACCTCGACGGGCAGGGCCCGCGGCCGGTGACCGGCGGCGTTGACGGCGACGGTCACGGCACCCGGCACCAGCTCGGCGAAGGAGAAGGTGCCCTGCTCGCCGGTGGTGGCGGTGGCCAGCAGGTCCCCGCGCACGTCGGTGACGATGACCATCGCGTCCTTGACCGGCAGCCCGGTCTCCGTGGCGCGGACGACACCGCTCAGGCCGCTGGTGCCGCTGAGCAGGACGTCGTACGACACCGGTTCGTCGTGCACGACGATCGTGGAGGCCTGCGGCTGGTAGCCGTCGGCGGAGGCGATCAGGACGTAGGAGCCGGTGCCCGGCGCGTCCACCGCGTAGGCGCCGTCGGCCTGCGCGACCGACCGGCCGAGCTGCCGTCCCCCGAGGGAGATCAGGGTGACGGCGGCCTGCGGGACCGGCGCGCCCTCCCCGCCGCGGACGAAGCCGCGGACCGGGATGCCGCCGCCGTCACCGGAGGCCTCCGGCCGGGCGATGGTGGCGACGGCCGCGAGCCGCTGCGTGCCCGTGCCCTCGGGACCGGCCTCGGTGCTCGCCACCGCCCAGCTCGGGACCCTCTCCGCGGCCGGCGCGGCGGTCTCGGCCGATGCGGCGGCCGGGGCGGCCACCGCGGGGGCCTCCTGCGGCGCCGAGTCGGCGGCGGCCTGCGCCAGCGCGCCCTTGGTCTTCAACGGGACCTCCTTGATGAACAGGGTGATCAGGAAGGCGACGGCCGCGAGGCAGCCGGCGATCAGGAAGACGTCGGCGATGCCGTGGCCGTAGGCGCTCTGCAGCAGCGTGCGCAGCGGGACCGGCAGCTTGCCCAGGTCCGGGATGCTGTCCGTGGAGCTCGAGCCGGCCAGGGCGGCCTGGTACTTCGGGCTCAGGGCGCTGATGCCGTCCGTGATGTAGTGGGTGATCCGGTGGGAGAGCACCGCGCCGAGCGCGGAGACGCCGACCGCACCGCCGAGGGAACGGAAGAAGGTGACCGTGGAGCTGGCGGAGCCGAGGTCGGAGGGCGCCACCTGGTTCTGGGTGCACAGCACCAGGTTCTGCATCATCATGCCGATGCCGAGACCCATCAGGGCCATGAAGATCGACATCTTCCAGTAGGCCGTGTCGTACCGGATGCTGCCGAGCAGGCCCAGGCCGGCCGTCACCAGCACACCACCGCTGACCAGCCACGCCTTCCAGCGTCCCGTGCGGGTGATGAACTGGCCGGAGACGGTGGAGGAGACGAACAGGCCACCGATCATCGGGATCGTCAGGACGCCCGACATCGTCGGGGACTTGTCGCGGGCGAGCTGGAAGTACTGGCTGAAGAACACCGTGCCGGTGAACATCGCGACGCCCACGAAGAGCGAGGCGAGCGACGCCAGGGTGATGGTGCGGTTGCGGAACAGCCGCAGCGGGATGATCGGCTCGCTCGCCTTGGTCTCGGTCAGCACGAACAGCGCACCGAGGACGATGGAACCGCCGACCATGGTGTACGTCTGCCAGGACAGCCAGTCGTACTTGTCACCGGCGAAGGTCACCCAGACGAGCAGCAGCGAGACCGCGGCCGCGATGAAGAACGCGCCGCCCCAGTCGACCTTGACCTCCCGCTTCACCACGGGCAGGTGCAGGGTCTTCTGCAGCACGATCAGCGCGATCACCGCGAAGGGCACGCCGACGTAGAAGCACCAGCGCCAGCCCAGCCAGGAGGTGTCGGTGATGACACCGCCGAGCAGCGGGCCGCCGACGGTGGCGATGGCGAACGTGGCGCCCAGGTAGCCGGAGTAACGCCCGCGCTCGCGCGGGGAGATCATCGCGGCCATGACGATCTGCGCCAGCGCGGACAGGCCGCCGACGCCGATGCCCTGCACGACACGGCAGGCGATCAGCATGCCCGGGTTCTGCGACAGGCCGGCCGCCATCGAGCCCAGGACGTAGACGATCAGGGCTATCTGGACGAGCGCCTTCTTGCTGTACAGGTCCGCGAGCTTGCCCCACAGCGGGGTGGTCGCGGTCATCGCCAGCAGCGAGGCGGTGACGACCCAGGTGTAGGCGGACTGGCCGCCGCCGAGGTCGCCGATGATGTGCGGCAGCGCGTTGGTGACGATCGTGGACGACAGGATCGCCACGAACATGCCGAGGAGGAGCCCGGAGAGGGCCTCCATGATCTGCCGGTGCGTCATCGGAGCGCCGTCCGGGGAGGCTCCCCCGTGCTTGGCGTGAGCCCGCACACCGGCTGGTGTGGTCGTTGCCATGGGCTTCCTTTACTTACGTGCTTGCGGGTGTACGGGTGGTCTGGTGGGCAACGGCTTTGGTCGCGGGTGCCGTCTGCGCGGGCCGGGGCCCGGAACGGCAGTCGCCGAAGCTCTCCCGGAGTCGTGCCATGAGCTGGATGAGCCGGCCGACGTCGTCCTCGGACCAGTCGCTCAGCCGGTCGGCGAGCAGCGCGGCGGTGCGCCGGGACAGCTCGTCGAGCTGGACCCGGCCGGGCGCGGTCAGGCGCAGGATGCGGGAGCGCTTGTCCGCGGGGTCCGGGCAGCGCTCGATCCAGCCGCGGTCCGCGACGTGCGCGACATGGCGGCTGGTGACCGACATGTCGACGGCCAGCAGTTCCGCGAGCTTGCTCATGCGCATGTCGCCGTGGTGGCCGAGCAGGGTCAGCACGGCGGCGGATCCGCCGGGGCAGTCGGGCGGCAGGCAGCGCCCGAGGTCTCGCTTCACGGCACCGAAGGCGCTGAGCTGACGCGCCAGCTCTTGGTACTGCGCTCGCTCGGCCATGGCACCTCCTTCTCATCGTTGCCTGAAGCAACCATAGAGAGATTGGTTGCTGCAGGCAAATGAATCAGTGGGCGCCCGGGATAAAAACTTGGCAAAGGCAAGTGTTGGCGACAGTAAATGTGCAGGTCGGAAGGTGTCCCTGTCTGTGGCATCGCTGTGAACGGCCTCGCGCCCGGGCCCGAGACGGGCTCGCTCACACAACCCTCACTTGGGCAGTGCCCCACGTATTCGCTAGGGTCCGGGGCCATGGCTAACACCCAGGGCCCCCAGGGCAACTACGACCCCGCTGGCAGCACGCAGATGTTCCGCGCGTTCGTCGACGAGGCGGCCCCCCAGGGCCGGCAGCAGGCGGCCGCTCCGGCCGGCCCCCGTATCGGCCTGATCGTCGGCATCGTCGTCGCCGTCGCGGTCGTCGCCGCGGTCGCCTGGCTCGCGCTGAAGTAGGGCACCGCCCTCACTCCCCCTGTGTCCACTGGGCGGACACGTCCCGGGTCTCGATGTCCCTGCCGACCCCCCCGCGGACGGCTTCGCTCGCGCGCGGGGATTCAACACGGCGTCGACCGCACACCGTCCAGGTCCCCTACACCGACGCCCGGCGGCGCTCGGCGCGGGCAGCGCCTGCGTGGACTCGACCGTCTCCCGGTCGATCCCGAGCGCCCCGATGATGTGCGTTCCGGGGGTCACCGTGCCCGAACGCATCGGAAGACCGCCGGAGTTGGCGGGGACACCCGGTGCGGGCTGAGCGGGGCTGACGCGGTGGTTGACGTCGGGGAGGGCGAAACCGGGCCCGGCAGGGGTGACTTGGTGTCGGTGCGGGGCCCGGTGGCCGTACCGGCCGTTTCCCGTACGGCTGTCGGGCTGGAGGCCGGGCTGCTGCCACCGGCTGCCGTCGGAGCGCGCGTGCGGAAGTCGCGGGCTCCTGGCGGGCCTGGTCCCGCGAGCCCTGCTCCCGGGCGGTCCGCCGAGGGGAGCCAGCCGCCGCCCACGGGTCGACCGCGGCGTACGCGCGCCAGTCGTGCCGACGTGCAGTCACATCAGAGGCGCAGTCGCAGTACGACGTACCGGCCACGCCTCGGTTACCTGCCGCCGGCCGTCCCGTTCCTCGCCAAGCGAGTGCGACGACCCGCCCCTCGGGGGTGCGGGTCACCGTTTCGTGCGGGCGACGGCCGGTCTGGGCCGTCGACGGGGTGCCGCGGCGCGGGCCGGTGCAGGCCGACGGGCGCCGCGCAACTGCGCACCGCCGCCGCTCAGTCGGAGATCAGACCCTCCCGGAGCTGGGCCAGCGTGCGGGTCAGGAGGCGGGAGACGTGCATCTGGGAGATGCCGACCTCCTCGCCGATCTGGGACTGCGTCATGTTGGCGAAGAAGCGGAGCATGATGATCCGCCGCTCGCGGGGCGGGAGCTTGGCCAGCAGCGGCTTGAGGGATTCCCGGTACTCCACGCCCTCCAGGGCCGAGTCCTCGTAGCCGAGGCGGTCCGCGAGCGAGCCCTCGCCGCCGTCGTCCTCGGGGGTCGGGGAGTCCAGCGAGGAGGCCGTGTACGCGTTGCCGACCGCGAGGCCGTCGACCACGTCCTCCTCCGACACGCCGAGCGCGGAGGCCAGTTCGGTGACCGTCGGGGAGCGGTCCAGCTTCTGCGACAGCTCGTCGCTGGCCTTGGTGAGGGCCAGGCGCAGTTCCTGGAGGCGGCGCGGCACCCGCACCGACCAGGACGTGTCCCGGAAGAACCGCTTGATCTCGCCCACGACCGTCGGCATCGCGAAGGTCGGGAACTCCACGCCCCGCTCGCAGTCGAAGCGGTCGATGGCCTTGATCAGCCCGATGGTGCCGACCTGGACGATGTCCTCCATCGGCTCGTTGCGGCTGCGGAAGCGGGCCGCCGCGTACCGCACGAGCGGGAGGTTCAGTTCGATGAGCGTGTCCCGGACGTAGGCACGCTCCGGGCTGTTCTCGTCGAGTGCGGCGAGCCGCAGGAACAGGGAGCGGGACAGGGTGCGGGTGTCGATGCCCTCCGTGGACGGAAGGTCCGGGGCCTCGGGGGCCGGGAGAGCCTCGGCGCCCGGGAGGTCCTGGGCGGGAAGGGTCTCGGCACCCGGGAGGTCCTGAGGGGCCTGAAGGTCCTGGAGCACGTCGGGCGCGGAGTCGCTCTGCATGAGCGTGAGCACCTTCGAGCTGCCCTGGTCTGCGGACATGCCACCCCCTTTGGGTCGCGGGACGGTCGCGGCGGACGCTCCCGTCGTAAGGAACGCAGCCTCCACCTGAATACCGGTCGCGAGGCCGCGGCAAACGCGCTGCCGGAAGAATGTCACATGTCGGCAACGCGCTGTAGTGACATGTCGATATGCGAAACGCGAATGCGCCCTGGTTGGAAGGGTTCTGAGGGCTTTTCAGCGGAGTGTTGTCGGGAAGAACGCTTGCGGGCGATTCGCTCGCGTGAGTTATGCGTCGATCCTGTTTGCGGATCTCAGACGCGCGAAGCTCCGCGCCAGAAGCCTTGACACATGCATCTGGGAGACACCCAGTTCGGCGCTGATCTGGGACTGGGTGAGGTTGCTGTAGTAGCGCAGCAGCAGGATCCGCTGCTCGCGCTCGGGCAGTTGCACGAGCAGGTGCCGGACGAGGTCGCGGTGCTCGACGCCGTCGAGGGCGGGGTCCTCGTAGCCGAGCCGGTCGAGCAGGCCGGGCAGCCCGTCGCCCTCCTGGGCGGCCTCGAGGGAGGTCGCGTGGTAGGAGCGGCCCGCCTCGATACAGGACAGCACCTCCTCCTCGCTGATGCGCAGCCGCTCGGCGATCTCGGCGGTGGTGGGGGAGCGTCCGTACGCCGTCGTCAGGTCCTCGGTGGCGCTGTTGACCTGCACCCACAGCTCGTGCAGCCGGCGCGGGACGTGGACGGTGCGGACGTTGTCGCGGAAGTAGCGCTTGATCTCGCCGACGACGGTGGGCATCGCGAAGGTCGGGAACTGCACGCCGCGGTCGGGGTCGAAGCGGTCGATGGCGTTGATCAGACCGATCGTGCCGACCTGGACGACGTCCTCCATGGGCTCGTTGCGGGAGCGGAAGCGGGCGGCCGCGTAGCGGACGAGGGGGAGGTTCGCCTCGATGAGCGCGCCGCGCACCCGGTGGTGCTCGTCGGTGCCCGGCTGGAGCTCCTTGAGCTGGGCGAAGAGCATCTGGGTGAGGGCCCGGGTGTCGGCGCCGCGGCGCCTTGCGGCTTCCTGGGGGCGGGGGGCGGAGGTGTCGGGGGCCGGTTCGGTCGTGTCGGGGTGGGCGGGGTCCGTGGCGGACGTCTGATGCCGGTCGGGGGGCGGGGCCGGAGCCTCTTCCTCCTGGGGCGGCGCAGTACTGGCCGACACGGTCAACGCCACCTCTTCATCCGTCAACGCATCTGTCAACTCACCGTCAAAAGCGGTCATAGCATCACAAGAAATGGACACTGTGTGCAAGCACCGCATAACTCCGTGTTGGGGGAGCGACCGGGGCAGGGAATGGGGCACAAGACGCAGGAAAGCCCTCCACTGTTCCGGTGGAGGGCTCCGTCGGTTGTGTCGCCCGGAATCGGTGGGCGGTGTCGCTCAGATTTCGTAGTCGGCGATCACCCAAGTGGCGAACTCGCGCCACAGGGCGACGCCCGCCTGGTGCGCCGGGTGCTCCAGGTACCGCTTGAGGGCGTCCGCGTCGTCCACCGCCGAGTTGATCGCGAAGTCGTGGGCGACGGGGCGGTCGCTGATGTTCCAGCCCAGCTCCCAGAAGCGGAGGTCGTCGATGAGGTCGCCGAGGGCCTCGAAGGCGCGGACGCCCTCCACGACGCGCGGGTCGTCACGCCGGACGCCCTCGTTGAGCTTGAAGAGGACCAGGTGGCGGATCACGGGTGCTCCCAGGGGTACGGCGACGGCGTCGGCCGCCCGGCGCTGCGCTCGGCCGGGCTTCGAGGGGACCTTACCCGGCCTACTTGGCCCCGTCGGCGAGCCAGGTCATGAAGTGGCCGATGGCCTTGGCGGCGTTCGAGATGCCCTCGAACCCGATCTGCACGTAGTCGGCGGCCTTGGCCGGGTCGGTGATGATCACATACAGCACGAAGACCACGAGCACGTAGAACGCGATCTTCTTTCCCGGTACCGCCACCGTGGCCTCCCCCGTCTCGTCCGCCCCGAGGGGCCCGTTCGCCGCGGGTGAGTGTAACCCGGCCAGGTGTTCGGGGCTCCGCAAAAGATCCGGTATGCACCAGGTCCTCACCCGGTCCTTTCGTACGAGGACTTCGGGGACCAATGGCCCGGGGGTGGGGCCGTTCGGCCGGGTTGCCGGAACGGCGTGACGCCGGACGATGGAGAGGAGCCCACCGGACCGGCAGGGGCCCGGAGGGCCGGGAGGACCGGACCCGGGTGACCGGACCCGGCTGTGGGACCCGCACCGCGAGGTCCCCGGGCTGCGAGGCGGCCACCGACGCCCGTGTCCTCGAGGAGAGGACGGCGCCCTGTTCCCCCGAGGCCGCCGCCCCGCTCCAGGGGGCGGGCCGAAGCCCCGGCGGACTGAGCGGCACGCCGGGGCTTCGCGCCGCCCGGATCCCGTGCGGGGTCCGTCGCAGGGGTCACCCCGGCGCCGTTGCGGTGCGCCAACGGCGCCTGCCGGGCAGTGCGGTGCGGTGGGGTCGCTCGAAGTACGCGGCGGTGGTGCGGCCTGCCCGGTGGCGGGGGCGCGTCCGTTTGCCCGGGCATGCGAAAGGCCCCGCCTAGGCGGGGCCCTTCTCCAGCGGTAGCGGAGGGATTTGAACCCTCGGTGACTTGCGCCACACTCGCTTTCGAGGCGAGCTCCTTCGGCCGCTCGGACACGCTACCGAGGGAGACCCTACCCCAAGGTGGGCCATGGTCTGAAATCCGTTTGCGGGGGCCGCCCGGCCGGGGACTCAGCGGCCGCGGAAGAAGTCCGTCAGAAGCCGCGCGCAGTCGTCCGCGAGCACGCCGGCGATCACCTCCGGGCGATGGTTCAGGCGCCGGTCGCGCACCAGGTCCCACAGCGACCCGACCGCGCCCGCCTTCTCGTCGCGCGCACCGTAGACCAGCCGCTCCACCCGGGACTGCTGCACCGCGCCCGCGCACATCGTGCAGGGCTCCAGGGTGACGACCAGCGTGCACCCGGGCAGCCGCCACTCGCCGAGCGCCGCCGCGGCCCGGCGGAGCGCGACGATCTCCGCGTGGGCCGACGGGTCGCCCGTCGCCTCGCGCTCGTTGTGACCGGTGGCCAGCACCGTGCCGTCCCGGGACAGCACGACGGCACCGACGGGCACGTCACCGCCCTCGGTGGCCCGCGCCGCCTCGTCCAGGGCGAGCCGCATCGCGGCCCGCCACCGGTCCCGCACGGGGTCGGGGGCCGGCGTCGCGTCCTCAGTCACCCGCGGCGCCTAGCGGACGGTCTCCAGGACCTCCGAGGCGCCCAGGGCCTCGGCGATCGCGCCGAGCGCGTCCTCGGCGTCCAGGGCACGCAGCTCCTTCTCGGAGACGCCGAGGTCGTCGAGGATCTCGCTGTCTCCCACGGGGCCGTGCGGCACGGCGGCGTCCGCGCCGGGCGCGTCCTCGTCGTCGGCGTCCTCGGGCTCACCGTCCTCCGTGCCGTCGAGGTCGAGGGAGTCCAGGTCCGGACCGTCGTCGCCGGGCTCCCTTCCGAGCAGTTCGTCGGTGAGCAGGATCTCGCCGTACGAACTGCGGGCTGCGGCCGCGGCGTCCGAGACGTAGATACGAGGGTCGTCCTCGCCGTCCACGCGGACGACGCCGAACCACGCGTCCTCCTGCTCGATCAGAACGAGCACCGTGTCGTCGTCGGCCGAGGCTTCCCGGGCCAGGTCGGCCAGGTCGGACAGCGTCTCCACATCGTCGAGCTCTGTGTCGCTCGCTTCCCACCCGTCTTCGGTGCGCGCGAGCAGTGCGGCGAAGTACACCGTGACTCTCCCACTGGTCATAGGCGTGCCGGTTGGGGGTCCCCCCGGCGGAGGTTTAGGGCGGAGAGAGCTGGGCTCCGAGCCCCACCCACTCGGAATCGTGGCAGAAACAAGGCGTTCAGGGGACGTCTTCGGCTCCCTGTGTCTGGCTGTTTTGATCGCGAGCACTCGAGTAGAGCGGTCCACTCACCAGCGCACTCGTTGCCGCCACCAGCGGATCGTACGCGGCCTTCGCCGGTGTGGCCGCACGGCCACCCCCGCCACGGCCGCGTCGCTACCAGCGGAAGGTGCGCATGCGCATGGCGTGACGCAGCCGTGCGGCCTTGGCGCGGCGGGGCTGGACGCGGGCGCGCAGCTCCCGTGCCTCCGCCAGTTCGCGCAGGAACCTGGCGCGGCGCCGCCTGCGCTCGGCGTCCGGCTCCTGTGCCTCCGTCTCCTGTCGGGACTCCCGGTCCGGCATCGTCACACCACCCCTGTTCGGTTCCTCCCACTTTCCCTCTGATGGGGGGTTCGATGCCAGGTCCGGACGGACGCCTGGGCCCGGTTACTGTGGGGGCATGCGTCTCCATGTCGTCGACCACCCCCTGGTCGCCCACAAGCTCACCACGTTGCGCGACCGGCGCACCGACTCCGCGACCTTCCGTCGGCTGGCCGACGAACTCGTCACCCTGCTCGCCTACGAGGCCACGCGGGACGTGCGCACCGAGGCGATCCGGATCGAGACGCCGGTCGCCGCGACCACCGGTGTGAAGCTGTCCCGCCCGCGCCCGCTCGTGGTGCCGATCCTGCGCGCCGGGCTCGGCATGCTGGACGGCATGGTGCGGCTGCTGCCGACCGCCGAGGTGGGCTTCCTCGGCATGATCCGCAACGAGGAGACGCTGCAGGCCTCCACGTACGCGTCGCGCATGCCGGAGGACCTCTCGGGGCGGCAGGTGTACGTCCTGGACCCGATGCTCGCGACCGGCGGCACGCTCGTCGCGGCGATCCAGGAGCTGATCAAGCGCGGCGCGGACGATGTGACGGCCGTGGTGCTGCTGGCCGCCCCGGAGGGCGTCGAGGTCATGGAGCGTGAACTGGCGGGCACGCCGGTCACGGTGGTGACGGCCGCGGTCGACGAACGCCTCAACGAGCACGGCTACATCGTTCCGGGCCTGGGAGACGCGGGGGACCGGCTGTACGGGGCGGCGGAGTAGGAGACGTACGCGACGGCCGTGCGTCCCCGGTCGGGACCGCACGGCCGGACCCCCGGTGCGGCCCGGGAGCCGGATACCCGGAAGCCGGTGCCCGGGAGGGACCTCAGCAGCTCTTCTTGCCGCTCTCGCCGGGTGACGACGTCGGTGCCGGGTTGGTCAGCGCGGCCAGGGCCTTGTCCGCGTCCGGCTTGCTCGCCAGGGACTTGAAGCCGTCGCCCAGGATCAGGTCGACCGACGCGTCCGTGCGGGCGTCCGTGCGCTGGTCGGCGCCCGCGAGCTGGGCCGCGAGGACCGGCAGGGTGGTGTGCAGGGAGGCCTTCGGGCCGAGCAGTATCGCCACGCCCTTGACCTTCTTGTCGTACTGCTGCGTCGCGTTGCCCACGGTGCCGATGTGGAAGCCGCGCTTCTTCAGCTCGTCCGCGGTTTCCTTGGCGAGGCCGCCGCGCTGCGTGGCGTTGAGGACGTTGACCGTGATCCGGTCCGGTCGGGGCAGGGCCTCCGCGGCGGCGGGCGACGCGCTCACCTTCGTGGTGCATCCCGCCTTCGGGCCGGATGCCGACGTTCTGCCGCTGCCGCCGGTGAAGACGTCGATGAGCTGCACGGTTCCCCAGCCGATCAGCCCGACGGCGGCCACGGACGTGACGATGGCGACCACGAGCCGGCCGCGGCGCCGGGGCGGGCGCATCCGCGGGTACTTGTCCCCCGTGATGCGGTACTGGCCGCCCATGCCGGGAGGAGTCAGCATGCTCATGGGCGCAGCGTAGTGCGCCCGGGCAGCAATGCCTACTAGATGATCATCGGATGCCGCGCAGTCCAACCCGAAAGGGTCAAAGGGCGCTCGTACGGCCCGATGGGAGCGGCGGCGGGCCGGGTGCCGACGGGGTCAGTCCAGTTCGAGCACCCGTGCGTGCAGCACCTGGCGCTGCTGCAGCGCCGCGCGGACCGCGCGGTGCAGGCCGTCCTCGAGGTAGAGGTCCCCCTGCCACTTCACGACGTGCGCGAAGAGGTCGCCGTAGAACGTCGAGTCCTCGGCGAGCAGGGTCTCCAGGTCGAGCTGCTGCTTGGTCGTCACGAGCTGATCGAGGCGGACCGGGCGCGGCGCGACGTCCGCCCACTGCCGGGTGCTCTCCCGGCCGTGGTCGGGGTACGGCCGGCCGTTTCCGATGCGCTTGAAGATCACACGGAAAGCCTACCGGTCGACACGTTCCGGGCGCAGCCATGGCGACGGAGTGCGCCCTCGGAAAAGATGCGGTAAACGGGGCAAAAAGGGAGAGGGGCCGGGATGCGTGCCGCAAGAGGCGCGGCCGCCCCGCCGGGGGGCGGCCGCTGTCGTGGGTCAGGGGTGCTGAGGGGTCCACGGGCGCCGCTCGTGGTTCCTCTCCGGCGGGACCGCCGGGCGGGGCGGGTCCATCGCCTCGGGCTCCGGCTCGGGTTCCTGGGTCGGTTTGGTGCTGCGCAGGGCCTCCGCACGCACCAGGGCGTGCAGGACCGCGTAGGGGTCGATGAGCATGAAGGGGTTCCTCGCGTTGCCGATGGTGTGACGGTTCCGGGTGGGCCGGATCCGTCAGCAGCGCAGGACCACGGTGCGCAGGGCGTGCAGTGCGGCCGAGCGCGGCGCCCGGACGGGGACGAGAGGCAGGTCGTCCGGGCCGGACGGCGCGGTGAGGGAGGCCGGTCCCGGCCGCAGTGGCGCGACGGCGCGGGGCCCCTGGAGGGCCGCGGTCCGTGGTGCCGGGGCGAGGACCTCGTAGTCCGCGTCGCACGCCCGGACTGCGGACACGGAGGCGGAGTCGGCCTCCACCGCGTCGGTGTACGCGCCGGCCACGAAGAGGGTGACGAGCACCACGAGCACCCGGAACCAGGCGTACCGCCGGGCGGTGCGTGGGGGGTGCGGTGCGTGGCTCACGTGGGGTCATCTCCCCGTCCCCGGCACGTCTTTCATCGTGTCGGCCCCGACAACCGCTCGCACGGTGTACCGGCCGGACGTGTGATTGACGTTCTCCATGTGATCGGCGCGATGCCTTCGTGGGATCTTCACACGGTGTGCGGGATGTGCCGCGCCCCGCCCCGGATCCGGACCGCGGTGACGATCTCGACGATGCCGACCACCACCAGCCACCACCCGGCGACCAGGGTGAGCACGGCGATCGACCGGAACGGCGAGACGATCAGCACGATCCCGGCGATGAAGGTGACGAAGCCGAGGAAGATCTGCCAGCCGCGCGCCGGCACCGCCGGATCGTGGGCGGCGGCCATGGTCTGGGTGATGCCGCGGATCAGCCAGCCGATCCCGATCCACAGTGCGAGCAGCAGGATCGACTCCAGGCGGCCGCGGAAGCAGAACAGGCCCAGCAGGATCGACAGCGCGCCGCTGATGAAGGCCAGGACGCGCAGCGAGGTGGCCTTGTGCGTGCCGAAGGCGGACGCCAGTTGGAGCACGCCGCTGGCGAGCAGGTACACCCCGAAGAGCACCCCGGCCGCGAGCAGGGACGGGCCCGGCCAGACGAGGAGCAGGACGCCGAGGACCAGCGACGCGACGCCGGTGAGCAGCACGACCTGCCAGGCGGTGCGGGCCAGGACGTGCAACGGCCCCTCGAAGGGCGGCTCCCGCATGTCCCACGTCGGTCGCTGCGTGTGCGTGCCGCGCGTGGCGTGGACGTGGCGGTCGTCGTATTCCGGGCCACCCGGGGGTCCGGTCGGTGCGTCGGGCATGATCCATGCTGGGAACGGCGACGGGTGCCCCGCCACCCGGGCGGTCCGACCGACTGACGGCTACCGGTGGCCCTGGGCGGCCTTCGCCGCCGCCTTCATCTCCTGCTTGTGCGCCCGGACCTTCGCCAGCGACTCGGGCCCGGTGATGTCGGCGACGGACCGGAACGAGGTGGCCTCCCCGTAGGGCCCCGCGGCCTCGCGCCAGCCCTCGGGCCGCACGCCGAGCTGCTTGCCGAGCAGCGCGAGGAAGATCTGCGCCTTCTGCCTGCCGAAGCCGGGCAGGTCCTGGAGCCGCCCGAGCAGTTCCCGGCCGCTGCCGGCGTCCGCCCAGAGGGCCTCCGGGTCCCCGTCGTAGTGCTCGACGAGGTACTGGCAGAGCTGCTGGATCCTCCCCCAAGCTCTCGGCTTCGCTCGAGCAGGGGGGACCCCCACGCCATCGATCCCGGATAGCGGTGCACGGCGGGCTTGCGCGACAGCAACTCGGCGAACGCCTCCGGGTCCTGGGCCGCGATGTCGTGCGCGTCGAGGTCGTCGGTGCCCAGCCGCCGCGCGATGGTCCACGGCCCCTTGAACGCCCACTCCATGGGGACCTGCTGGTCCAGCAGCATCCCGATCAGCGCGGCGAGCGGACTGCGCCCGAGGAGCGCGTCGGCCTCGGGGTCCTGGGCGAGGTGAAGGGTGACGTCCATGACCCGATGGTCGCCCGCGGGCGCCCGGCCCGCAGCCGGGACGCCCTCCGGAGGCCGGGGGCGCGGCACTAGTGCTGTGACCGGAAAGGTTTGCCGGGAAGCTCGCGGCGTCCGGTGCGGTACATCGCAAGGCGGAGCATCGCCCGCGTACTGGATGTACTCG
>NZ_JBVHTR010000029.1:0-117622 GCF_055565775.1 Streptomyces sp. NPDC028331 | reverse complement strand
GGGGGGGTGTGCAAATCCCGCCGCCCCTGTGGTGTTTTTGGAGAGCGGTCACACGGCCTCCACCTCCGCTCCTGGGAGAAGAGGGACACTCGGGCGGGCGTACGGCACTCTTCGAGAGTGCCGTACGCCCGCCCTTGTCCGTGTGGGGGGTTCTGCCCGTGAGCCTTCTCTCGCTTGGTGCAAAACGCTTCATCGACGCTCATAAGAGACATTCCGCATGTGGGTGCCGCTCGGTCGGCGTGTATGTTCCGGGGCCGAGAGAGCCATGGAAGGGACCAATCCGGTGAACAAGAAGCTCGCGGCCACGGTGTCCGGCGGTGCGGTGCTGGTTCTGGCGCTGTCGGCTTGCACCAGCGGTGGCAAGAGCCAGACCGACGACAAGCTGGGCTCCTGGGCCAAGCAGGTCTGCGACGCCGTGCCGGCGCAGAACGCGAAGATCAAGGCCGCCAACGACGCGATCACGAAGGCGGCCTCGGACACCACGAACCCGCCGGCGACCATCCAGAAGACCGACTCCCAGGCCTTCCAGGACATGTCCGACGGCTACAAGGCGCTCGCGACCGCCCTGAACAACGCCGGAGCGCCCCCCGGCGTCGACGGCGGTGCCAAGCGGCAGCAGGACGCCGTCAAGACCCTCAACAACCTCTCCGCGTCCTACGCCGACCTGAAGAAGAAGGTCGACGCGCTCGACACGAAGGACCAGGGCAAGTTCGCCACCGGGCTGCACGACATCGCGGCCCAGATGACGGAGCTGGAGAAGCAGAACCAGAGCGGGACCGCGGCACTGAAGAACCTCGAACAGGGCGACGTCAAGAAGGCGATAGCCGAGCAGGCGAGCTGCAAGAAGGCGGCCGCCACGGCATCGACGGCCGCCACGGCCCCGGCGACCGCGGGCTGAGTCCGTCCGCACGCCACAATGGGGGACGTGAGTACCCCCCGTCGCACCCTGCCCACCCCGGACCGCACCGATGTCGCCGCACGGCTGAGGGAGGCCCTGCTCGGCGCCTCCTTCACCGCCGACGGGCTGCTCGACCTGCTCGGAGCGCCCGCGTACGCGGCGCTCGCGCGGAGCGAGACCGTGCCCGCACTCCGGGCCACGCGCGGGGACACGCCGCTGGAGACGCTCGTACGGCTGTTCCTGCTGCAACAACCCGTGCCCCACGCACGCGTGGCTGACGTCCTGCCCCTCGACGCGTGCCTGGAGGCCGGCTGGCTGGTGCGCACCGGCGGGGACGAGGTCGCCGCGACCGTGGACGTGCGGCCGTACGGCGGACCGGGCGGCGAGGACTGGTTCATCGTCTCCGACCTCGGGTGCGCCGTCGGAGGAGCGGGCGGCATCGGCAGCCGGGACGAAGGCGTCGTCCTCGGCGTCGGCGGCGCCTCCACCACCCTCGCCGGCGTCACCGTACGGACCCCCGTCGACTCCGCCCTCGACCTCGGCACCGGCTCCGGGATCCAGGCGCTGCACGCCGCTCGGCACGCCACACGCGTGACCGCGACCGACGTCAACCCGCGCGCCCTGCACATCGCCGCGCTCACGCTCGCCCTGTCCGGCGCTCCGGCCGCCGACCTGCGTCAGGGTTCGCTCTTCGAGCCGCTCCGGGACGACGAGACCTTCGACCTGATCGTGTCGAACCCGCCCTTTGTGATCTCCCCCGGCGCCCGGCTCACCTACCGCGACGGGGGCATGGGCGGGGACGATCTGTGCCGCACGCTCGTCCAGCGGTCGGGTGAGCGGCTGAACAAGGGCGGGTTCGCGCAGTTCCTCGCCAACTGGCAGCACGTGGAGGGCGAGGACTGGCAGGACAGGCTCAGGTCGTGGGTGCCGCGCGGCTGCGACGCGTGGATCGTCCAGCGCGAGGTGCAGGACGTCACCCAGTACGCCGAGCTGTGGCTCAGGGACGCCGGGGACCACCGCGGCGAGGCGGCCGAGTACCAGGCGCGGTACGACGCCTGGCTCGACGAGTTCGAAGCGCGCAAGGTCCGGGCGATCGGATTCGGCTGGATCGCGCTGCGCAGGACCGACGCGGCCGAGCCCTCGATCACGATCGAGGAATGGCCGCATCCGGTCGAACAACCGCTCGGAGACACGGTCCGTGCGCACTTCGACCGCGTCGACTACCTGCGGGCGCACGACGACGCGGCGCTGCTCGCCGGGCACTTCAGGCTCGCCGCCGAGGTGGTCCAGGAGCAGGTCGGGCTGCCCGGCGCCGAGGACCCGGAGCACGTGGTGCTGCGTCAGAACCGCGGGATGCGCCGCGCGACGAAGGTGGACACGGTCGGTGCCGGCTTCGCGGGCGTCTGCGACGGCACGCTGAGCGCGGGGCGGATTCTGGACGCCATCGCCCAGCTGGTCGGCGAGGACCCCGTGCTGCTGCGCGACCGCACGCCCGCACAGATCCGGCTATTGGTCGAACAGGGGTTCCTGGAGCCCGCGCACTGACGCGGGCGGCGGCACGGCGGCACGGAGGGGCGGCGGACGGAGGGGCGGCGCGCGAGCTTCGGCACCCACGAATTCACGTCGAGTCGGCCCCGGCCGCCGCCGACCCCGTCCCGGCGCCGTTCGGGGCGCGGAGGGGCGCACAGGGCGTGCGGGGTGGCTTGTCCGCCGCGCGTTCACCTCAGGTTCGCGTACAGGCCTTCCCGGCGTGCCAGCCTCCGTCGCCGGGACGCCGCCGAGCAGGGGACGCCCCGGAGCGAAGGGCTCGGGCGAGCCGGGCCGGGATGACCATGCAGGTCGGGCGGGCCGGGACCGGCGGGCCGGACGGCCGGAAGCCGTGCGGGTCGGGCAGGGCGAAGCCGGGGGAGGGAACGACGTGGAGAGCGGACCGGCGATCATCACGGGCGCGGTGTTCGTCCTGTTCGGCGGTGGTCTGCTGACCTGGACCGCGACACGGGTGTACCGCGGTGAGCCGGTCGCGGCCGGTGTGAGCCGCATCGCATCCGCCGCACTCGCGAGCCTCGCCGCCGTGGCCGCGCTCGCGGCCGGCGCGTGGTGCTTCACCCGCCTCTGACATCCCCGTTCCCCGCCCCCGGGCGACCGGGGCGGGAGTAACCGGGGGGTCACCCTCCGGAGAGGCCCGAAAAGGCCGGTGGAGACTCCGGGCGGCAGGAATGCCGGTAGTCGGGTTACCGTTCGAGTGGCCGTTGTGGGCTTTTCCCGTTTGACACGGGGGCGGGATGTACCGTCACACTCCGCAGCGTCACCAGCGAAAGCGAACCAGAAAGCGACCTCACCCCGGGACCAGGGCCTGGGGAGGCCCCAGTGTCGACCGGAGAGAAGAGCGAAGTTGTCCCCGACCAGCGAGACCGCACAGGGCGGCCGCCGACTCGTCATCGTCGAGTCGCCTGCCAAGGCGAAGACGATCAAGGGCTATCTCGGCCCGGGCTACACCGTCGAGGCGAGCGTCGGGCACATCCGCGACCTTCCGAACGGCGCCGCGGAGGTGCCCGAGAAGTACACCGGCGAGGTGCGCCGCCTCGGCGTGGACGTCGAGCACGACTTCCAGCCGATCTACGTCGTCAACGCCGACAAGAAGGCGCAGGTCAAGAAGCTCAAGGAGCTGCTGCGCGAATCCGACGAGCTCTTCCTCGCCACCGATGAGGACCGCGAGGGCGAGGCCATCGCCTGGCACCTCCAGGAGGTGCTCAAGCCCAAGGTGCCCGTCAAGCGGATGGTCTTCCACGAGATCACCAAGGACGCGATCCAGCAGGCCGTGCGCAATCCGCGCGAGCTGAACCAGCGGCTCGTCGACGCCCAGGAGACCCGCCGCATCCTCGACCGCCTCTACGGCTACGAGGTCTCGCCGGTGCTGTGGAAGAAGGTCATGCCGCGCCTGTCGGCGGGCCGCGTCCAGTCGGTCGCCACCCGTCTCGTGGTCGAGCGGGAACGCGAGCGCATGGCGTTCCGCTCTGCCGAGTACTGGGACCTGACGGGCACCTTCGCGACCGGCCGGGCGGGAGACCCCTCGGACCCGTCGTCGCTGGTCGCCCGCCTGCAGAGCGTCGACGGACGGCGCATCGCGCAGGGCCGCGACTTCGACTCCGTGGGCCGGCTCAAGAGCGAGCAGGTCCTGCACCTCGACGAGGCGAACGCCCGCGCGCTGGCCGCCGCCCTGGAGAACACCCGCTTCTCGGTGCGGTCCGTCGAGTCCAAGCCGTACCGCCGCTCGCCGTACGCCCCGTTCCGCACGACGACGCTGCAGCAGGAGGCGAGCCGCAAGCTCGGCTTCGGCGCGAAGGCCACCATGCAGATCGCGCAGAAGCTGTACGAGAACGGCTACATCACGTACATGCGTACGGACTCCACGACGCTGAGCGACACCGCCGTCGCGGCCGCCCGCGCCCAGGTCACGCACCTGTACGGCGCCGAGTACCTGCCCGAGGCGCCGCGCACGTACGCCGCCAAGGTCAAGAACGCGCAGGAGGCGCACGAGGCGATCCGGCCTTCGGGTGATCGTTTCCGCACCCCGGCGGAGACGGGTCTGACCGGCGACCAGTTCAAGCTGTACGAGCTGATCTGGAAGCGGACCGTCGCCTCCCAGATGAAGGACGCGACCGGTAACTCGGTCACCGTCCGGATCGGCGGCACCGCCTCCGACGGACGGGACGCCGAGTTCAGCGCGTCCGGCAAGACGATCACGTTCCACGGCTTCCTGAAGGCGTACGTCGAGGGCGCCGACGACCCGAACGCCGAGCTCGACGACCGTGAGCGCCGGCTGCCGCAGGTCGCCGAGGGCGACGCGCTCAGCGCCGAGGAGATCACCGCCGACGGCCACGCGACCAAGCCCCCGGCCCGTTACACCGAGGCCAGCCTGGTCAAGGAGCTGGAGGAGCGCGAGATCGGCCGCCCGTCGACGTACGCGTCGATCATCGGCACGATCCTGGACCGCGGCTATGTGTTCAAGAAGGGCACGGCCCTCGTGCCGTCCTTCCTGTCCTTCGCCGTGGTGAACCTCCTCGAGAAGCACTTCGGGCGGCTCGTCGACTACGACTTCACCGCGAGGATGGAGGACGACCTCGACCGCATCGCACGCGGTGAGGCGCAGGCCGTGCCGTGGCTGAAGCGGTTCTACTTCGGCGAGGGCCCGGTCGAGGGGGCGGCCGCCGACGCCGGCAACGGCGACGGGGACCACCTCGGCGGCCTCAAGGAACTGGTGACCGACCTGGGCGCGATCGACGCGCGCGAGGTGTCGTCGTTCCCGGTGGGCAACGACATCGTGCTGCGTGTGGGCCGCTACGGGCCGTACATCGAGCGCGGCGAGAAGGACACCGAGCAGCACCAGCGCGCCGACATCCCGGCCGACCTGGCGCCGGACGAGCTGACCGTCGAACTGGCCGAGGAGCTGCTGGCCAAGCCCAGCGGCGACTTCGAGCTGGGCACCGACCCGGCCACCGGGCACACGATCGTCGCCAAGGACGGCCGCTACGGCCCGTACGTCACCGAGGTGCTCCCCGAGGACACCCCGAAGACCGGCAAGAACGCGGTCAAGCCGCGCACGGCCTCGCTGTTCAAGTCGATGTCCCTGGACACGGTGACCCTCGAGGACGCGCTGAAGCTGATGTCCCTGCCGCGTGTCGTCGGCACCGACGCCGACGGGCAGGAGATCACCGCGCAGAACGGCCGCTACGGCCCGTACCTGAAGAAGGGCACGGACTCGCGCTCGCTCCAGTCCGAGGACCAGATCTTCACGATCACGCTCCAGGAGGCGCAGGCGATCTACGCCCAGCCCAAGCAGCGTGGCCGGGCGGCCGCCAAGCCGCCGCTGAAGGAGCTGGGCGAGGACCCGGTCAGCGGAAAGCCGGTGGTCGTCAAGGACGGCCGCTTCGGCCCGTACGTCACCGACGGCGAGACCAACGCGACCCTGCGCTCCGGCGACAGCGTGGAGACCATCACCCCGGAACGCGGCTTCGAGCTGCTCGCGGAGAAGCGGGCCAAGGCGCCCGCGAAGAAGACGGCGAAGAAGGCCGCCGCCAAGAAGGCGCCGGCCAAGAAGGCGACGTCGACCGCGGCGAAGAAGACGGCCGCCAAGAAGACCGCCACCAAGACGGCGGCGAAGAAGACGACGGCGAAGAAGACCGCCGCCGCCAAGACGGCGGCGTCGAAGGACGCCGCCGAGGACTGAGCCGAAGCCGCGGTTCCCCCCGTCCGCTTCGCGAAACCGCACGGTCCGGCATCAGTTCGGTGTCGGGCCGTGTGTACATGCCCAGTGGCAGTCCTGGGCTGTCGGCGGCTCCCGATAGTCTGAATGCATGACGCGAGCCGAGCAGCCAACGGCCCCCCAAACGGCCCCCGACGACGCCCTGGTCGCAGATTCCCGCGAGCGCGCCGTCCGCGCCCTGCTGCACCAGCCGCAGCTGAAGCGGCTGTGGAGCGCCCAGCTCGTGGGCGGCATCGGTGACGCCCTCGCCGTGCTCGTCCTGATCCTGCTCGTCCTCCAGGCCGCCATCGCCGGGGGTTCCTTCGGAGGCGGCTACCGGGGCGTGGCCTTCGCGATCGCGACCGTCTTCGGCGCGCGGGTTCTGTCCACCCTGCTCTTCGGGGCCGTGCTCCTCGGCCCGCTCAACGCGCTGACGTCAAAGGAGGGGCCGCTCGACCGCCGCTGGACGATGGTCGGCGCGGACGGCGTGAGGGCCGCCCTGCTGATCGTCGCCCCCCTGTGGATCGACTGGACCCCGGGCAGCGCGCTCGCGCTCCTGCTGGTCACCGCCTTCGTCACCGGCGTCGCCGAGCGCTTCTGGACGGTGTGCCGGGAGAGCGCGGCGCCCGCCCTGCTGCCCGCGCCGCCGCCGGAGGGCGCGACGGTGCGTCCACTGCCGGACCACATGGACGCCCTGCGCCGTCTGTCGCTGCGGACGGGATTCGCAGCGGTGCCGCTGGCCGCCGCCGCACTCGTCGTGGCGGCGCTGCTGAACAACCTGCTGGGCACGGGCGTCACCTGGTTCGCCCAGCACCAGGCGGCCCTGGCGTCGTACGTGGCGGCCGGGCTGTTCGCCGCCTCCCTGTCGGTGGCCACCTCCCTGGAACTGCCCGGCACCCGCACCCCCCGCGCGCGGTCGCCGCTGGAGGGCCTGCGCCGCCCCCGCACCGACGCGGGCGTCGAGAAGGGCCGCACGGGCGCGCTCCCGCTCCTGGTGCTCGCCTGCGCCGCCGTCGCCGGGGCGGTCGCGGCCGCCGCCGCCGTCTGCGTGCTGCACGCCAAGGACCTGGGCGGCGGCCCGGTGCTGTACGGCCTGCTGGTCCTCGCGCTGACCGGCGGCACGGTCGTCGGCATCCGTACGGCGCCCCGTGTGCTGCCGTCGCTGTCGCGGCGGCGGCTGCTCGCGCTGGCCATCGCCTTCACCGGCGTCGCGCTGCTCGCCGCGGGTCTCGACCCTGACGTCACCAGCGTGCTGCTGATCGCGCTGCTCGCGGGCACCGGCGCGGGCGTGGCCGCGAACACCGGGCACACGCTCCTCGACCAGGAGGCCGAGGAGCACCGCCGGGCGCGGACGACCGAGCACCTGCACGCGGTCGTCCGGGTGTGTGTCGCGCTGTGCGCGCTCGTGGCACCGCTGGTGGCCGGCGCCATCGGGCCGCACCGGATGGAGAACGGCAGGTTCGTGTTCGCGCACGGCGGCGCCGCCTTCACGCTGATGCTGGTCGGTGCGCTGCTGCTGCCCGTGGCCGCGCTGGTGCTCGCCAAGGTCGACGACCGCTCCGGGGTGCCGCTGCGGCAGGACCTGCTCGACGCCCTGCGCGGCGGCGACGACCCGGAGCACGCCCCCACGGCGAACGGATTCTTCATCGCCCTGGAGGGCGGCGACGGCGCCGGCAAGTCCACCCAGGCCGAGGCGCTCGCCGAGTGGATCCGCGCCAAGGGCCACGAGGTCGTGCTGACCCGTGAGCCGGGCGCCACCCCGGTCGGCAAGCGGCTGCGGTCGATCCTGCTGGACGTCTCCAGCGCCGGCCTGTCGCACCGCGCGGAGGCGCTGCTGTACGCGGCGGACCGCGCGGAACACGTGGACACGGTCGTCCGTCCGGCCCTGGAGCGCGGCGCCGTCGTGATCTCCGACCGGTACATCGACTCGTCCGTGGCCTACCAGGGCGCGGGCCGTGACCTGTCCCCGACCGAGATCGCCCGCATCAACCGCTGGGCGACCGACGGCCTCGTGCCGCACCTCACGGTCCTGCTGGACGTCGCGCCGGAGACCGCGCGGGAGCGGTTCACGGAGGCGCCGGACCGGCTGGAGTCGGAGCCCGCCGAGTTCCACGCGCGCGTACGGTCCGGTTTCCTCACGCTGGCCGCCGCCGACCCCGCGCGCTACCTGGTCGTCGACGCCGGGCAGGAGCCCGAGGCGGTCACGACCGTGATCCGGGCGCGGCTCGACCAGATGCTGCCGCTGTCCGAGGCCGAGCTGAAGGCGCAGGAGGAAGCGCGTCGCAAGGCCGAGGAGGAGGCCCGGCGCAAGGCCGAGGAAGAGGCGGCGCGCAAGGCCGAGGAGGAGCGGCTGGAGTGCGAGCGCCAGGAGCAGCTCGCCAAGCTGCGCGCCGAGGAGGAGGAGCGCAAGCGGCGCGAGCTGGAGGAGGCGCAGCGCCGCGAGGCCGAGCGGCAGGCCGAGGAGGCCCGGCTGCGGGCCGAGGAAGCCCGCCGCCGCGCCGAGGAGGAGAAGGCGCGGCTCCTGGCGGAGGAGAAGGCCCGGGCCGAGGAGGAGGCGCGGCGCAGGGCCGACGAGGAGCGGCGGCGCCGGCAGGCCGAGGAGGAGGCCCGGCTGCGGGCGGAGGCCGAGGAGCGCCGGCTGGAGAAGCAGCGGAAGGCGGAGGAGGCGCTGCTGCGGGCCGAGGAGGCGCGCAGGGCCGCGGCGGAGGCGGCGGCCTCGGCTGCCGCGGCGGCCTCGGCACCGCCCGCCACGGGAGCCGCCGGAACCGGTGCGCCCGCGCGGGACGCGTCGCCGGACAACGAGACGACGGTCCCCACGCCCCTGGTGACGCCGACGAACGCATCCGGCGGACCGGCGGACGAGACCGCGGTCCTGCCGCCGGTGCGGGCGCGGGAGGCCGACGCGGAGACCACGGCGGAGCTGCCGGCGCCGCCCGAGCCGCGGGGAGCGGCCGACGAGACGGCGGTCCTGCCCCCGGTGGTGCCGGGTGCCGCCGACGAGACGGCCGTCCTGCCGCCCGTACGGGACACGGGTGCCGGTGATCCGGCGGACAGGGTGCCGCCCGGCTACTTCCGCGACGAGCGCCCGGCTCCGCGACCGGACGGCGCCGAGGAGCGCACGCGCGAGCTGCCGCAGGTGGACGCCGACGGCCGGCCCCGCCGCCCGCGCCCGGACTGGGCGGAGGAGACGCCCCTGGACGACCTCCCGACCCTGGCGGACGAACTGCTCGGCCCGCGCGAGGAAGAGGACTGGGACGACGGCCGGGACGGCCGGGGCCGCGGCAGGCGCCGCTGAGCGGGACCCGCCCCGGCTGTCGGTGCCCGCGGCCGTTGTCAGTGGTGACCCGCACAATGGATCGCGGCAGGGCGGAGTACGACGGAAGGGCGGTGTCCCGTGAGCGTGTGGGACGACCTGGTGGGCCAGGAGAAGGTGTGCGAGCAGCTCGGCGCGGCTGCCCGGGACGCCGACGCCCTGGTCACCGCGGCCTCCGCCGACACCCCGCCGCCCGAGGCGTCCAAGATGACGCACGCCTGGCTGTTCACGGGCCCGCCGGGCGCGGGGCGTACGCAGGCGGCGCGGGCGTTCGCCGCGGCGCTGCAGTGCGTGAGCCCCGACCGCGCGCTCGGCGGGGCACCCGGCTGCGGCTTCTGCGACGGCTGCCACACCGCCCTGCTCGGCACGCACGCGGACGTCACCACGGTCGCCGCCGTGGGCACGCAGATCCTCGCCGACGACATGCGCGACACCGTCCGCAAGTCGTTCACGTCGCCGGCGAACGGCCGCTGGCAGGTGATCCTCGTCGAGGACGCCGAGCGGCTGAACGAGAAGTCGGCCAACGCGGTCCTGAAGGCGGTGGAGGAGCCCGCCCCCCGCACGGTGTGGCTGCTGTGCGCGCCGTCCCTGGAGGACGTCCTGCCGACGATCCGCTCCCGCTGCCGCCACCTGAACCTGCGCACGCCTTCCGTGGACGCGGTCGCGGACCTGCTGATGCGGCGCGACGGCGTCGAACCGGAGGCCGCGGTCGCGGCCGCCCGCGCCACGCAGGGCCACGTCGACCGCGCCCGCAGGCTGGCCACGGACGAGCGGGCCCGTGCCCGCCGGGCCGCCGTCCTGAAGCTCCCGCTGCGGCTCGACGACATCGGAGGCTGCCTCAGAGCCGCCCAGGAGCTGGTCGACGCGGCCACGGAGGACTCCAAGCAGCTCGCCGAGGAGATCGACGCCAAGGAGACCGAGGAGCTGAAGGCGGCGCTCGGCGCGGTGCAGGGCGGCCGGATGCCGCGCGGCACCGCGGGGGTCATCAAGGAGCTGGAGGACAAGCAGAAGCGCCGCAGGACGCGCACCCAGCGCGACAGCCTGGACCAGGCCCTCACCGACCTCACGGGCTTCTACCGGGACGTCCTGGCCCTCCAGCTCGGCTCCCGGGTCGCCCTCGCCAACACGGACGCGGAGGACGCACTGCAGCGGCTGGCCGGCGGCAGCACGCCGGAGTCCACGCTGCGCCGTATCGAGGCGATCGCCGCGTGCCGGGACGCCCTGGACCGCAATGTGGCGCCGCTGCTGGCGGTGGAGGCGATGACGATGGCGCTGAGAGCGGGGTGAGGGGCGGCCTTCTCGCTCTGCCCCGGGTGTGACCGGGGGTCGATCGATCGACCGCACCTTGTGCCGATGTCACTCGTACGGGGCGCACCGATCACTCTCAGGCATCATTCCGGCGCGCAGGGTTACGCTCACGGAATGCACACCAGGCGCATTCCCGGACCGTCCCGCCTTCTGCAACCCCTTCTGCAACCCCTCCGCCGCCCCCGAGGCGCCCGTCGTCCCCTGCCCGTGACCCGGACGGGCGGCTCGCTGCTCGCCGCCGTGCTGCTCGTCTCGGCCTGCTCCACCGGCAGCTCCACGACGGCGACCGCGCAGGCGGCCCCCGCCGCGCTGCCCCGGGCGACGCGGTCGGCGCTGACCCCGTACTACACGCAGAAGCTGACCTGGCGCACCTGCGGCGTCCCCGGCTTCGAGTGCGCCACGATGAAGGCCCCGCGCGACTATGCCGAGCCGGGCGCGGGCGACGTACGGCTCGCCGTGGCCCGCAAGAGGGCCGCCGGTCGCGGCAAGCCCCTCGGGTCGCTGCTGGTGAATCCGGGTGGGCCGGGCGGCTCGGCGGTCGGCTATCTGGAGCAGTACGCGGGCGTCGGCTACCCGGCCGAGATCCGCGCCCGCTACGACATGGTCGCCGTCGACCCGCGCGGCGTGGCCCGCAGCGAGCCGGTCGAATGCCTCGACGGGCCCGAGATGGACGCGTTCGCGCAAACCGACACCACCCCCGACGACAAGCGGGAGACACAGCGCCTGGTCGACGCCTACAAGCGCTTCGCGGAGGGCTGCGGGCGACACTCGGCGGCCCTGCTGCGCCACGTTTCCACCGTCGAGGCGGCCCGTGACATGGACATCCTGCGCGCGGTGCTCGGCGATCGAAGACTGAACTACGTGGGAGCGTCCTACGGGACGTTCCTGGGTGCGACGTACGCGGGACTCTTCCCGAAGCGCGTGGGCCGCATGGTGCTGGACGGCGCGATGGACCCGTCCCTGCCCGCGCGCAGGCTCAACGAGGAGCAGACGGCGGGGTTCGAGACGGCGTTCCAGTCCTTCGCCAAGGACTGCGTGCGGCGGCCGGACTGTCCGCTGGGCGGCCCGGGCACGCCGCCGGCGAAGGTCGGCGAGCGGCTCAAGGCGTTCTTCGGGAAGCTCGACGCGTCCCCCATCCCGGCGGGCGACGCGGGCGGGCGCAGGCTCGGCGAGGCACTGGCGACCACCGGGACGATCGCGGCGATGTACGACCAGGCCGCCTGGCCGCGACTGCGCCAGGCGCTGACCTCGGCGATGAAGCACCGCGACGGCGCCGGGCTGCTCGCGCTGTCGGACAGCTACTACGAGCGGGACGCGAACGGCAGGTACTCGAACCTGATGTTCGCCAACGCGGCCGTGAACTGCCTGGACCTGCCGCCCGCGTTCTCCGGCCCGGAGGAGGTGGAGAAGGCGCTCCCGGTGTTCGAGAAGGCGTCCCCGGTGTTCGGGCGGGGCCTGGCCTGGGCCTCGCTGAGCTGCGCGTACTGGCCGGTGCGCGCGACCGGGCGGCCGCACCGCATCCAGGCGGAGGGAGCGGCGCCGATCGTGGTGGTGGGCACGACCCGCGACCCGGCCACCCCGTACCGCTGGGCACGCTCCCTCACCGCCCAGCTCTCCTCCGCCCGGCTCCTCACCTACGACGGCGACGGCCACACGGCATACGGCCGCGGCAGCGGGTGCGTGGATGCGACGATCGACACCTACCTGCTCCGCGGTACCCCGCCGGCCAAGGGCAAGCGCTGCTCCTGACCGCCGCGACGCTCCCCGGAGGCGCCGCCTCCGGGGCGTGGTCAAAGCACCCCCGGAAACTGTGTAGACTTACCGACGTTGCTGATCGCACCATAGTGCGGGAAGCGCGCCGCCTTAGCTCAGATGGCCAGAGCAACGCACTCGTAATGCGTAGGTCTCGGGTTCGAATCCCGAAGGCGGCTCCAGCGAAGGCCAGGTCATATAACCAGTGACCTGGTCTTTTTTTATTGCCTTGATCGGGTCTTGGTCTCCAGCAGTCGTTGGTCGGGCCCCGAACGCCTGCCGATGAACAAGCCCTCCCCCCGCGGGCATCCCGCGGGCGGAGGGCTCCTTCGTGAGGTGTGGCCGATGGGTCAGCCGATGGTGGTGATGCCGTCGGTGGTGACGGTCGGGCGGCCCGAGGTGCCGACCAAGACGATCTTCAGGGTGTGTTTGCCGGAGCTGGACCAGGTCTTGGTCCAGATCGCCTGGCGGTAGAGGGTGGTGGAGGACTTCAGGTCCACCGTGGTGACCCTGGTGCCGTCGACGTAGACGTACGCCTGGCCCGAAGTGGAGGCCCGGGAGACGATCCAGGCCACGGAGCGGCCGGTGAAGGTCCAGCTGATCGAGGCCCCGGCGGACGAGGAACTGTAGGAGTAGCCGCCCAGGTAGCTCGAGCTGCTCCTGCGGGTCCAGGTGCCGGTCCGGGTGGTGGAGGTCTCCTGGATGATGTTCGGCGTCCGGTAGACGGTGGCGCCGCCGGTGTTGCCGGCCACGTCGTACGCCTTCAGGCCGAACAGGTCCGAGGTACCGGGCTTGGCCCAGGTGTTCCAGGAGGTCGCCGTCGGGCCGAAGGTGGCCGAGGACGGCGCGGTCGCCATGACCTTGGCGAGCGCCGCGTCGTCGGCGGCCCTCCAGGTCACCGTGACCGGGACCGACGAGGGATACACCGTGCCGGTGCGCACCTGTACGCCGGGCGCGGTCGGGAAGGTGGGCGCGGTGGTGTCGCCGACCAGGGTGACCGAGCCGGAGAGGGTGGTCGACCCGCGGACGTGGGTGGCGCGGACCTGGACGGTGTGGCTGCCGGAGGCGACCGAGATCGAAGCGGAGCGGGCGGAGCCGGCGGCGTGCGCCACGGCCTTGCCGTCGACCAGGACGTCGAAGCCGGAGATCACCGCGGACGGCGTGGCGGTCGTCCAGCTCACCGTGGCCGCGCCCTTGGTGTAGTAGCTCGTCCCGGACTTGGTCGCCCCGCCGGACATGCCGGTGACGGAGACCGCACTCACCGGGCCCGCCGCGTACGAGCGGACCGTGCTCAGGGCGTTGTAGAGCTGGTTGCCGGGGCAGTCGGTGGCGAAGCCGTTGCGGTGCCCGGAGACGACGTCGAAGCTGTAGCTCTTGCCCAGCGTGAAGCCGTAACTGTCGGAGGCGCCCTCGGGCAGCGACGCGGTACCGGTGCCCGGGTTGACGCCCGTCATGCCGAACTTCCAGGCCGCTATCCGGGCGATGGAGCCCAGCATCGCCTGGCTCGGCGTGGCCCCGGGGAAGGTGCTGGCCGTGGAGTCGCCGCCGCTGAGGTCGGTGTACGTGCCGATGGCGGCCACGCCCATGCTGTTGGTGTTGAACCCGTACGTCTGGGCGCCCACGACCGGCAGCGCCATCCCGCCGAAGCGGCCCTCGAAGATGGTGCCGCACTTGTCGACGAGGAAGTTGTAACCGAGGTCGCGCCAGCCCTGGTTGAGGTGCTCGGCGTAGATGCCGCGCACGATCGCCGGGGAGTCGGCGCAGGAGTAGTTGTTGGTGGTGTCCGTGTGGTGGACGAACATCACCTTCACCGCCGAGCCGTACGTCGGGTAACCCGACTCCCGCGCGCACTCGTCCGCTCCCCAGTCGGCCCGGGTGACCACGGTGGGCGGCGCCACCGTGGAGGTGGTCGCGGACGGCATCGGGTTCGGCGGGGTGGGCGACGCCGACGCGGAGGGGCTTGCCGATGAGGTCGTGCAGGACGGGTACGCCTGGGAAAGCGACGGAAGCTGGCTGGGCCAGGACGTCGGGGAGGCGCTCGGCGAGGTGGAGGCGGAGGTCCCGGTGGACGGCGAGCCGGATGCCGAGTCACTGGCGCTGGGGGTGTCCGGGGGAGCGGCGGAGTCCGTCGCGGTCGGGGTGCCCGAAACGTCGCCGCTCGCTGTGGCCGTCGCGGTGTCGGTCGGGGCGACGCTGTCCGTCGGCGTCGCGGTGTCGGTGGCGGTCGCGTCCATGGCGTACGCGGCCAGGCCCATGCCGGAGTCCTGCGTCCCGCCGGTGGCGGGCTTGCCCGGGTCGACCAGATCCACCCGCAGCCCGCCGGGCAGCGCGGTCGCCTTGCCCGCGCCGGTCACGCGCACCTGGATCCCGTTCGACGGCCCCGACCACATGGGCGACATCCCGCCCCGCACACCGGGACGGTTCAGCTCAGCGGCGTCGGGGATGTCGTCCGGCTGCTGCATCTTCAGCCACGGAGTCCAGTGGCCGTCGGCGGCCGAACGGGTCCGCACCTCCACCGTGCCGCGCAGTTTGGCGTGCGCACCGTTCCAGGTGACGCCCACCATGCTGAACGGACCCGTGGACCGGGCGCCCAGGGTTTTGAGCGATGCACTGGCCCCGGCCAGGGGCAGGGAGTGGACATGCGTCTTGATCGGCCCCCGCGCGGCCGGCGCTCCGCCACGATCCGGCGACCCGGCCATGGCGACGGTCGCCACGGCCACGCCGCCACCGGCGACGACCGCCCCCACCGCCACCCAGGTGCGCGTCTTCAAACCGGCTCGGCGACGACCGCGCCGAACCCTGTGTTCAGTTCTCATGCCCACCCTGTTCTGTTTCAGTTTTCATCACAGCCATCGGGGGGCACGGCAGCCACAGGAGTGCCCTGGAGTACCAGCGCATCCGAACGTTCAAGCGTCACAGATCCCGAATTCGGGCGGGGAACGGGATGCCCCGGGCCCCCGGGCCTGGGGCATCGGCATCGGCCTGTGACTTCAGGATGAACGGAGTTCGATGCCGGATCCGGTAGCCGGTCCGGGACCCAGGCCGCCCGGCGTCACATGGTCACCACAGCCACACGCCAAGGGCGACGACAGCAATGCCGATCGTGATGATCGTCGGCCCGATCATGTAACCGGCCCACTTCCTTCGGCCTACGAGGTCCCGCATACCGAAGGACATGGCTCCACCGACAAGGACGATCAAGCAGCCCGCGAGCACGACGAGCGCCGCAAAGAAGGGAACCCAGCCGGGATCGTAGTTCGGGTTGTTGTGTGCGACCCCCGCCAGGATCATGTCGCCGGGCCCGTCGTGCCCTGTCACAACAGCCCGAAGCTCCAGCCGGCGATTGCAAGACCGATCACGAGGATCACCGGCCCGAGAACGTAGTTGCCCAACTTCTTCTGATCGCTGACGCTCCAAAGAGCAACGGTCAGGGCGGCGCCGATGACGACGATCAGGCACCCGCCAACCCCGAGGAGCGCCCAGAAGAAGCCGGCCCAGGTGGCGGGGTGGTCCGGGTTAGGGTTCGAAACGGCCGCCAGCCTCACGTCGCCGATCATGCTCACTCGTCCTTCGCCAGATCCTGGACATCCGCCTCGATGCCGGAGCCGGCAGCGTAGACGCCCGTGTTCAAGGTGGTTCCCACGGTGTTCTTGAACGCGCTGTCGGCCAGCTCGCCCCGGTCACTGAGGTTCTTGCCGCCGAGACTCCCGTGCTGCTCCAAGGCATGGTTGACGCCGTGGTTCTGGGCGTTCCCGAAGGCACCGGTTGCGGCGTTCGTGAGGGCGTTCTGGCCCATCGTCGAGGCATCCCGGTCGTTGGCGATGTCAGTCGTGAGTCCACCGGCCACGTTGCCCGCGGCGCCGTTGACGGTGGTGCCCAGCAGGCCGTCTCCCCTCAGGACGTCGCCGGCCACCCCGGTCAGTCCGGCTGCGTCCGCGAGCGCCGCGCCGCCCCCAGTGAACACGGCTGTTCCGCCGGCGGCCCAAGCGCCGCTGGCGAGGTCGTCTCCGACGGTCACGGGCCGGCCGTTAACGGCCTGGTTGAGCATCGTGCTGCCCGAGTCCGCCACGAAGTTCGTGACGAAGCTCTCGGCACCCTTCTTGAGGCCGGCTGCGCCAGGCCCTTGGCTTCCCTGTCGAACTTCCCGGCAAGGTCGGTCAGCGTGTCGGGGTCGACACCGAACTGGCTCATCCCGCTTCCCCCGTCGTCGAGTACATGGACGGACCAGCAGTACTGGAGGAGGTGATGCGCGGGGAAGTGGGTTTTGCGGGTTCAAGACGCGATGATGTCGCGCCCTTTGGCCGGGAGATCCACCGGCTTGAAGTCGCCGGTGTCGTGCGCCGGAAATCACAAGAATCGGTTGGCGCCTTCTTTGCGTGGTGCGTCAAGGCCCTGCCGGCGTGGAGACCGGTCGCATGCGGGTACCGGCCGCATGCGGGTACCGGCCGGAACCGCCGTCGACCTGGGGCGCCCCGGCCTGTCCGGGTTCCGCGCTCGGGTGCGGTCCTCGCACGCCAACGGGAGTTCCGTGGACACCGTGAACTCGACGGCGTACGGCGCCTGTAAGCACTTCCTCTTCAGCCGCCGGCTCACCGACTGGCGAACGGGCCCGCGTGCGTCCTGACCAGGACGCGCGCGGGCCCGTTCTCACCCGGTGTCCGGGGGCGGGACCTCTCCCGCCCCCGCACCGGTCAGCTCAGCCGGTAGCCGCCGTAGCCGTACCCGATCTTGACGCGGGAGGCCAGCGGGTGCGAGACGTCGCCCGTGCCTTCGTACAGCCACAGGTTGCCGCTGCTGTCGCGGGCGATGAGGTCGGAGTGGCCGTTGCCGGTCATGTCCCCGTTCATCACGTACGCGTTGTAGTGGAAGCCCCAGCCGATCTTCACGCGGGACGCCAGCGGGGCCGACGGCTTGCCGGTGCCCTTGTACAGCCACAGGTTCCCGGAGGAGTCCTGGGCGAGCAGGTCGAGCTTGCCGTCGCCGGTGAAGTCGCCCTTGCCGAAGACGTTGGTGCCGTACTGGCCCCAGCCGTAGCCGAGCTTGACGCGCGAGCCGAAGTTGCCGTGGCCGGTGCCCGGGTAGCGCCAGAAGTTGCCGCTGGAGTCGATGGTCAGCAGGTCCTGCTGGCCGTCACCGGTGAGGTCGCCGGGCACGAGCATGACCTTCATGCCGTTCCAGCCGGTCCCGAGCGTGGTGACGTCGGTGTTGCCGGTGGACAGGTTGTAGTGCTGCCAGTACAGGGTGCCGTCGGTGGTGCGCACCAGCAGGTCGGCGTAGCCGTCGCGGTCGAGGTCGGCCTGGCGGACCAGGTTGACCCCGCTCCAGTCGCCGAGCGAGATACGGGCCGCGAAGGACTTGCCGCGCGAGTCGTACTCGTAGCCCTGGCCGTTGGAGGCGATCGCGAACATGTCCGCGCGGCCGTCACCGCTGAGGTCGGTGTCGTCGATGCGCGGTTCCGCCGCACCGACGTAGCTGCTCAGCTTCGTGAAGACGCTGTACGAGCCCTGGGCCACGCAGTCCTGCACGCCCCACGACACGACGCCGACGACGCGTCCGTTCACGACCAGCGGGCCGCCGGAGTCGCCGTTGCAGGTGGCGACGGTGCCGCTGTCGGAGCCGCTGGCCGGCGCACCGACGCAGGTCATGGCGCCCGTGACGAAGTCGCTGCCGTAGTAACCCGAGCAGGTCGAGTCGGCGTTCACCGGCACGGTGGCCTTGCGCAGGGCCTGCGAGATGTCCTGGCTGGTGGAGCTGGTGCGCCCCCAGCCGTAGATCTGCGCCTGGGTGCCCGCCTGGTACGACGCGGTGTCGTCGGAGGTGGTGATGGGCAGCGGCTTGGCGCTGATCGGGTCGGGCAGCGTCAGCACGGCGACGTCGTTGACGGCGGTGCCGTGCGAGGTGATCGTGAACGAGGGATCGTTCCACTGCCGCCAGACGCCCGTCACCGTGCCGCCGTGGAAGTCGGTGGTGTTGGTCGACGAGTCGGTGGTCGGCAACTGGTCGGTGCCGTAGACGATCGAGCCGTTGTTGTGCCAGTCATAGCCCGAGACGCAGTGCGCGGCGGTGAGGATCTTCGTGGGCGACACGACGGTGCCGCCGCAGAAGAAGCCGAGGTCGTCACTGGTGTCGGCGGTCCCCTTGTCGTCGTAGTACCACAGCTGCACCATCCACGGGGCCGTGGAGATGCTGGTGGTCGTGCCGCCGACGATCTGGGTGCGGGCGGTGCCGGAGGCCGACGGCTGCGGCTTCGGGCTGGTGGTGGTGCCGGACGGCGCGCCCGCGCTCGCGGCGGGGCGCAGGCTGGCCGGAGTGTTGGCGGCCGGCGCGGTGAGCGCGCCGTGCACGCGGGCGGTGAGCTGCGACTTGTCGCCGCTGCCGTGGCCCTGGACGCCGATGTCTGTCGGCAGTGGCGTCGCGTGGGCGGGCGCCATGAGGAACGCGCCGGCGCCGCCGAGGAACAGCGTGGCGGCAGCGGCGCGTACGGCTATCCGGCCCCGGCGACGGTGGTTCCCGCCTCTGTGGGCAGAGGACACTCAGGTCTCCTGGTGGGTGAAGATGCTGCATACATCGAAAGACAAGCGGCTGATGCTACTTCCGACTCGCCGATCTTCACCAGTCCCACAGGCCACGGAAGGTTAAACTTTTCACTTTCGTAACCGAGCGCGTCGACCGTCAGGCCACCCCGAGGAAGCGCAGGACCGCGAGGACCCGGCGGTGGTCGGCGTCCGCCTTCGGCAGGTCGAGCTTGGCGAAGATGCTGTTGATGTGTTTGGCCACCGCGCTCTCGCTGACCACGAGTTGCCGCGCGATCCCGGCGTTGGACCGGCCGCCCGCCATCAGCTCCAGGACCTCGCGTTCGCGCGGGGTGAGCCGGTCCAAGGGGTCGCTGTGGCGGCGCACCAGCAGTTGGGAGACCACCTGCGGGTCCAGTGCGGTGCCGCCCGCGGCCACCCGCCGCAGCGCGTCGGCGAACTCCTCCACGTCCGCGACCCGTTGCTTGAGCAGATAGCCGATCCCGGAGGTGTTGGCGGCCAGCAGATCGGCCGCGTACCGCTCCTCCACGTACTGCGAGAGCAGCAGCACCGCCGTGTCCGGCCACTGCCGCTTGACGACCAGCGCGGCCCGCACCCCCTCGTCCGTGAAGCCGGGAGGCATGCGGACGTCCACCACCGCGATGTCGGGCCGGTGTTCCTCCACCGCCGCCAACAGGGTTTCCGCGTCACCGACCTCGGCGGCCACCTCGAACCCGGCCATCTCCAGGACCTTCACCACGCCGATCCGGAGCAGTACGGAATCCTCGGCGATCACGGCGCGCACGGCAGCTCCACGGTCAGGACGGTCGGCCCCCCGACGGGGCTGTCGACCGACAGCGTGCCATCGACCGAAGCGACCCGCTTCGCCAGCCCCGCAAGACCGGTGCCCCGGGTGAGGTCGGCGCCGCCCGCACCGTCGTCGCTGACGACGACCAGGAGGGCCGCGCCGAAGCGTTCCACGGTGACCTCGGCCCTGGACGCCTCCGCGTGCTTCACCACGTTCGTCAGCGCTTCGGAGACGACGAAGTAGGCGACGGCCTCGATCGTGGGCGACGGCCGTGACGGCAGGTTCACCCTCACCCGTACCGGGATGGGCGCCCGGGCGGCGATGCCGGACAGTGCGGCGTCGAGGCCGCGGTCCTCCAGAACGGCCGGGTGCAGCCCGCGCACCAGGCTGCTCAGCTCCTCTATCGCCTCCTTGGCCTCCCGGTGCGCGTCGTCGATCACCCGGCGGGCGTCCTCCGGCAGGTCCCCCAGCGTGGCCTTGGCCAGCCCGAGGTTGACCGCCAGGGAGACCAGCCGCTGCTGGGCCCCGTCGTGCAGGTCCCGTTCGATGCGCCGCCGTTCCGCGTCGGCCGCGTCGACCAGGCCCGCCCGGCTCACGGCCAGTGCCTCGACCCGGCGCGCCAACTGCTCCTCGCGGCTCGGCCCGAGCAGCAGGGTGGCGGCCCGCGTGTCCAGCCGGGTCAGGGCTCCGGAAAGCCAGGAAGCCGCGTAGAGCAGGGCGATTCCGGCGGCGGTGACGTACGCCGCCCAGGTGGTGTAGCCGGGGTGGTCGACGCGCCAGTCCAGCGGCACCAGCCAGAGCCACACGTAGACCGAGGCGGCGGTGACGGCCGCGGCCCACAGCAGGAGGACGAAGGCCCCGGCAAGGGCCAGGAGGGGCCCGTCCAGCAGGTGGTACACGAGCTGCCGCCGGCCCGGCGGGGACATCGGCCACTCGCGCAGCCGGGGCCGCCGCCCGCGGTAGGGGGAGGGGATGTCCACCCCGAGCCGGGTACGGAAGCGGCCGCGCTGCACCTCGGTCAGCAGCGGCCCGGCGAGCACGATGGCCGTGAACGGGATGAACACCGCGAGGAGCAGTTGGCCCGCCGGGTCGAGGACCGGGAGGAAGAGCAGCCACGGCAGGGCCGTGACCAGCAGTACGCCGAGCTGGATCAGGACCCCTGTGGCGAGGAACGCGACCGGTCGTCCGGCTCCTTGGAACGGCCGCAGGACAACACCCCGCAGGCGGGCGGTAGTTCGCATGGGGAAACGGTAGGTGCCGAGGTCAGGAGCGGTCCATGGCGTAAACGGCCGCCTTGGGGGTGCAACCAGTGCCACCCCGGAACGGACAGCCGCGTTACTGACCGTGAGCGCCGCGCCCTGAAGGCTTGGGGACGTGAACGAGAACGGGGAACGCGAGGAGACCGAGCCGATGAGCGTGGTGAGTGTTCGTCAATGTGCGAACGGCAGACAGGAGTTCGCCGGCACGCGAACCCGCCGCAGGTGGCGTATGGAACACGTCCTGGTCGTGTGCGGGGTGGCCCTGCTGCCGTGGCTGGTGGTGCTGGCGGGCGGCCTGCCCGGGAACACCGTCGCCGAGAACTGGTGCAGTGCCTGGATCGGCCTGGACGCCCTGGAGGCGCTGGGCCTGATCGCCACGGGACTGCTGACCGTGCGCGGCCACCACGCGCACCCGCTCACGGCCGCCGCCACCGCGACGCTGCTGGTCGTCGACGCCTGGTTCGACACGATGACGGCGGCACCGGGCGCGGACCGCATCTCGGCGGTCGCGATGGCGTTCGGCGCGGAGCTGCCGCTGGCGGTGGTGTGCGCCGTGCTGGCGGTCAGGGGACACGCCCGCCCCACGGACTGACCGTGTCCCTCCCGGCCCCCGCTCACCACCGTCCCGTCCCGTCCACTCGGAGAAGACCCATGCCCTCAACCGCCCTGACCAAGCCCGGGGTCCGCTGGGCCCTCGCCGTCGGCGCCGTCGCCGCGGGTGCCTGGTGGTTCGGCGACCAGGCCCCGTACCCCTACAGCCAACGCAGGCTGCTCGACCTGCAGTTGCCCTTCCTGACGTCGGGCAACCTGGACTCCGTGCTCCGGCCCCGGCCGGGGGAGCGGATGCTGGAAGTCGGTCCCGGCACCGGTCTGCAGTCGCTGCACGTCGCACCGCAACTCGGCCCGGACGGACGGCTGGACGTCCTGGACATCCAGCCGGAGATGCTCGACCACGTGATGCGCCGCGCGCGGCGGCGGGGCCTCACCACCATCACGCCGACCCGCGCCGACGCCCGTGACCTTCCCTTCGCCGGCGGCACGTTCGACGCCGTGTACCTGGTGACCGCCCTGGGTGAGATGCCGGAGCCGGAGCGGGTGCTGGCCGAGGCCGTTCGCGTGCTGACCCCCGGCGGCCGCCTGGTGGTCGGCGAGTTCTTCGACCGCCACTGGATACCGTTCGGCACGTTGCACCGTCTCGCCGACGCGTCCGGCCTCCACCTGGCCGCCCGCCACGGCTCGACCCTCGCCTACCTGGCCCGTTTCCACCCCTGCCGAGCGGCGGCCTGACCCGGCCTGACGGAGCCTGACGGTCCCGGGCCGCGCCGTCGAGCCCCGGCCCGCCCCCCCACCCGGTGGGGTGGCGGCCCGGAGACGACCGGGTGGGAGAGACCGCGACGGGGGAGGAGGGCCGGACGGTGATGCCCCTCCGGGCCGATGCAGCCGTTCGGCTCAGCAGTGGATGCCCTGGCCGATGCAGCCGTTCGGCTCAGCAGTGGTGGCGGTTCTCCCCGGGGGTGGCCAGGGTGAGGGGTGTCGGCCGGATCGCACGCCGGGCGACGGGTTTCGTGAACGAAGCCGTCAGCGGCTGCGCGTGGGCCGTGCCCGTGGTCCTCGGGCGCCTTCCCGCCCCGCGGGAGGCCCGCTCGACGCGCCGGCCGGTGCGACGAGGTCGCCGAACGGGAACGTGACGGCTGCCGGAATCGTGTCGGGCCCGGGCGGGAGCGGCTTCTCACGTCCGCGAGGAGGATGATCGTGGCACTCAGCGAGAGGGATCTGCTCAGCACCGGCGACGCCGGGCTGATGGAGCTCTTCCGCACCAGTCCGCCCGGTGAGATTCCGACCGGGCCCCTGGAGGGCACGGGCATCCTGCGGTGGGGAGGCGGCTGGGTGGCCCGGGCATGCGCCCGGCTGGTGCGCCTGACCCTGTGGCGGGGCAAGGTCTTCGCCCCCGGGGGCCACCTCAGCAACCGTATGACCCCGTTCGACGTGCTCGCCGTCGTGGCCCAGGTCTACACCGGCCCGAGTCTGGTCGATGACCGGGACTGCATCGTCATCGACTACTCGCAGACCTCCCTGGCCGCCCGTGGAGTGCGCGACGAGATGCGCGCAGTCGGTCCCGGGCTCTACCTCGGTGTGGTGTGGCTGTTCGGGGCCAGGGTCGGCTGGTTCACGCTGCGGGTGCCGAGGCGAGGGGGCGGACCGGCCGAGGGCGGGCCGTCCGCGACCGCGCAGCAGGGCTGATCGGGTCCCGCCCACCGCTCGGGTCCCCACGGCCCCGTCCTGTTCCTCCGCGCAGTGAAGGAAGCCAAAGTCATGAGCACATCAGGCATACGGGCTCGAAGGCCCGTCACCCCCGGGCGGCGGCGCGCAGGACAGTGGACCGCGGCCCGGCCGTGGGTCTCGGCCACGGCCGCGGCGGCCGGCGCCGCCATCGCCCTGGCGATGCCGAACGCCCCCGCACCGGCGCTCCCGGCACCGGCGCCGGGTACCGCGCCGACCGCCCTGCAGGGGACGGTCACCGGGGCGGGAAAGCCGCTGAGCGGAGCCCAGGTCACGCTCTACACCGGGTCGCGTGCCGCGGTCAGGACGCTGGGCCGGGCCACGACCGACGCGCACGGCTCGTTCCGGATCGCGTACGCCAAGCCGGCCGACGGCGTGCTGTACGTCGAGGCGACGCCCGTGCCGGGGCACCGGCTCCGGCTGCGCTCGGTCGTCGGAGTCGGCCCCGGCGGCGGGGTGCCGGAGCGGACCGTGAGCACGGTGACGGTCAACGAGCTGACCACCGTCGCCACCACCTACGCCCTCGCCGCGTTCGACGACCGGCGCGGGATCACGGGGCCCGGCCCCGGTCTGCAGAACGCCGCCGCGACGTCCTTCGACCTCGCCGATCCCGGCACCGGCAAGCCGGCCGCGGCGCTCACGAGCGACAGTGCCAACAGCGAGACCCTGGCCACGCTCGGCACGCTGGCCAACCTGGTCTCCCTGTGCGCGGGCAACACCCCGGGCTGCGACCAGGCCCTTCGCCTGGCGACCCCGCCTGGGGGCACCATGCCCGCCGACACGGTGCAGGCGGTGCTCAACCTCGTCCGCAACCCGACCCTGGCCCCGGCCGATCTTCAGGCCCTGGCACGGACATCGCCGGTCTTCGCTCCCGCGCTGACCGCGGCCCCCACGGCATGGCTGCTGGCGCTCCGCCGCACCGCCGCCGAACTCTACGCTCCGGGCCGCATAGCGTTCGACGCGAAGGGCAACGTGTGGGCGACCAACAACTGGAAGCCGGGAACGCGGGACCCGAACTCCTTCGTCACCGTCCTCGACCCGACCGGCCGGCCGGTCCTGGGCAGCCCGATCGGGGGCGGCGGCATGAAGGGCGGGGCATGGGGGCTCGCGATCGACCACCAGGGATCCGTCTGGGCGCCCAGCTACGGCGGCGACGCCATGGCGAAGTACTCGGCCTCGGGCGTTGTGCTGTCGCCCTCCACGGGGTGGACGAACGGCGGTCTCGTCAAACCGCAGGGGGTCGCCGTCGACCAGCGGGGCAACATATGGATCGCCAACTCCTACGGCCTCAAGGGCGCCCCGGGTCTGGGCAGCGTCGTCGTCTACCCGCACGGCGATCCCACGAAGGCGATCACGATCACCGACAAGAGCCTCAACCATCCGTTCGCCGTCCAGATCGACGGCCAGGGCCGGGCGTGGGTCACCAACAGCCACCTCTCCTTCACCGCGGTCCTGGAATCGCGGCGCATCGACCGGGTCGGCGGCAGCGTGACCGTCATCGGCCCCGACTTCAAGCCGATCGCATCCACCGAGAACAGCTCTCTCCAGGCACCCGTGGGACTTGCCCTGGACTCCAGGGGCAACGCCTGGGTGGCCGGCCTCTTCAGCAGCGCCGTCACCCAGGTCCGGCCCGACGGGACCGTCGCGGGCGTCTACCGACTGCCCAGGACGGTCTTCCCCTGGTCGGTCGCGATCGACGGACAGGACCGCGTGTGGGTCGCCGGTTTCGGCAACGCCTCGGTCTCGCTCCTGTGCGGCGTGAACACCGCCGCCTGTCCGCCCGGCGCCTCCACCGGCACCGTGCTGTCCCCGGAGCAAGGCTTCCGGAACAAGGCGATCCAGCACCTCACGGCGGTGCAGATCGACTCCGCGGGCAACGCCTGGGTGGCCAACAACTGGGCGAAGATCCTCCCGCCGACCGGCGGCGTGGGACTGGTGGAGCTCATCGGGGTCGCCACCCCGGTCTGCACGCCCCTCACGCCCCTGCCGGTACGCCCGTCGCCGACGGCTCCGCATCCCTGTCCGAAGTAGACGTGGACGGGGTCAGCGCAGCCCCGCCGCCATCCGCTGCCGTACCGCCTCGTACGTGAACAGCGCCGCCGACACCGCGACGTTGAGCGAGTCCACCTGGCCGAACATCGGGATCTTGGCCTTGGTGTGGCCGCCCCCCAGCCACCGGTCCGTCAGGCCGTACTTCTCGCTGCCGACGAGGATCGCCGTGGGCCCCGTCATGTCGACGTCCGCCATCAGGACGTCGGTGTCCGGGGTGGTGGCGACGACGTTGACCCCGTGGTCGGCCAGCCAGCGCACGACCTGCTCGGAGTCGGCCGAGGCGATCGGGACGGCGAACACCGTGCCCTTGCTGGCCCGGATCACGTTGGGGTTGCCCCAGTCGGTCACCGGGTTGGCGGAGATGACCGCGGTCACTCCGGCCGCGTCCGCGGTGCGCAGCATCGAACCCAGGTTGCCGGGCTTCTCGACGCTCTCGCAGACCAGGAACAGGGACCGGTCGCCGACCTGGATGCGGGATAGGTCGGTCTCGATGTCCGGGACGACGGCGAGCCAGCCGTCCGGACCCTCCCGGTACGCGGCCTTGTCGAACGCCTGCCTGCTGAGGCTGAACAGGTCGGCGCCGCGCTCGGCCGCCCGGGCCACCACGTCGCGCGGGTCCGACCCGCCGGTCAGCGCGGGGCAGAAGTACAGCTCGCGGGGGCGCACACCGGCCCGCAGCGCGAGGTCCAGCTCCTCGTACCCCTCCACGAGGGTCACTCCGGCGGCCTGCCTGCTGCGCCGGCGGCGGAGGGCGGCGAGTTCCTTGACGTGGGGGTTGCTCGGGCTGGAGATCTCCTTGGGCGACCCGGCCCGGGGGTTGGACGGCATGGGCGGTGGGAGTCACGGTCCGCGGCGGGTTCCGCTCCTCCGTCCCCTTTCTCGTGTTTCTCGTGCTTCCGAACGTTCTCGCTCGTGCTGCCGCGGCGCGCTGCACGCGGTTCCGGCCAGCGTACATGCGGGTCCGACGGGTGGGCGCCGCGTGCCCGCCCGTGCGGAACGCGGCGGAAAATCATCCGTCGCGGGGAGAACCGGCGGACACCGGGCGTCCTCATAGTGAACGGCTAGCATCGCGTGGTCGGCCGTCGGCGGGGAGGGGTGGGCGTCGTGTCGCAAGCGCAGCCGCAGCAGGAACCGGGGCCCAGGATCGCCGTCGCCGTCGTGACCATGGGCAACAGACCCGCCGAGGTCGACGCCCTCCTCGGGTCCGTCGCCAAGCAGGACCTCGCCCCGTCCCGCATCGTGATCGTCGGCAACGGCTGTCCCCTGCCCGAGTTCGCCGCACGCCTGGACCTTCCCGGAGAGGTCACCTGCGTCGAGACCGACGAGAACCTCGGCTGCCCCGGCGGCCGCAACGTGGCCCTCGCCCGGCTGCGGGAGTTCGGCGACGTCGACGTCGTGGTGGAACTCGACGACGACGGGCTGCTGGTGGACGCGGACGTGCTGCGCCGCGTACGGGACCTGTACGCCGCCGATCCCCGGCTCGGCATCGTCGGGTTCCGGATCGCGGACGAGCACGGCGAGACGCAGCGGCGGCACGTCCCGCGGGTCGGGGCCGCCGACCCGATGCGCGGCGGGGAGGTGACCGGCTTCCTCGGCGGTGGGCACGCGCTGTCCCTGGCCATGCTCGCCGAGACCGGCGACTGGCCCGCTGAGTTCTTCTTCGCGCACGAGGAGACCGACCTCGCCTGGCGGGCCGTCGACGCCGGGTGGACCATCCTGTACGCGCCGGAGCTGCTGCTCCAGCACCCGAAGACCTCGCCCGCCCGGCACGCGATCTACTACCGGGTCACGGCCCGCAACCGCGTCTGGCTGGTACGGCGGCGGCTGCCGCTTCCCCTCATCCCGGTCCACCTGGGGGTGTGGATCGCCGTCACCCTGCTGCGGACCCGGTCGGTGGGCGGGCTGAAGGCCTGGTTCGGCGGGTTCGTGGAGGGGCTGCGCACGTCCGGCGGCGCACGGCGTCCCATGCGCTGGCGCACGGTGTGGCGGCTCACCAGACTCGGCCGGCCGCCGGTCATCTGAGCGTCAGGGGACGACCCGGACAGGGCGCGCGTGTCGTCGAGCCGCAGTCTCGTTGAGCCGCGGTGGGTTCCGAAGACGGCACCGTGTCCTTCGGCCGCATGGAGGCGGTCGCCGCGTTGGCGGAGACGACGAAGGGCCCGGTCGTTCACTCCACCGACCGGGTCCTCACGCCACCCCGGATCCGGCCACGGCGGCGACACTCCCCCGAGCTACGCGTGAACGCGCGCGCCGTCGGGCCAGATCCGATGAAAGGATCACATCAGGCCACGCCAACAGATCGCTAACATGGGGCCAACGGCCGGCGAGGAGGCCGTGAGCCGGTCCGTTCCCCGAGAAGTCGTGGGCCGGACCGACGGGAACACGCCGTTTTCCGAAGGGATTCGACGACGGGACGCGGCGCCCGGGCGTGCGCGGTCAGGGGTTGCGCGGCACTCGTGCCGCATGGTGAGGCGAGGCACGGCGACCGTGCCGTGAGGGTCCCCTGCTCGAGCGAGGCCGAGAGCTTGGGGAGGAAGGGCGACGGAGCGGCGATGCGGGACGGGCTGCGGTTCGGACTGCTGGGTCCGCCCGTCGTGTACGGCGCCGACGGCGAGGTGCGCACCATCGGCAGCGGCAAGGTGCGCGCCCTGCTGGTCGCGCTGCTGCTGGAGCCCGGTCGGGTCGTCTCGGTCGAGGCGCTCAAGGACGCGCTGTGGGGCGGCGCCCCGCCTGCCTCCGCGCAGGCGTCCCTGCAGAACCATGTCTCCCGGCTGCGGCGCCTGCTCGGCGACGACGGCTCCGAGCGGCTGCGCGCGGTGCCGCCCGGCTATCTGCTGCGCGTCGGTGAGGGCGAGTTGGACGTCCGCGTCTTCGAGGAGCACCTGGTCGCGTCCCGCGCCGCGCACGCCGCCCGGGACTGGCGGCGCGCCGTGGGCGAGGCCTCCGCCGCGCTCGCGCTGTGGCGCGGCACCCCGCTCACCGGGCTGCCCCCGGAGACCGGAGGGCATGCGCTGGTGCAGCGGCTTCAGGAGGCGCGGCTGCTCGTCCTGGAGTGGCGGTACGACGCGGAACTGCAGCTCGGCGGGGCGCGGCTCGGGAGCCTCGTGCCCGAGCTGGCCGCGCTGGTCGCCGGGCATCCGCTGCGGGAGGGGTTCCACCGGCTGCTGATGCTTGCCCTGCACCGCACCGGCCGCCCGGCGGAGGCCCTGGCCGTCCACCGTGACCTGCGGGCCCGCCTCATCGACGAACTGGGCGTCGAGCCCGGCGCGGCCGTGCGCGAGGCGCATCTGGAGATCCTCCGGGAGGGGCCGTCCGGGGCCGGGAGCGGCGGCTGGGCGCGTCCGGACGGCGGGCGCGCGGACGATCCGTATGCCGACCACCCGGACGACCACCCGGACGCCGACCACCCCGACGACGGCCGTACGAACACGCCCAGGCCCGCCCAACTCCCGCCCGCACCCGTGCACTTCACCGGCCGCGAGGACGTCCGCGAGGACCTGCTGCGCTTCCTGGCCGCCGAACGCGACGCGCCCGGCGTCGCCGTGGTCAGCGGCATGGCCGGGGTCGGCAAGAGCGCGCTCGCCCTGCATGTGGCACAGGAGCTGCGGGAACGTTTCCCCGACGGTCAGCTCTACGTCAATCTGCACGGCGCCACACCCGGCATGACCCCTCTCACCCCCGCCCAGGCGCTCTCCGCGCTACTGCGCGACCTCGGCGCCGAGTCGCACCGCATCCCCGAACACACCGACGCCGCGGCTTCGTTGCTCCGCTCGCTGCTCGCTCCCACCCGCACCCTGATGGTGCTGGACGACGCGGCGCACGCCGCCCAGGTGCGCCCCCTGCTGCCCGGCGGCCCGGGCTGCGCGGTGATCGTGACCAGCCGCTCCCCGCTCACCGCGCTCGACGGCGCGCACCGGGTCCCGCTCGCACCGCTCACCGACGAGGACAGCGCGGCCCTGCTGCGCGCGGTCTCCGGCCGGGACGGGCTCCACGCCGGGCACCCGCTCGTCGAACTCGCCGGCCGGCTCCCGCTCGCCCTGCGCATCGTCGCGGCGCGCCTGGCCGCCCGGCACGCGCTCGCCCCGGACGTCCTGGCCGGTCAACTCGCGGCCACCGGAGGCCGGTTGCACCATCTGGAGTACGACGACCTGAGCGTGCGCCGATCGCTAGCCGTCGCGCACGACGCGCTGCGCGCCTCCGACCGCGAGGCCGACCGGGACGCCGCACGCGCTCTCGCCCGGATCGGCGCGCTCGACCTGCCCGACTACGGCCCGCCCCTCCTCGCCCGCCTCCTCGGTACGGACGAACGCCGCGCCGAGGCCGCCCTCGACCGCCTGGTCGATGTCGCCCTGCTGGAGGAGACCGTCTACGGCCGGTACGCGCCGCACGACCTCGTCCGGGACTTCGCCCACGAGGCAGCGGCGAGCGAAGAGACAGCGAGGGGCGAACAGGCAGCGAAGGGCGGGCAGGCGGCGGACGGCGGGCAGGCAGCGGACGGCGGGCAGGCAGCGAAGGGCGGGCAGGCGGCGAGGGGCGGGCAGACCGCGGACGGCCGGCAGACAGCGCCCGGCGAACGGACGGAGGCGGGCGAACGGACGGAGGCGGGCGAGCAGGTCGCGGAGCCGGAGCGCTGCGGCGCCGAGGTGGCCCTGCGCTGGTACTCCGCCATGGCCACACGTGCGCACGAGGCGCTGGCCGAGCCGGGCGCCGAGCGCGCGGACCGGCTCCGGGCGACCCCCTCGCAGCCCCGGACGCACACCGCGGACGTGGCGTCCGTGCCCGCCTTCGGTTCCGCCGAGGCCGCCGCCGACTGGATCGTCCTGGAACTGGAGAACATCGTCACGCTGGTGGAGCGTCACGCGGACACCTCCGCCCATGTGCCGCTGCTGGTCCGGATGATCGCCTCCCCGCTGCGGCACCGTGGCCGCGTCGCCGAGTCCGAGGTGCTCGTGCGTGCCGCCCTGCGCGCGGCGCGGGGGCTCGCGGACGCGCCGGCGGAGGCCTACGCCCTGCTGGACATGGCCGGGGTGCAGTTGCTGAAGGACCGGGGTGACGACGCGCTCGCCCTGCTGGACCAGGCGCTGGCGATCGGCGAGCGGCTCGGTGCCGCGGTCGTCCGGCACTCCGCGCACCGCGACATCGGCTTCGCCCGTCTCGCGCTCGGCGAACCGGACGCCGCCGTACCCCATTTCGAGGAGAGCCTGCGTCTCCTGGGCGGGCACGGCCGCTGGCCGGGCGAGTCCCGGACCCGGCTCGGACTGGTGCGGGCGCTGCGGGAACGCGGGGACTCCAGGCGGGCCGCACACGAGTGCGAGGTGCTGCTGGGACTCGCCGCCCGGCGCGGCGACCGCCGCACCGAAGCGCTGGCGCGCCACCAGCGGGGCCTGCTGCACCGGGCGGAGGGCGACGCGGCGGAGGCCCGCCGGCAGTGGGAGTCGGGCCTCGCGGCGCTGGAGGGTGCGGACATTCCGGTGGCGGGGGAGCTGAGGCGACTGCTGACGGAGGGGTGAGCCCGGGTGGGACCCTCACCCGGCGCCGGAGCCCTCGGTGCGGCGCCGCCCTCACTTGGCGTCCGCGTAGCACTCCACCACCGCCGTCATGAACGGGATCCGCACCGGTGTCTCGCCGAACGTCAGCCGCATCGCCAGGTCCGACGCCTCCTGGACGGCCGCCGCCACCGTCTCCGCCTCCTTCGCCGGGCAGTGCACGATCACCTCGTCGTGCTGGAAGAAGACCAGCTCGGCGGCGAGGTCCGCGCAGGCGCGGCGGAGCGCGGCGAGCATCAGCAGCGCCCAGTCGGCGGCGCTGCCCTGCACGACGAAGTTGCGGGCGAAGCGGCCCCGGGCGCGGGAGTTGGGGGAGGCGTAACCCGGCATCCACTGCTGGGGTTCGTCGGTCGGGGCCGGTGCCGTGTCCTCCTGCGGAATGCCCGCCTCCTCCGCCGTGTCGTCGGGCGCCCCGGCCGCCGGCGGCGACGTGCGTCCCAGCCAGGTGCGCACCAACCGGCCCTCCTCGCCGGCCCGGGCCGCGTCGTCGACGTAGGCGACCGCCTTCGGGAAGCGGCGGCGCAGCGCGGCGAGGTTCTTCAGGCCGTCGCCGGAGGTCTGTCCGTAGATCGCGCCGAGCACGGCGAGCTTGGCCTGGGCGCGGTCGCCGGAGAACGCCCGGTCCGACACCGACTGGTACAGGTCGGCGTCGCGGCCGGCGACCTCCATGAACGCGGGGTCGCGGGAGATCGCGGCCAGCACGCGCGGCTCCATCTGCGCCGCGTCGGCCACGACCAGCCGCCAGCCGGGGTCGGCGACCACGGCCCGCCGGACGACCTTGGGGATCTGCAGGGCGCCGCCGCCGTTGGTGACCCAGCGGCCGGTGACCGTGCCGCCCGGGAGGTACTCGGGGCGGAAGCGGCCGTCGCGCACCCAGTCCTGCAGCCAGGACCAGCCGTGCGCGACCCAGATGCGGTACAGCTTCTTGTACTCCAGGAGCGGCTCGACCGCGGGGTGGTCGACGGACTTCAGCTCCCAGCGGCGGGTGGAGCGCACCTTGATCCCGGCCTGGGCGAACGCCTTGACGACGTCCGCGGGCAGGTCGGGACGGACACGGCGGCCGAAGGCGGCCGACACCTCGTCGGCCAGCTCGGCCAGGCGCCGGGGCTCGCCCCCGCCCGGGTACCGCTCGCCGAGCAGGTCGTGCAGCAGCTCGCGGTGGACGTCCGCGCGCCACGGCATCCCGGCGTGGTGCATCTCGGCGGCCACCAGCATGCCGGCCGACTCGGCGGCGGTGAGCAGCCGCATGCGGTCCGGGTGCGTGGCGCCGCCGTGCCGCCGCTGCTGGTCCGCGTACACCTCGACGAGGTCCTTCAGGGGGACGTGTACGGGGCTCGGCTCGAACAGGGAGGACTGCGCGCCGGGCTCCGCGGAGCGCGTCGGCGGATCGGGCGGTACGGGGCCGCCGCGCAGCCGGGCCAGCGCGGCGGCGGCCGACCGGGGCTCGCCGAGGCGTCCCTCGTGGCCGAGGAGGAGGGCCTCGGCGGCCTCGACGTCGTAGCACCGGTCGACTCGCACCCCCGTGGCGAGCAGACGCGGCTGGACGTCGGCGGTGGACCGCCACACCCACCGGGTGACCTCGGGCCGTGTGCGCACGGCCTCGCCGAGGTCCTCCTCCCTGATCACGGGCCCGGCGAGCAGCCCGTCCGGGCCGAGGGCGGCGACCTCCACGCCACCGTCCCCGGCCGGAGCGAGAGCCCAGCGCCCGGTCATGCCACGAGTGTGGCAGGGGGGTCTGACAATCGGTCCGAGCTGCGGCGATGCAGTGGTGTCGCAGCGGTGACGCCGGATCCGTCCGTATGGATCAGTCCTTCTGCTCGCGGGCCTTGAGGGCCTCGCTGATCTCGGTCAGCTCCTTCCTGACGTTCTCCTCGGCCGTCGCCTTGTCGATGCCGAGGCCGCTGAGCGGGCCCTCGCCGTTCTCCAGCTCCAGGAGCGCGAGGAGGATGTGCTCGGTGCCGATGTAGTTGTGGCCGAGCCGGAGCGCCTCGCGGAACGTCAGCTCCAGGGCCTTCTTCGCGGCGGGGGCGTAGGGGACGAGTTCCGGGACGTCCTCGGCGCGGGGCGGGAGGGCCGCGGTGGCCGCCTCGCGCACCGCGTCCAGGGAGACGCCCTGGGCGGTGACGGCCTTGGCGGCGAGCGCCTCCGGCTCGCTGAGGAGCCCCAGCACGAGGTGGGCGGGGACGGTCTCGGCGTTGCCGGCCTCCTTGGCCGCGTTGTGGGCGGCCATGACCACGTTCCTCGCGCGCGGGGTGTACCGGCTGAACCCCTGGCTGGGATCGAGGTCCGCGGACTCCTTGGGCACGAAGCGCTTCTGGGCCGCCTGCCGGGTGACGCCCATGCTCTTGCCGATCTCGGTCCAGGAGGCGCCCGAACGGCGGGCCTGGTCCACGAAGTGGCCGATGAGGTGGTCGGCGACGTCGCCGAGGTGTTCCCCGGCGATCACGGCGTCCTGGAGCTGTTCGAGGGCGTCGGTGTGGACCTTCTTGATGGCGTCGATGAGGTCGTCGAGACGCAGGTTCGCTGAGATGTAGGGATTCACCGTCATGTGTCAACCGTAAGTTGACAGTCTGAGGGTGTCAACCCGAAGTTGACAATCTGCGGGTCTCCCTCCGCGCGTGCCCGTGCGAAGGGGCCGCGCCCTCCGGGAATCCCCCCGTGTCACGATCGACCGTGTGAGTACGACGACCACCGTGGACCGCGCCCTGCGGACGGCCCTCTACGACGACACCGACGACGCCCTCGACACCGCCGCGTCACTGCTCGCCGCCGACCCGGCGGCCGACGGTGAACTCGCGCGGCGCGGGCAGGAGTTCGTCGCGACCGCCTGGCGGCGCGGCTGGCAGCCCGCCGACGTCGTCCGCATGGTGCGCCGGGAGCTGGACGAGACGCACGTCCGGCTCGTCTCGCACCTGATCGTCCTCGAGGCGGGGGAACGGCCCGCCCCCACGCCGCGCTGGGCGGCCCAGTTGACGGAACTCGACCGGGATCCTCCGCGTGTCCCCGACCGTTTCTCCCACGCCACCGCCGTCCTGGAGCTGTACCGCCTGCTGCTCCGCCTCCCCGCCCTCGAACCGCTCGACGAGCCCCGGCCCTCCGCCGCCCCGCGGCAGCCGGAGTCCCGCATGCTCACCCGCATCCGCGCCCTGCTCGCCAAGGCGGAGGCGACCGGATACCCCGAGGAGGCCGAGGCGCTCAGTGCCAAGGCGCAGGAGCTGATGGCGCGGCACAGCATCGACGAGGCGCTGCTCGCGGCCCGTACGCACACCGCGGACGCGCCCGGCGCCTGCCGCCTGGGCGTCGATCCGCCGTACGAGACGGCCAAGGCGGTGCTCCTGGACGCCGTGGCCGCCGCGAACCGCTGCCGCGCCGTGTGGCACGACGCGCTCGGCTTCTCCACGGTCATCGGCTTCGAGCCGGACCTGGAGGCCGTCGAACTCCTCTACACCTCGCTGCTCGTGCAGGCCACCGCCGCGATGACGAAGGCGGAGGCGGCGCAGCGCAAGGGCGGCCGAAAGCGCACGAAGACGTTCCGGCAGTCGTTCCTGGCCGCGTACGCGCACCGCATCGGCGACCGGCTCCGGGCCGCCGCCGAGGGGGCCGAGGGGGAGATGACCGGCGGCGAGGGCGAGTTGCTGCCGGTGCTCGCGGCCCGGGACGTCGCCGTGACGGACCGCATGGAGCAGATGTTCCCCGACACGGTCACCACCCGGCTGCGCGGCGTCAGCGACGCGGCCGGATGGGAGCAGGGGGCCGCGGCCGCCGACCGTGCCCAGGTCACGGGGCGGCCCCGGCTCCCCTGAACGCTCGCGTCAGTCGCCCGCGACCTGGATCGGGCTCACCGAGGCGTCCGGGGTCTTCCCGCCCTTCAGCGCCACCTCGCCGTACGACCACGGGTAGCTGTGCGCGTCACCGGCGCCCGGGATCGTGATCTGCACGCTCTTCGCCGCGGCGCTGTCCGTGCCGCCGGCCTTCCCGCGCACGTACGTGATCGTGAAGGTCGCCGTGTCGCCCTTCTGCAGCGTCACCTTCTCCGGGTTGGCGCCCTCCTGCTCGGGCACCTTCCAGCCGGTGCCGCCGGTCAGCTCGACGCCCGGGAAGCCGTCGAGGGCGCACGGACGGCTGCCTTCGTTGGTGAGGGTGACCGGGACGTTGCCGGTGTCGCCGGCGGTGGTGGCGGCGTTGGCGGGGCCGACCTTGATGCCGAGGGTGCACTCGGCGGTGTTCCTGCTCTTGCCACTGTCGTCGCTCGTGCTGCTGCCGCTGCTGTTGCCACTGCTGTCGCAGGCGGTCAGTGCCAGGCCCGCCACGAGGGCGGTGACGGCGAGACGGACGGGAAGGGCGCGCATCGGGCTCCTCTGATTCGTGATGGTGCTCATGGATCATCACGCAGGCGTGCGGGCAGGCGTTGCGCGCCCTCCGTTCACCGTGGGCGCCGTCGGCACGGTTGTCGTGATTCGCCCCGTATGCCTGACCGATGGCTCCCGTACGCTGGCGGAATGAGCTGGCTGCCGGCGCTGAAGGAGGCCGCCCGTGCGGGGCTGAGGGTCGAGCGGACGCGGCTCGAGCCGCTGGTCGCGGTGCGCGGCGCGGCGGGGCTCGCCCTCGTGATCGCGGCGAGCCTGTGGCTGTTCGGGCCAGCCGTCGCGGCCAGTTCCGCGTTCGGCGCGTTCCAGGCGGCGATCGCCACCTTCCAGCGAAGCTGGCGCCCGCGCCCCGAGCTGGCCCTGGCCTCCGGTACGAGCCTCGCCGTCTCCACGTTCCTCGGGTACCTCACGATCTCCCATCTGCCGCTGTTCCTGGCCCTGCTGGCGGTGTGGACCTTCGTGGCCGGGCTGAGCTGGGCGGCCGGCCCGACGACCGGTCTGATCGCCTCCTCGAACGTTGCGATGATGCTGGTGACCGTCACCCTGCCGGCGACCGTCGCCCAGGCGGCCGGTCACGCCGCGATGATGATCGTGGGCGGTCTGGTGCAGGCGGGGCTGATCATCGTCTTCCCGGTGCGGCGCTGGGGCGCCCACCGCGACGCGCTCGCCGACGCGCTGGCCGCCGAGGCCGACTACGCACGCAGGCTGCGCAGCGATCCGGTCGCGCGGTTCGACCCGCTGCCGCTGATGGAGGCCCGCAACGCGGCCGCCGTCACCCGGCGCCAGGCCCGCCACCGCCCCGCCGAACTCCACGGCGCGCGCGGGCTCGCCGAGCGCATCCGGCCGGTGCTCGCCTCGCTGGCCGACCCGGCGCTGGGCGTGCCGCGCGAGGGCCGGGCACGGGACCGGGTCCGCGAACTGCTCGCCGCCGCCGCCGGCATCCTCGACGCGGCGGCCCTCTCGATCCGCCACGGCACCCCGGTCGACCTGCCCCCGGCGGCGGTGGCCGCCCTGCGGACCCCCGACACCGGGGCGATCCTGACCGGTCCGGCCCACCGGGCGGCCCAGCGGCTGCGCTCCCTGCTCCAGGACGTGGTGGAGACGGCCGGGGGCGCGCCGGAGGGGCAGCAGGTCGCGGAGAGCGCCCCGCCCCCGTATCTGCAGCGCCCCAGCCTCGTCCGGCTGGTCCCCACCGCGCTGCGCGCCATGCGCGGGGAACTGAACCCCGGCTCCCAGATCGGCCGGCACGCGGTGCGCGTGGCCGTGGTCGCCACCGTGGGGTACGTCCTCGGCGAGGTGCTGCCGCTCGGACACGGGTACTGGGCGCCGCTGGCCGCGGTCATGGTCATGCGCCCGGACTTCTCCCAGACCTACAGCCGTGCCGTCGCCCGCTTCGGCGGCACCCTCGTCGGCGTCACCGTCGCCACCCTCGTCGTCCGGCTGGCCACTCCGGGGGCGGCCCTCTCCGGCGCTCTCGCCGTCGTCTCGGCCGGGCTGATGTACGTGCTCATGCGCACCGGGCAGGTGGCGGTCCAGGCGTGCATCTCCGCGTACGTCGTCTTCCTGCTCGGCATGGTGGGGGAGCGGTGGACGCAGACGGTCCCCGAGCGTGTGCTGCTCACGCTGCTCGGCGGTGTCCTCGCCATGCTGGCGTACGCCGTCTACCCGGCCTGGGAGACCCCGCGGCTGCGGAACCGGCTCGCCGACTGGCTGGCCGCGCAGGGGCGGTACGCCGCCGCCGTCGTCGGCCATTACGCGCAGCCCGTCGGCAAGAACGCCCCGGACGTCCGCGAGACCCTCCTCGCGGCGCGCACCGCCCGCGCGGAGTGGCACACGGCCGTGGCCCGGGCCGCCAACGAGCCGGTACGCCACCGGGGCCTGTCCCGGACGGCCGCCGAGGAGGCCGAGGAGGCGCTGGCGCAGACGGGCCGCGTGGCGATGCTGCTGGAGGCCCACCTCCCGGACCCGGACGCCACGCCCGTTCCCCCGGCGGCCCGCTTCGCCGAGGCCCTGCGCACCGCGACGGACCGGGCGGCGAAGGCGGTACGCGAACGCCGGCCGCCGACGTGGGAGGCGGTGCGCGAGGCGCTCGCCGCGTGGGAGACGGAGTCCTCCCGGCCGGAGGACACCATCACGTTCACGGTCGCCCACCGGGGCGCGGCCCTGATCCTGGACGCGCTGGAGGCCTTCACGGCCGCCCTGACCACGCCCACGCCCCCCATGGCGGTGGACGGGAACGCCCAGCGGGCCGAACAGGGGCTCACGCCGGGAGGGGGCGGGGAGCCGGGGGAACGGGTCGGGGCCGGGTCCGCGCCGGGCGGAGCCGGGGAGCCGGGGCGGGCAGCCGAGCCGGAGGAACTCGAACGCGGAGGCGGGGCCGGAGGCGACGAGACCCGCTGATCTGTCGGCGGGCGGCGGGCCCTCCGGTCCGCGGGGCACGCCTTCCGCCGGAGCCCCGGCGGAAGGCGTGCGTCACGAGCCGAGGCTCGCCGTCGGCAACCCGCTCGGGAACGTGCCGCCCTCCGCCTTGACGTACGTCTCCGTGCCGAGGCCGCCCTCCCACGTCACCTTCATGCTCTTGGAGGTGACCGACTCGACCATGCCGGTGCTGCGCTTCCTGCTGCCGTCGGTGCACTTGAGGTGGATCATCTGCATGCCCGACTCCTCGCCCGCCGTTCCGCTGCACACGGTCCCGCCCGTGGCGAACAGCCCGGCCTGACGACCGTTGATCACCAGGGCCACCGCCTTCCCGCCGGTCGTGGCCAGCCAGCTCCCCTCCAGCTTCCCGGCCTTCCCGCCCGGGGCGGCGGGGCTGCCGCCGCCGTCCGCCGAAGCCGTCGGCGAGGACGCGCCGGGCGTGGCCGAAGCGCCGCCTCCCGAGCCGCCGGAGTCGCTGCTGCAGCCGGTCAGCACGAGCGCGGCCGCACAGCCCACGGCCGTGAGCGCGACGCGGGCCTGCCGGCGCGTGAGATGGGTCGCCGTGGTCACTGGAGTCTCCCAGGGGTGCCGATGACGTCATGGGTACGGCCGCTGGCAAGCTACCAGCACGACTCGGCCGCTCCCGTGAGACGTCGGGCGTGCGCTTGCTCACGCGGGACGATCCGCGCGATCGGCAGCCGCGGGGTCGGTCGCGGGGGTCGGCGGCAGGGGTCAGTTGCGGGGGCAGCCGCGGGTCAGTCGCAGGGGGCGGTTGCAAGGTCGGGCGGTGGCGCCGAGGGCGGCTGCCGCGCCATGCGATCGACGAGACATCGACGAGACATCGACGAGACATCGTCGAGACCCGACGAGATACAGGTAGGGAATCTCCTACGTTTGACGCGTAGGGAATCACCTACCTATTGTGCGGCCATGACCATCACACACGCCTCCTTCGTCACCCTCCCCGTCGCCGATCAGGATCGCGCCCTGCGCTTCTACACCGACGTCCTCGGGTTCGTGGTCGCCGCGGACCTGGATCTGCCGCAGGGGCGCTGGCTCCAGGTCGCCCCCGAGGGCGCCCAGACCGTCTTCACGCTCTCGGGGCCGGGCATGGGTGATTTCGAGCCCGGCACCGCCCGGGGGATCATGTTGGTCACGACCGATGTCGACGCCGACTGCGCACGCCTGGCCGAGGCGGGGGTCTCCGTCCAGGGGCCGGACGACCTTCCCTGGGGCCGCATGGCGTCCTTCCGGGATCCGGACGGCAACGGTCTGATGCTGCTGACCGAGGCTCACGGATAGGAAGACCGGTATGACCGCGACCGGGGCCGGTGCGGACACCGCCGCCGACCGCGTCTTCGCCGCGCTCGCCAACGCCACGCGGCGCGAGGTGCTGCGCCTGCTGCGGGAGAAGGGTCCGCAGCCCGTTCAGGCCCTGGCCGATCATTTCGCCATGCGCCGCCCGAGTCTGTCGGAGCACCTGAAAGTGCTGCGCGAGGCCGGTCTCGTCGCCGAGCAGCGCTCCGGCCGGCAGCGCATCTACCGCCTCCGGGCAGCGCCGCTCGCCGAGGTGCAGGACTGGCTCCATCCCTACGAGCGGTTCTGGCGCGGCGCCCTGAAGGACCTCGGCGAATTGCTCGACCGCATGCCGGACGATGACCGGCCATGAGCACCGCACCCGACGACGACCTCACCACCGTCCGCGTCGAGCAGTTCCTGCCCCACCCGCCCGCCAAGGTCTGGCGCGCGCTCACCGAGCCCGCCCTGCTGGCACAGTGGCAGATGCCCGGCAGTGAGAACTTCCGGCTGGAGGTCGGCCACCGCTACACGATGACCTCGGTGCCGCGGCCCAACGCGCGCTTCTCCGGCACCGTCGAAGTGCGGGTTCTCGCCTACGAGCCCGAACGGATGCTGCGCGTCCGCTGGACCGACACCGACCCCGCCAATCCCGCGGACTGGACCATCACGTGGACAGTGGAACAGGAAGGCCGCGGAACGCGTCTCTTCCTAGTGCACGAAGGGTTCGACCCGGACGACCCGGCACAGATGATGGCGCGGAAGATCATGCACGGGGGTTGGAGCTCGCATGTGATGCGGGCTCTGGGGCATGCGCTTGACCGACTGTAGTCAGAGCGCAGGCCCAGCGTAGTCAAGGAACCGTAAAAGCTGTAACCGCAGGACCACCCCGCGTGCACGTGCATCTGCTCCTGCATCTGCACGTGAACGGGGTTATGATCCGGGGCAGTTGACCGCTGCATCAATGGCCATACCAGCCACTGCACCACCCGGGGAGCGACCTGTGGACCACGACGTGTGCGACGTGGATGACGTGTACAACGGCATGGCTGCGACGGAGCTGCAGGGGGTGGCCTGGCAGAAGAGCCGGCACAGCAACTCCCAGGGGTCATGCGTGGAGTTCGCCCGGCTGCCCGGGGGAGACGTGGCGGTGCGCAACTCCCGCTTCCCCGACGGGCCCGCGCTGGTCTACACCCGCGCGGAGATCGAGGCGATGCTGCTGGGCATCAAGGACGGCGAGTTCGACCACTTGATCGTGTGACACGTCTCATCGGCGTGCACGCCGGGTGGATCACGGGAGCGGTCGACGTCTCCCGCCGCGCCAGGGGCGGATCAGCGATGCGCGGAGCCGCTTGTGCACGCATCGCCACTCCGCGGATCGGCGATGCGGGGATCAGCGACGCCCGGACCGGCAATGCGCGGATCGGCGATGCGCGGATCGGCGATGCGCTGAGGCCCGAGCGCACGCAACGAGCGACGGCCTGCGGCCCCTTCGGGCGCCGCAGGCCGTAACACGCGTAGAACGCGGGCAGTCGAAAGCGCCGCCGGACATCACTCCGGGCACACCGACGCCGGCGGCAGCCGGAACAGCGCCCAGACCACCTTGCCGCTCAGCGTGCCCGCCAGCGGGTGCCAGCCCCAGCTGTCGGCGAACGACTCGACGAGGAACAGCCCCCGGCCCGACTCGGCGCAGAAGTCCTCCGAGTCGCCCGCGACCGGGGTGTCGTGACTCGGGTCGCGCACGGCACAGACCAGACGCGTGGTCCAGCGCATCAGGTGCAGGCGCACGGGCGGGTCCTGCTCGCCCGAGCGCGCGCCGGACGCGGTGTCAAGGGGTGCGGCCCGCAGTGCCTCGCCGGAAGGGCGGTGGTGGGCGAGGGGCAGGCCGTGCCGCAGCGCGTTGGTGACGAGTTCGGAGACCACCAGGCAGATGTCGTCGAAGCGCTCGCCCACGTCCCACTGCCCGAGCGTGCTGCGGGTGAACCGCCGCGCCTCACGCACCGCCTCGAGGCGGGCGGGCAGGGCGCAGGAGGCGGCGCTGGACACGGCCGCGGGATCGAGCGGCGGAAGTCCCTGCCGTAAGGGCTCGAGCATGGTCGATCCATTCGTCCCCATGCGAGGCACTCCCGGGTGTTCGCGGTCGTGGCGATGCAGCGGTGGCGCGGAACCATGGTTTCGGATGAGCCAAGCAGATGCAAGGGCAGATGCACGTGCACGCGCCCGGAATTGGCCGTTCCCATACCACTTTCCCCTTATTTCCTGCGCCACTTTCTTCCCTCTTGCTCGCCCTCACTCCTCTCTCCCCGTGCCTCATCTTTGTCTCCTTTCCATTTCTGTAACCGCACGAGTACAGCTCGGAGTGTTTTAGTGGCAGACTGCGCGGTCTGAAGGACGTTGGGGAGGCTGACGAAGTGAGCGCTGGGGACTCGAGCGGTTCGGTGGTGCGGCGCATTCTGCTGGGATCCCACCTCAGGCGCCTGCGGGAGGCACGCGGCATCACCAGGGAGCAGGCCGGCTATTCGATCCGCGCCTCCGAGTCGAAGATCAGCCGCATGGAGTTGGGACGGGTGAGCTTCAAGACGCGGGATGTCGAGGACCTGTTGACGTTGTACGGGATCACCGACGAAGCCGAACGCACGTCCCTGCTCTCCCTCGCGAAGGAGGCCAACGTCGCGGGGTGGTGGCACAGTTACTCGGACGTCCTGCCCAACTGGTTCCCGACCTACGTCGGCCTGGAGGGCGCGGCGCACCTGATCCGGTCCTACGAGGTCCAGTTCGTGCACGGCCTGCTGCAGACCGAGGCGTACGCGCACGCGGTGGTCTCCCGGGGGATGAAGGGCGCGAGCGCCGAGGACGTGGACCGCCGGGTGGCGCTGCGCCTGGAACGGCAGAAGTACCTCGTCTCCGAGAACGCCCCGCAGTTCCACGTCGTCCTCGACGAGGCCGCCCTGCGGCGCCCCTACGGCGACCGCCAGGTGATGCGCGGCCAGCTCCAGCACCTGATCGACATCTCGGAGCGCCCCAACGTACGGCTGCAGGTCATGCCGTTCAGCTTCGGCGGTCACTCCGGCGAGAGCGGCTCCTTCACGATCCTCAGCTTCTCCGAGTCCGACCTGTCCGACGTGGTGTACACGGAACAGCTCACCAGCGCGCTCTACCTGGACAAACGCGAGGACGTCGCCCAGTACGAGGCCGCGATGAAGGAGCTGCAGCACGACAGCCCCGGCCCGGACGAAAGCCGTGATCTGCTGCGGGGGTTGCTCCAGCTTTCCTGAGAGTCTCACCCGGAGTATCCCCAGGAGCCCTCCAACTCCCTGCCGCCGCAAGTACGATGACGCGCGATCAGGCCGTGATGTGAGCGCGGGTGCGGAAACGGGTGTCTGCGTCGGCTGCTAAGGGATTGAGGGATCACATGGCGTCGTCCTACTTCACCGATCTGGCTCGGCAGTACATCGGCGGTGAGTGGCGCCCGGGCACCGGCTCCTGGGACATCATCGACTTCAACCCGTACGACGGCGAGAAGCTGGCGTCGATCACGATAGCCACCGTGGACGAGGTCGACGAGGCCTACCGGGCGGCCGCGGCCGCGCAGAAGGACTGGGCCGCCACCAACCCGTACGTCCGCCGCGCGGTGTTCGAGAAGGCGCTCGGGGTCCTCCAGGACCGCGAGGCCGAGATCACCGAGGCGATCATCGCCGAGCTGGGCGGCACACGGCTGAAGGCCGCGTTCGAGCTGCACCTCGCCAAGGAGTTCCTGCGCGAGTCGATCCAGCTCGTGCTGCGCCCCGAGGGCAAGATCCTCCCCTCGCCCGTCGACAGCAAGGAGAACCGCCTCTACCGCGTGCCCGTCGGCGTCGTCGGCGTGATCAGCCCTTTCAACTTCCCCTTCCTGCTGGCGATCAAGTCGGTCGCGCCGGCCCTCGCGCTCGGCAACGGCGTCGTCCTCAAGCCGCACCAGGACACGCCGGTCGTCGGCGGCTCCCTGGTCGCCAAGATCTTCGAGGACGCGGGGCTGCCGGGCGGACTGCTCAACGTGGTGATCACCGACATAGCGGAGATAGGCGACGCGTTCCTCGAGCACCCGGTCCCGAAGGTCATCTCCTTCACCGGCTCCGACCAGGTCGGCCGCCATGTCGCCACCGTCTGCGCCTCCCACTTCAAGCGTTCGGTCCTGGAACTCGGGGGCAACAGCGCGCTGGTGGTCCTGGACGACGCGGACGTCGACTACGCGGTCGACGCGGCCGTCTTCAGCCGGTACGTGCACCAGGGCCAGGTCTGCATGGCCGCCAACCGCGTCCTGGTGGACCGCTCGCTGCTGGCGGAGTTCACCGAGAAGTTCGTCGCCAAGGTGAAGTCCCTCAAGGCGGGCGACCCGCGCGACGCGGAGACCGTCATCGGCCCGGTCATCAACTCCTCCCAGGCGGACGCCATCACGGGTGTGGTGCAGCAGGCGATCGCCGAGGGGGCCACGGCGCTGGTGCACGGCTCGACCACCGACAACCTGGTCGAGCCGACCGTCCTCACGGACGTCCCCGCCGGCTCGCCCATCCTGCGGCAGGAGATCTTCGGCCCGGTCGCGCTGCTCATCCCCTTCGACGGCGAGGAGGAGGCCGTCCGCCTCGTCAACGACACCCCCTACGGCCTCAGCGGCGCCGTCCACACCGCCGACGTCGAGCGCGGCGTGGCCTTCGCCCAGCAGATCGACACCGGCATGTTCCACGTGAACGACGGCACGGTCCACGACGAGCCGCTGGTCCCGTTCGGCGGCGAGAAGCACTCGGGCATCGGCCGCCTGAACGGCGAGACGACGCTGGACGCCTTCACCACGCTGAAGTGGATCTCGGTGCAGCACGGGCGGAGCGCGTTCCCCTTCTAGTCTCCGCGTAAGTGGCGGGCCCTTGCGGACAGAACCTGACCGCAAGGGCCCCTAGCGTCGTATGTGTCAGGGAGAACCGGACCGACGAGAGGCGGCGGCCATGGTCATGCACGTACGAGCCGAGGCGCACGGTGACGAGCGCGGCGCACTGCTCTCCTTCCTGGAGGAGCAGCGCGGCGGGATCCGCCGGGCGCTGCTCGGGCTGACGGAGGAGCAGGCCAGGTCCCGGCCGAGCGCCAGCGAGCTGTCCCTGGGCGGCCTGCTCAAGCACGTCGCCGAGGTGGAGCAGAGCTGGATCGCCCGGGCGCGGCAGGAGCCGCCGGCGGTTCACCGGGACGAGTCGAACTGGCACGAGTGCTTCCGGCTCCTCGACGGCGAGACGGTCGCCTCGCAGCTCGCGTACTGGCAGAAGGTCGCGGACGAGACCGAGGCGTTCATCCGCTCGGTGCCGAGCCTCGACGACACCTTCCCGCTGCCGAACGACCCCTGGTTCCCGCCGGACGAGCGGGTCTCGATGCGCTGGCTGATGCTGCACCTGATCCGCGAGACGGCCCGGCACGCGGGGCACGCGGACATCATCCGGGAGTCGCTGGACGGGAAGACGGCATTCGAGCTGGTGGCCCTGGCGCAGGCGGGGTGAGCCCCGGGCCGGAAGGGCCCACGGGTGCCCCGGCCGGGATCCGGCCGGGGCACCCTGCGTGCGGCGGCTCAGTGGTGGAAGCTCGTGGCGGCCTCCTTGTCCCGGGTCAGCGGGTGCGGCTGGCGCCTGAGTTCGGGCAGCAGGCGGGTGAGGTCCTCGACGAACAGGTCGGCCAGGTCCGTCGAGAAGCCGTTGCGGCAGACCACGCGCAGCACGGACAGGTCCTGCCGGTTGGCGGGGAAGGTGTAGGCGGGCACCAGCCAGCCGGACTCGCGCAGCCGCCGGGAGACGTCGAAGACGTCGTAGGCCTCCACCTCCGGCGCGGTCGTGAAGGCGAACACCGGCAGCTCGTCGCCGCGGGTGAGGAGCCGGAAGTCGCCGAGCGACCCGATCCGCTCGGCGAGGCCCCGGGCCACGTTCCGCGTGGTCTGCTGGACGGCCCGGTAGCCCTCCCGGCCGAGCCGCAGGAAGGTGTAGTACTGCGCGACGACCTGGGCGCCGGGCCGGGAGAAGTTGAGCGCGAAGGTCGGCATGTCGCCGCCCAGGTAGTTGACGCGGAAGACGAGCTCCTCGGGCAGGGCCTCCTCGTCCCGCCACAGCGCCCAGCCCACCCCCGGGTAGACGAGCCCGTACTTGTGCCCGGAGGTGTTGATCGACGCGACCCGCGGCAGCCGGAAGTCCCAGACCAGGTCCTCGTCGACGAACGGCGCGATCATGGCGCCGGACGCGCCGTCCACGTGCACGGGGATGTCCAGGCCGGTGCGTTCCCGGAGGTCGTCCAGGGCCGCGCACAGGTCGGCGATCGGCTCGTAGGACCCGTCGAACGTGGACCCGAGGATGCCGACGACCCCGATGGTGTTCTCGTCGCACAGGTCGGCGGCGGCCTGCGGGTCCAGGTGGAACCGGTCGCCCTCCATGGGCACCTGGCGTGCCTCGACCTCCCAGTAGGTGCAGAACTTCTCCCAGCAGACCTGCACGTTGACGCCCATGACCAGGTTCGGACGGGCGTCCCTGGAGGGGTAGCGGTCCGCGTTGCGCCGGGCCCAGCGACGTTTCAGCGCCATCCCCGCGAGCATGCACGCTTCGCTCGACCCGGTGGTCGAACAGCCCACCACGGACTCCGGGTCCGGCGCGTTCCACAGGTGGGCGAGCATCGCCACGCAGCGGCGCTCCAGTTCGGCGGTGCGCGGGTACTCATCCTTGTCGATCATGTTCTTGTCGCGGCACTCGTCCATCAGCACACCGGCCTGGGGCTCCATCCAGGTGCTGACGAACGTGGCCAGATTCAGCCGTGAGTTGCCGTCCAGCATCAGTTCGTCGTGGACGAGCTGGTAAGCGGTCGTGGGCAGCATCGGCTCGGCCGGCAGCCGGTGCCTGGGCGGCGCCTCGGTCATCTCGACGACCGGGTTCGCCTCCCCGTAGAACGGATTCAGCGACCTGGGGTGGTCTTCGGGCTTTCCGGGGCCTGAGTGGAGCGGCATGGCGTTGCGTCTCCCATCGCGTAGGCGGAGCCGGTGATGCGTCGGTTTCCTCGTCGCCGGTCCCGTCGGTTCAACGAATCATGGTTCCGTTCCGCAGACAGGCGCACGGCCTTGCACCTCACGCGACGTGAGGGGCGAGGCTGAGGGGCGTACCCAGAAGGGAGCGGAAGTGAGCTACTCGGTGGGCCAGGTGGCCGGTTTCGCCGGCGTGACCGTGCGCACGCTGCACCACTACGACGAGATCGGCCTGCTCGCACCCAGTGAGCGCACGTACGCCGGTCACCGGCGCTACAGCGACGCCGACCTGGACCGGCTGCAGCAGATCCTGTTCTACCGGGAGCTCGGCTTCCCGCTCGACGAGGTCGCCGCCCTGCTCGACGACCCGGACGCGGACCCGCGGGAGCACCTGCGCCGCCAGCACGAACTGCTGACCGCCCGGATCGAGAAGCTGCAGAAGATGGCGGCGGCCGTGGAGCACGCCATGGAGGCACGCAAGATGGGAATCAACCTCACACCCCAGGAGCGGTTCGAGGTCTTCGGGGACAAGGACCCCGAACAGTACCGAGAGGAGGCCGAACAGCGCTGGGGCGACACGGAGGCGTACGCCGAGTCGCAGCGCCGCGCCGCCACCTACACCAAGGAGGACTGGAAGCGCATCCAGGCCGAGGTCGACGACTGGCAGGAGCGGTACGCCGCCCTGGTGGCCGCCGGCGAGGAGCCGTCCGGCGAGGCGGCCATGGACCTGGCCGAGGAACACCGGCAGCACGTCAGCAGGTGGTACTTCGAGGTCTCTTACGAGATGCACCGCTGCTTCGGTGAGATGTACGTCTCCGACGAGCGCTTCAAGGCGTACTACGACTCGATGCGGCCCGGTCTCGCCGAACACCTCAGGGACGCGATCGCGGCGAACGCGGCACGCCACGAGGGGTGAGGGCCCCGGGGGGTGAGGGCCGGGAGGGGCCGCACAGCCGTGACCGAGTTCTCGCACAGTGCGTTCCGGGGACACCGGTGGAACCTGTTGGGGACACTGTGCGTTGATAGCTTTGTCCGGCCAGTGCCCACGTGTCGGCCGCCCCAGGACGCCGTCCGTACGTCCCCTCACCCCTCAGGAGCCCGGAACCGTGACGACGCTTGCCCTCGGACCGAGCTGGCTGGATCCCAACCACCTGCTCGACACCTTCGGCATCTGGGGCCTGCTCCTGGTGGTGTTCGCCGAGTCGGGCCTGCTCATCGGCTTCTTCCTGCCGGGTGACTCGCTGCTGTTCACCTGCGGTCTGCTGATCACCGCGGGCACGATGAAGTTCCCGCTCTGGGGCGCGATCGCCCTGATCTGCCTCGCCGCGATCCTGGGCGACCAGGCGGGCTACATGTTCGGCAAGAAGGTCGGCCCGTCCCTCTTCAGGCGCCCGGACTCCCGCCTGTTCAAGCAGGAGAACGTCACCAAGGCGCACGAGTTCTTCGAGAAGCACGGCCCGAAGTCCCTGGTGCTGGCCCGCTTCGTGCCCATCGTGCGCACGTTCACGCCGATCATCGCCGGCGTCAGCGGCATGAAGTACCGCTCGTTCCTGGTCTTCAACGTCATCGGTGGCGTCCTGTGGGGCGCGGGCGTCACGCTGCTGGGCTCCTGGCTGGGCAACGTGCCGTTCGTCCACAAGAACATCGAGCTGATCCTGATCCTGGTCGTCCTCGTCTCGGTGATCCCGATCGTCATCGAGTTCCTGCGGGCCCGCTCCCAGTCGAAGAAGAACCCGCCCCAGCCCCAGCCCCAGGCCGCGGCCGGGCAGTACCCGCAGCCCCCGGTCATGGACGACGCGACCACCCAGCTCCGGCGCATCCCCGGGGACCGCCAGCCCCCGCAGCAGTACGGCAACCAGAACCAGAACCAGGGCTACGACTACCAGCAGTACCCGCAGCAGCAGTACCCGCAGCAGCAGTACCCGCAGCAGCAGTACGGGCAGCAGCAGTACGCCCAAGATCAGTACGGGCAGCAGCAGTACGCCCAGGAGCAGTACCCCCAGCAGTACGGGCAACAGGCGCCCCAGGAGTACCAGCAGCCGCAGCAGCAGTACCCGTACAACCAGGGCTACTAGGACTGCGCGCGTCCCCTGACGCTCACCACCCGGCGGTGCTCAGAACCCCCTGGTGCGCTTCGCGGCCCGGCGCCCCCCGGCGGAGCCGAACCGCAGGAACAACCGCGTGATCTCCGACCCCAGGTTCACCCCGATCGCGATGGCCATCGCCAGGGAAACGGCGTTGGCCAGCGACACCAGACCCTTGTCGACGTTGTTCTGGGCGATGGACAGCAGCCCGAAATACGTGGCGGAGCCCGGCAGCAGCGGCCCGATCGCCGCGGTCGTGTACGGCAGCGCGGACGCGAACCGGTAGCGCGACAGCAACTGCCCGAACAGGCCCACCAGCCCCGCCGCGACGGCCGTGGAGGCGACCGACGACAGCCCGCCAGGGTAGTGCAGCGCGCCGTACACGCTCCACGCGACGCCCCCATTGAGGGTCACCCACAGCACGGTGGACCGTTCCTGCTGGAGCAGTACGGCGAAGGTCAGGGACAGCAGCATCGACGCCACGATCTGCACCACCGGCCGATCGGCGAGGTGCAGGGCCGCGTTCGGGTCCAGATCGGCGCCCAGCTTCACCCCGAAGTACAGGACCACCAGGACGCCGGCGACGATGCCCACGAAGAAGTACATGACCTCCAGCAGACGTGCCGCTGCGGTGATGTAGAAGCCGGTCAGCCCGTCCTGCACGCCCGCCACCAGGGCCCGCCCGGGCAGCAGGGCGAACAGGCCACCGGTGATCACCGCGGACGCGGCCACGGGCACATGGGCCAGCGTGAGGGCGACGCCGATCGCGGCCGGCGGCATCGCGGCCACCGTGAACTGGTAGAACTCCGGCAGCCCGCGCCCCGCGCACAGCCACGCCAGCCGGTCGCCGAGCATCGCGCCCAGCGCGGCCGCGACGAACACGATCAGGTCGCCGCCGACGAGCACGGAGGCCGCACCGGCGAGCAGCCCGCTCGCCCCGGTCAGCGCCCAGCCGGGGTACGGATGCCGGTTGCGGCGGATCTCGGCGAGCCGGCGGTAGGCGTCCTCCAGGGAGATCGACGTCTCCGGGTCGGTCAGGTCGTCCACGAGCCGGAACACGGCCTGCAGGCGGGTGTAGTCGGTGCCGCGGCGGCGTACCGTCCGGGAGGCCGTCACCGGGTCGTCCACCAGGGACGGCTGGTAGGAGATCGACAGCAGCGTGAAGGTGACGTTCGGCTCGCAGCGGTCGAGGCCGTAGGAACGGCAGACCGCGAACATCGCCGCCTCCACGTCCTCGGCGCCCTCGCCGCCCGCCAGCAGCAGTTCGCCGATGCGCAGGGTGAGGTCGAGCACGCGCGGCACGGCGGGACCCGGGTCGCCGGTCTTCTGCACGGGCTCCGGCGCGGGCCGCTCGGCGACCGGCATGCGCAGCATCGCGCGCATCCGGTCCTGCCAGGGCGCCTCCTTGGTGAGCCGCACCGCGGGTATCCCGGAGGGCGGCGTGAAGGCGGGCGGGGCACTGCGCGTGCTGTACGTGCTCGGCGGGCTGAACGCCGACCCCTCCGGCTCGGCCGCGGGCGGCGGGACCTGAAGGCCCTGCGGGAGGGCGAACTCCGACGTCGTCTCCGAGTCGGGACCGGCCACCGGCACCTCAAGGCCCTGGGGGACGGCGAACTCGGACGTCGTGGACGAGTCGCCGCCGACCGCCGCCGGCGCGCCCACACTCGCGGGGACGCCTGCGGGGACGGCGAAGCCCCGGGCCGTGGCGGACTCGCTCCCGCCCCGCCCGTCGGGCGCGAACACGCCCCTCACCTCGTCCGACCGCGGCTTGCGGTCCTCCGCGTCCGGCTCCGCCACCTGCTGCTGCCTGCCCTTTCGTGCGCGCGTGACCCGTAGGTACCTCCCGTGCGCCCCAGTATGCGCACGTACGCCGAGGGGCCGCGTCACCCGGAAGGGTCACGCGGCCCGCTGCAGGTCAGGAGGGGTCAGTGACCGCCGTGGTCCTTGAAGCGCTTGAGCGAACGCTCGATCTCGGCCTCGGCGTCCGCGCGGCCCACCCAGTCGGCGCCCTCGACGGACTTGCCGGGCTCCAGGTCCTTGTAGACCTCGAAGAAGTGCTGGATCTCCAGGCGGTCGAACTCGGAGACGTGGTGGATGTCCCGCAGGTGCTCCACCCGCGGGTCGGACGCCGGCACGCACAGCACCTTGTCGTCGCCGCCCGCCTCGTCCGTCATCCGGAACATGCCGATGGCGCGGCACTTGATCAGGCAGCCGGGGAAGGTCGGCTCCTCCAGGATGACCAGAGCGTCCAGCGGGTCGCCGTCCTCACCCAGGGTGTTCTCCACGAAGCCGTAGTCGGCCGGGTAGCTGGTCGAGGTGAAGAGTCGACGGTCGAGGCGGATACGACCGGTCTCGTGGTCCACCTCGTACTTGTTCCGCGAACCCTTCGGGATCTCGATCGTGACGTCGAACTCCACCGGTGGCTCCTCCATGATCAGCACATAGTTCTGGTGGTTAAGTGTCCCTCACGCAGGAGTGTGATCGCGAAAGGGGATGGTGGTCGTGCCGGAGCTGGGGCCTTGGCGGGCCGCCGGACCACGTCTCGTACGGGTCGCGAAGGCGGTGAAACCGCACCTCAGGCGGGTCGCCCGGACCGTGGAACCCCGTGCCCGGCGGATCACCGAAGCCGCGCGACCAGGTGTGACGCGAATCACGGGAATGGCCAAGCCGCACGTCGCGCGGGTCGCGCACGCCGTACGCCCGCCCTCCGGCAAGCTGACGACGCCGCAGTTGACGGCCGTCGCCGCCACCCTGGGCCTCGCGCTCGCGGCCGGGGCCGTGACCGCCGCCGGTCCCTGGGACTCCTCCGGTCAGCGTACGGCCGAGCGCGACCTGGCCGCAGCGTGGGACCGCGAGGGTGGCGCAGATCACGGGTCGGGGACTGCGGCGGACGCGCCCGCTCCCGCGCCGAGCGCCGCCTCCGTGCTCATCGCCCTCGGCGGCGTCACCACCAAGTCCGACCCCCTCGGCAGGCCTCTCGGCAAGCCTCTCGCCGGCGTGCTCGACCCGCTCCTGGGCGACCCCTCCCTCGGCACCCGGCGCAGCGCCGCGGTCGTCGACGTCACCACCGGCAAGCGCCTGTACGCCAAGGGTGTGGACGACGCCCTGACCCCCGCCTCCACCACGAAGATCGCCACCGCCGTCGCCGCGCTCTCCGCGGCGGGCGCCGACCACCGCTTCAGCACGCGCGCGGTGCTGGAGCCCGGCGGCGACCACCTGGTGCTGGTCGGCGGCGGGGACCCGACGCTGACGGCCCGCAAGCAGGCCGGAGGCTGGGCCAGCCTGCGCACCCTCGCCGACGAGACCGCCGCCGCCCTGAAGCGGCGCCACCTGGCCTCGGTGACCCTCTCCTACGACACCTCCCTGTTCACCGGCCCGGCCCTGCACCCCATCGGCGTCAACGACAACCTGGCCCCGGTCACCGCCCTGATGGCCGACGAGGGCCGCACGGACGACACCTCCAGCGGGCCGGCCCCGCGCGGCACGGACCCGGCGGCCGACGCGGCCCGCACGTTCGCCGGACTGCTCCGGGGCCACGGCATCAAGACCTCGGACCCCTCTCCGGCGCAGGCCACGGCGCGCGCCGAGGCGCTGGCCTCCGTGCAGTCGCCGCCCCTGTCCGCCGTCGTCGAGCGGATGCTCACCAACAGCGACAACGACATCGCCGAGGCCCTCGCCCGCCAGACCGCCCTCGCCACCGGCGGCCGGCCGAGCTTCGACGGGGGCGCGGCGGCGATCGCGGGCCGGTTGAAGAAGCTGGGCCTGCCGGTCGACGGCGCGCAGTTCCACGACGGCAGCGGCCTCGACCGCGACGACAAGCTGACCGCGGACCTGCTGACGGCCCTGCTGGCGACCGCCGCCTCCCCGGCGCACCCCGAACTGCGCGCCGTGCTCACGGGCCTGCCGGTCGCGGGGTTCACCGGCACCCTCAGCGACCGCTACACGGACGCCGCCGAGCGCTCGGGCGTCGGCCTCGTGCGCGCCAAGACGGGCTCGCTGACCGGGGTCAACACGCTCGCCGGGACGGTGGTCGACGCGGACGGCCACCTGTTGGCGTTCGCGTTCCTGACGGAGGGCTCGATGAACCAGACGACGGCGCGAGGGGCCCTGGACCACACGGCGGCGACCCTGGCCTCCTGCGGCTGCACCTGACCGCCGGCGTGCCGCGACCGCCGTGGGCGGCCGCGCCCCGGGCGGGCCCCGGCCCGCCCGGCCCTTCGACCCTGCCCCCAGCGGCAGCGCTCACGTACCGTTGACACATGACGAGCATCGGTGGTGCCGGATCTCCTGGGATGGTCGACTGGAATCTCGCGGTGGCGACCGCGACCCGGCTCGTGCGGCCGGGCCCCGAAGTGAGCCGCGACGAGGCCCGGGCCGTCGTCGCGGAGCTGCGCCGCCACGCGAAGGCCTCGGAGGAGCATGTCCGGGGCTTTACCCGTATGGGTGAAGAGGGCGTGCACGACACCCCCGTCCTGGTCGTCGACCGCCCCGGCTGGGTACGGGCGAACGTCGCCGGGTTCCGGGAGATCCTCAAGCCCCTCCTGGACAAGATGTCGCAGCGCCGCGGCAGCACGCCCGGCGGGGCCGTCCTCGGCGCCGTCGGCGGCAAGGTCACCGGCGTGGAAGTGGGGATGCTGCTGTCGTTCCTGTCCTCCCGGGTCCTCGGCCAGTACGAGACCTTCGCCCCGCCCACCCGCGAGCTGCCCGCGGGCGAGAACGGCGGCGGCCGCCTGCTGCTGGTCGCGCCGAACATCGTGCACGTCGAGCGCGAGCTCGACGTGGAACCGCACGACTTCCGCCTCTGGGTCTGTCTGCACGAGGAGACGCACCGCACGCAGTTCACGGCGGTGCCCTGGCTCCGCGACCACCTGGAGGGCGAGATCCAGTCGTTCCTGGGGGAGACCGACATCGACCCCATGACCGTCCTCGAGCGCATCAGGGAGGCCGTCCAGTCGCTCGCCGGGGGCCGCCCGGAGGGCGAGGAGGGCGACGACGGTCGCTCCCTCGTGGAGCTGGTGCAGACGCCCGCCCAGCGGGAGATCCTCGGCCGGCTCACCGCGGTGATGTCGCTCCTGGAGGGACACGCCGACTTCGTGATGGACGGCGTCGGGCCGCAGGTCGTCCCGAGCGTCTCCGAGATCCGCGAGAAGTTCCAGCAGCGCCGCGCCAAGGGCGCCTCCCGCCTGGACCTCGCGCTGCGCAAGCTGCTGGGTCTGGACGCCAAGCTCAGGCAGTACCGCGACGGTGAGCGGTTCGTGCGGGCGGTCGTCGAGCAGGTCGGCATGGACGGCTTCAACCGCGTGTGGACCTCGCCGAACACGCTGCCGACCAAGGCGGAGATCGCCAAACCGGCGGACTGGGTCGCACGGGTGCACCGCAGGGCGGAATCGTGAAGCCGGAGCGAGAGCCGTGAATCCGGAGTGAAGTAATCCGGCCCTCGGCAGGGGAACGCTCCGCCAATCACCCTTCCGAGGGACCGTGAGCCTGGGACAGGCGTGCAATGCTCGGGGAACGGCCCGTTTCTGTCACCATCTACACACTCTCAGTGACCGGCTTCGGGCTCACCCCGACACAACTTCATGAAGGGAACCGGACATGGGTCCCCATCCCGCGGTCGCGGCGATACGCCTGGCGGTCCGCCGCGTCCTCCACGACATCCTCACCGAACAGACCGCCGAGCGGCCGAGAGAGCATGCGACCACCGGCCGTCTGCCGCACGAGCGCCCGTCCGCGCCGCTCGTGCTCGTGGCGTGCTCAGGCGGCGCCGACTCCATGGCGCTCGCCTCCGCCCTCGCCTTCGAAGCGCCCAAGCTCGGCATCGCCGCCGGCGGCATCACCGTCGACCACGGCCTGCAGTCCGGCTCCGACATGCGCGCCGCCGAGGTCGTCCTGCGGCTGCGCGAACTGGGCCTCGACCCGGTCGAGTCCGTCGCCGTCACCGTCGGCCGTGACGGGGGACCGGAGGCCGCCGCCCGCGACGCGCGCTACGCCGCCCTGGACGCCGCCGCCGACCGCCTCGGCGCCACCGCGATCCTCCTCGGGCACACCCGCGACGACCAGGCCGAGACCGTCCTGCTGGGCCTCGCCCGCGGCTCCGGCATCCGCTCCCTGTCCGGGATGGCCGCGGTCTCGGGGGCCGGCGGCCGCTACCGCCGCCCCTTCCTCCACATCGACCGGCAGACCGCCCGCAAGGCCTGCATGGCCCAGTCCCTGCCCGTCTGGGACGACCCCCACAACACCGACCCCGCCTACACCCGCTCCCGGCTCCGCCACGAGGGCCTGCCCGCCCTGGAGAAGGCGCTCGGCAAGGGCGTCGTCGAAGCCCTCGCCCGCACGGCGCAGCTCTCCCGCGACGACGCCGACGCCCTCGACGCCTGGGCGGGCCAGGCGGAGGCCTCCGTGCGCGACGCCTCCGGCCTCCTGGAGTGCGCCAAGCTCTACGCCCTGCCCCCCGCCGTCCGCCGCCGCATCCTGCGCCGTGCCGCCATCGAGGCGGGCGCCCCGCCCGGCTCCCTCTTCGCCCGGCACATCGAGGAGGTCGACCGGCTGATCACCGGTTGGCGGGGCCAGGGAGCCATCAATCTCCCGGGCAAAGTCGTCGCCCAGCGGCAGGGTGGCAGACTGGTGATTCGGCAAGGCTGAGAACACGCCCCCTGCGGGAGGCGCCCGGCCGCCCCTCGGGGGCCGGTCAGCCACGCGAGCGGGCCAAGGGGCGCGCCGCTGTCGCGAGGGAGAGCGCGGGCACGCCGCGAGCGCTGTAGCCGCCATGCGGCTGCCGCCGCGCGGGTGACCGGCCGCGGTCCGCCCTCGGCGGCGGCACGGCGCCCCGGACGCGCGTGAGCAATCGAAGCGGCGGGACGACCGAAAGTGATGCGGGTGGACGCGAAAGACATGGGTGCCGACCTCAAGCAGGTGCTCATCACCAAGGAAGAGATCGACGCGAAGCTGGCCGAGCTGGCCGCGAAGATCGACGCGGAGTACGCGGGCAAGGACCTGTTGATCGTCGGCGTTCTCAAGGGCGCGGTGATGGTCATGGCCGACCTCGCCCGGGCGCTGTCCACCCCGCTCACCATGGACTGGATGGCCGTGTCCTCCTACGGCGCGGGAACGCAGTCCTCCGGAGTCGTGCGGATCCTGAAGGACCTGGACACCGACATCAAGGGCAAGCACGTCCTGATCGTCGAGGACATCATCGACTCCGGACTGACCCTGTCCTGGCTGATCTCCAACCTCGGCTCCCGCGAGCCCGCCTCCCTGAAGGTGTGCACGCTGCTGCGCAAGCCCGAGGCCGCCAAGGTCGCCATCGACGTCGAGTGGGTCGGATTCGACATTCCGAACGAATTTGTCGTGGGCTACGGCCTCGACTACGCGGAGAAGTACCGCAACCTACCGTTCGTGGGTACTCTCGCGCCCCACGTCTACGGCGGCTGACCCCTCCGTGGCCCGGCGCTTCCGGCCGTCCGCGCGGCGGCCGGAACCCGGATCCCGGTCTTTGTAAGACGTTCGGGAACCACAACGGGTTTCGCGCCGTTGGAGATGCGTGGGCGGTATTGCCGGTAGTCCCCTGAGGCTGAGGGCGGCGATCCTGGGGTACCGTCGGAAGAACTGTTTTTATCAAACTCACTATGGCAGGAGGGACGGGGCGGCACCGCTCCGTATGGATGGACGTGAAGCGATACTTCCGTGGGCCGGTCATGTGGATCGTGCTGGCCGTCCTTGCCGTGGTTGTGTTGATGCAGGTCGTCGGCTCTTCAGGCGGCTACAAAACGGTGGACACCGGCAAGGTCGTCCAGGCGATCGACAACAACCAGGTCGAGTCCGCCAAGCTGACCACCGGCGACGAGCAGGTCATCAAGGTCTCGCTCAAGGACGGCGCCAAGGTCGACGGCAGCGACAAGATCCAGGCGAGCTACATCGGCGACCAGGGCACGAGCCTGGCTCAGACGCTGCAGAACAAGTTCGAGAACAAGCAGATCCCGAAGGGCTACACGGTCTCGCCGTCCAAGCAGAACCCCTTCGTCGGCATTCTGCTCTCCCTGTTGCCCTTCGTCCTGATCGTGGTCGTCTTCCTGTTCCTGATGAACCAGATGCAGGGCGGCGGCTCCCGGGTGATGAACTTCGGCAAGTCGAAGGCGAAGCTCATCACCAAGGACACCCCGAAGACGACGTTCTCGGACGTCGCGGGTGCGGACGAGGCGGTCGAGGAACTCCAGGAGATCAAGGAGTTCCTGCAGGAGCCGGCCAAGTTCCAGGCCGTCGGCGCGAAGATCCCCAAGGGCGTGCTGCTCTACGGCCCGCCCGGTACCGGTAAGACGCTGCTGGCGCGTGCCGTCGCCGGCGAGGCGGGCGTCCCCTTCTACTCGATCTCGGGTTCCGACTTCGTCGAGATGTTCGTCGGTGTCGGTGCCTCCCGGGTCCGTGACCTGTTCGAGCAGGCCAAGGCGAACGCCCCGGCGATCGTCTTCGTCGACGAGATCGACGCGGTCGGCCGTCACCGCGGCGCCGGCCTCGGCGGCGGTCACGACGAGCGCGAGCAGACGCTGAACCAGCTCCTCGTCGAGATGGACGGCTTCGACGTCAAGGGCGGCGTGATCCTCATCGCGGCCACGAACCGCCCCGACATCCTCGACCCGGCCCTCCTGCGCCCCGGCCGCTTCGACCGTCAGATCGCGGTCGACCGCCCGGACATGCAGGGTCGTCTGGAGATCCTCAAGGTTCACCAGAAGGGCAAGCCGGTCGCCCCGGACGTCGACCTGTCGGCCGTCGCCCGCCGCACCCCCGGCATGACCGGTGCCGACCTGGCCAACGTCCTGAACGAGGCCGCTCTGCTGACGGCCCGCAGCGACAGGAAGCTGATCGACAACCGGATGCTGGACGAGGCGATCGACCGCGTGGTCGCCGGCCCGCAGAAGCGGACCCGGATCATGTCGGACAAGGAGAAGAAGATCACCGCGTACCACGAGGGCGGCCACGCCCTGGTCGCGGCGGCCTCGCCGAACTCCGACCCGGTCCACAAGATCACGATCCTGTCCCGCGGCCGCGCCCTCGGCTACACGATGGTCCTCCCGGACGAGGACAAGTACTCCACGACCCGCAACGAGATGCTGGACCAGCTTGCCTACATGCTGGGCGGCCGCGCGGCCGAGGAGCTCGTCTTCCACGACCCGACCACCGGTGCCGCGAACGACATCGAGAAGGCCACCAACCTGGCCCGCGCGATGGTCACGCAGTACGGCATGACCGAGCGCCTCGGTGCGATCAAGTTCGGCAGCGACGGCAGCGAGCCGTTCCTCGGCCGTGAGATGTCTCACCAGCGCGACTACTCGGAAGAGGTCGCCGCACTGGTGGACGAGGAAGTCAAGAAGCTCATCGAGACGGCGCACAACGAGGCCTGGGAGATCCTGGTCGAGAACCGCGACGTCCTGGACAACCTCGTGCTGGCCCTCCTGGAGAAGGAGACCCTGGGCAAGGAGGAGATCGCCGAGATCTTCGCGCCCGTGGTCAAGCGTCCGCCGCGGCCCGCCTGGACCGGCTCCTCGCGCCGCACGCCGTCCACCCGCCCGCCGGTGCTCTCCCCGAAGGAGCTCGCACTGACGAACGGGGCGAACGGCGCGACCCCCGCGATCGCGAACGCCACGGAGTCCGCCCAGACGGAGAAGTCTCCCGAGGACCGCCGCGAGAGCTGAACACGGGTCCCACCGGCCCCGGAATTCCGGCCGCGCCCCCCAGGGTTCTAGCCTGGGGGGCGCGGCCGTTTCACAAGGCCGCAGATGAGACGCGCGACCCGTGCGCGTCACAGGCGCAGGAACGAGGCACCACATGACCGACCCGGTGACGCTGGACGGCGAGAGCACGATCGGCGAGTTCGACGAGAAGCGTGCGGAGAACGCCGTACGGGAGCTGCTCATCGCGGTCGGGGAGGACCCGGACCGAGAGGGGCTGCGCGACACGCCGGCGAGGGTCGCGCGGGCGTACCGAGAGCTCCTGGCGGGGCTCAGGCAGGAGCCGGAGGACGTTCTGACGACGACGTTCGATCTGGGGCACGACGAGATGGTCCTGGTGAAGGACATCGAAATCGTGTCCTTGTGCGAACACCATCTTCTGCCGTTCCACGGCGTGGCCCATATCGGCTACATCCCGTCCGAGAGCGGAAAGATCACCGGGCTGTCGAAGCTGGCGCGTCTCGTCGAGGTGTTCGCACGTCGGCCGCAGGTGCAGGAACGACTCACCACGCAGATCGCCGACTCGCTCATGCGCATCCTCGAGGCGCGCGGCGCCATCGTGGTCATCGAGGCCGAGCACATGTGCATGTCCGTGCGCGGCATCCGCAAGCCGGGTGCCAAGACCACGACCTCGGCGGTGCGGGGACAGCTTCGGGACGCCACGACGCGCGCCGAGGCCATGAGCCTGATACTCGCGCGCTGACCCGACCGCAGAACCTTCCTCCCCGGTGGCCTCGGCGGGGCCCCGCCGTCCGCCGACCGCCTCAGCGGGCGTACGCCCCGTCTGCCCCGACCTGCCCCTCTCGACGCGCGGGCGTACGTGGCACTGGCGCGGCGCGCGCGGCGCGTCAGGACGGCGACCGGCCCTGAAAGCACCGGTCCGGCCGTCGGGCCACTGGACCGGCCGTCAGGGCACCGGAGGCCGTCGGGGCCGGAACCGGCAGGACACCGGACCGGGCCTCACGGCACCGGGCCGGGCCTCACGGCACCGGGCCGGGCCTCACGGCACCGGGCCGGGCCTCACGGCACCGGACCGGCCGTCAGGGCACTGGAGCGGGCTCAGGACACCTGTGCCGCGTCGTTGCCGTCGTGGTCGTCGTCCTCCGGGAGTTTGCAGACCCGCTCCAGGAACAGGGCGGCCGCTATGACCGCGATGCCCGCGAGGACCGAGAAGCCGGCGTAGATGGCCTGGTCGCGGCGGGAGGGCATGTCCAGGGAGCCCAGGAGGAAGACGCCCGCACCTCCGTACATGCCGGCGACCAGGGACGCGACCAGGGCGCTCGCCTGGCCGAAGACGACCGCACGGGCCGCCATCAGCGGGTCGACGCCCTTCGCGTCCTGGCGGCGCTCCCGCTGGGCCTTGAGGCGGGAGCGCAGAGAGAATGCCGTGGCCAGCAGGACCACGGCGATCAGGGCGAGGACGACGGGCGCGGCCAGCGGGACCTTGGGCAGCGTGCCCACGGCGTCCCACAGGCGGGCGCCCGCCCAGGACAGCACACCGGCCACCACGAACACCGCCACCAGCGTCCTGATGCGCAGCTCTCTCACGATGTCCCTTCGTCGGCCCGGCCGTCGGTCGCACCCGGGCGGTGATCCGGGAGGCCCCGGCCCGGTAGACCTTAACGACTACTCGGGCAGCCGGAGTTCCAGGTCGGCGCGCGGCGTGACCCCGTGGCGTGTGACGGTGTCGAGCAGGTGTGCCACCGGGCCGTGGCCGGGCACCTGGGCCTCGGGGTCCAGGTCGTGCCAGGGAGCCAGGACGAAGGCCCGCTCGTGGGCGCGCGGGTGGGGCAGTGTGAGCACCGGATCGTCGGAGACGACGTCCGCGTACGCCACGATGTCGACATCGAGGGTGCGCGCCCCCCAGCGCTCGTCGCGCACCCGGTGGAAGGCCTCCTCCACCGCGTGTGCCCGCTCCAGCAGTGAGGAGGGCGGCAGGGTGGTCTTCACGACGACCACCGCGTTGAAGTACGTCGGCTGGCTGCCCGGTGCCACCCCCCACGGCTCCGTCTCGTACACCGGGGAGACCGCCTTGACGCGGACGCCCGGGGTGTCCTCCAGGGCGTCGATGGCGCCCTGGAGGTTCTCCAGGCGGTTGCCCAGGTTCGAGCCTATGGAGATCACGGCGCGTTTGGGGTTCTGCAGGGTGGTGTCGGCGGCGTCCACTTGCTCCACCACGGACGCGGGCACCGGCTGGACGGTCGGGTCGCTGTGACCCCCGGCGAAGAAGGCGGTCATACTCGGCTCCGGGTGATGGTGACGGTCACGTCGTCGAAGGGGACCGTGATCGGGGCGTCCGGCTTGTGGACGCAGACCTCGACCTCCTGGACCGGGGCGTGCTTGAGGCAGGAGTGGGCGATGCGCTCCGCGAGCGTCTCGATGAGGTTCACGGGCTCCCCCTCGACCAGGGCGACGACCTCCTCCGCCACGATGCCGTAGTGCACCGTCTTGGACAGGTCGTCGTCGGCCGCGGCCGGCCGGGTGTCCACGCCCAGGACGAGATCGACGATGAAGGTCTGGCCCTCCTCGCGCTCCTTGGGGAACACGCCGTGGTGCCCGCGGGCCTTCAGGCCGCGCAGCGCGACACGATCCACGCGAATCACTCCTGCAATCGTCGGTGGCGGCCGGTGCTCGCCGGGTGCGCCCGGTACACCGGCCACGAACGAATCTACCTGCGGGCACTGACAGTGCCGGTCCACGGGGGCGCGCACCGACGGCACGCCCACGAGGGTTCATCGGGCGTTTCCCCTGGGGAACACGGTGGCTCACGGGTCGGTAGCCGCCCATACCCAGGAGTAGGTGATTCCAACCACTTCGGCCGCCTACCCGCTCGCGCGGCCCGTCCACCCCCTCAGACGGAGTCGTCCTCCTCGTCGTCACCGGTTTCGGTCAGTACGGGCGAGGCGTGGTGCGACCAGAGTTTCCAGCCGTCGGATGTGCGGCGGAACACGTTCGTGGCGACCACGAGCTGGCCGACGAGCGGGCCCGGCTCGTCGCCCCCGTCGGGGGAGGGGCCACCGCTGAGGATGTTCTCCGTGCAGGTCACGAGCGCGGTGTCGCCGGTGACGGAGACATGGACGTCGGTGAGAAAGAACTGGATGTAGTCGGTGTTGGCCATGATCAGCGCATACGACCTCAGGACCTCGCCGCGACCCGTCAGCACGGGCCAGCCGGGGTGGACGCAGGAGACCACGCCGACGTCGGCCGGGTCGTGGTACTCCTCGTCGACGCCCAGGTCGGAGGGTGCGAGCCAGAGCGAGGACAGCTCCTCGAAGTCGCCCCGCTCCATCGCCTCGTAGAAGGCCGTGTTGGCCTGTTCGACCTGTTCGACGTCGGTGTGGGCGGTGCTCACCGGGCTCCTTCGGGGTTTCCGGTCGTGCGTGCGCCCTCGAGGGCGCGGGCGACGCGTACGGCGTCCGCCGTGGCGCGCACCTCGTGCACGCGCACGGCCCACGCGCCGGCGTGCGCGGCGAGCGCGGAGACGGCGGCCGTGGCGGCGTCGCGCTCGCGCGCGGGCGGGGGTGCGCCCTCGGGGCCGGCCAGGACGCGGCCGAGGAACCGTTTGCGGGAGGCAGCCACCAGGAGGGGGTGGCCGAGGCCGAGCAGGCGGTCGAGGTGGGCGAGCAGGGTCAGGTCGTGCTCGGCGTCCTTGGAGAAGCCGAGACCGGGGTCCACGACGACGCGGTCGGGAGCGATGCCGCCCTCGAGGACGGCATCCACGCGCGCGTGCAGTTCGTCCACGACCTCGGCGACGACGTCCTCGTACACGCCCTTGACGTTGTCGCCGTGGAGGAAGCCGCGCCAGTGCATGACCACGAAGGGGGCGCCGGAGGCCGCGACGACCGGGATCATCGCGGGGTCGGCGAGGCCGCCGCTGACGTCGTTGACGAGGGCGGCACCGGCGGCGAGGGCCTGTTCGGCGACGGAGGCGCGCATGGTGTCCACGGAGACCGTGACGCCCTCCGAGGCGAGGCCGCGCACGACGGGGATGACCCGCCTCAGTTCCTCGGCCTCGTCGACCCGGGTGGCGCCCGGTCGGGTGGACTCCCCGCCGACGTCGACGAGGTCGGCACCCTCGGAGACGAGGTCGAGGCCGTGCTTGACGGCGACGGTGGTGTCGAACCAGCGGCCGCCGTCGGAGAAGGAGTCGGGGGTGACGTTGACGACCCCCATGACCGCACAGCGGTCCCACACCGGAAGACCGGCCACGCGGCCCCGCTCACTCTTCGTGCTCATACGTTCAGCGTAGGCCCCCGAGCCCGCCGCACCCGGCTCCCGGGGCACCTCCCGACCACGGCGGGTCGGCTCCGCCGGGCCCGGCGCGGTCGGTGGGGGTGGCCCGGTGAGGCCCCCGGCGGGGGGTTCGGGGCCTCGTCCGGGCCGGTCGGGGGGCCGGGCGGGTCAGGCTCGGCTGGCGGCCCGGACGCCGCGTTCCGCCACGCTGTGCGCGCACGGGCGCGGGGCCCGGGACGTGCGGCGCAGGAAGCGGGGCAGGGCCAGGTTCACGAAGCCCTCCGCCTGCATGACCGCGAAGCCGATGCGCGGGAGGTCGCGGGTGGAGGCGTACACCATGAAGCGGGGTTCCCAGCGCGGCTGGAACTTGGCGTTGAACTTGTACAGGGACTCGATCTGGAACCACCGGGAGAGGAAGACCAGCAGCCCCCGCCACGCCCGCAGCACCGGCCCCGCACCGATCTTCTCGCCGCGCGCGAGCGCCGAGCGGAACATCGCGAAGTTGAGCGAGACCCGTTCGATGCCGAACTTCGGGGCGGCCTGCAGCGCGGCCACGATCAGCAGTTCGTTCATGCCGGGGTCGGCCGAGCGGTCGCGGCGCATCAGGTCGAGGGAGGCCCCGTCCGCGCCCCAGGGGACGAAGTGCAGGATGGCCTTCAGATCGCCGTACGGCCCCGCCTCCGCGTCGGCCTTGTGGGCCGTCGCGATCAGGCAGTCACCGTCGGCCGGGTCCCCGACGCGGCCGAGCGCCATGGAGAAGCCGCGCTCGGTGTCCGTACCGCGCCAGTCCTCAGCCGCCCGCCGTATGCGCTCCAGTTCGCCCTCGCCGAGGTCACGGATGCGCCGTACCCGGGTCTCGTAACCGGCGCGTTCGATGCGCTTCACCATCTGGCGCACGTTCCGCATCGCGCGCCCGGAGAGGGAGAAATCCTTGACGTCCACCACCGCCTCGTCGCCCAACTCGAGGGCGTCCAGGCCGGTCTCGCGGGTCCACACCTCGCCGCCCGTCTCCGAGCAGCCCACGACCGCCGGCGTCCAGGAGTGCGCCTTGGCCTCGTCCATGAACCGCTCGATGGCGCCGGGCCAGGCCTCCACGTCGCCGATGGGGTCGCCGCTGGCCAGCATCACGCCCGACACGACGCGGTACGTCACCGCCGCCTTGCCGCTCGGCGAGAACACGACCGCCTTGTCGCGGCGGAGCGCGAAGTGGCCGAGGGAGTCACGGCGGCCGTGCTTCTCCAGCAGGGCGCGCAGCCGTGCCTCGTCCTCCTCGGTGAGCCGGGCGGCCGGGTGCTCGGGACGGAACGCCAGGTAGATGGTGGTGACCGCGGTGATCAGGCCGAGCGCGCCGAGCGAGAAGCCCACCGTCCAGGAGGTGTTGCCGGTGTAGTCGACCGGACCCTCGAAGCCGAACAGGCCGTACAGCACGTGCTCCAGCCGGTCGGACAGGCTCGGGTCGCCGACCATGCGGTGCGGGTGGACGCTGACGATCACCAGGCCCAGGCCCACGGAACCGGCGCCCATGAGGATGAAGTTGGCCAGTGCCCGCCAGCGGCTGCGCGGATCGGGCAGTGCGGCGAACTCGCCGCGGTGGCGCAGCAGCGGCACCAGCAGCGCCACCGCGATGAGCACGCCGATGAGCGAGTGCCGGTAGACGTACTCCGCCACGGCACCCGCCGGCAGGAGTAGTACGGCGGCGCGCCAGGCCCGGCGCTTGCGTCGCCGCAGCCCGTGCGCGAGGAGCAGCAGCAGGACACCGGCGCTCAGGGACAGGGCCGCGGCGAACGGCCCGAAGGAGCCGGGCAGGACCTCGGCCATGCGGTGCATACGGCTGTGCCGGAAGCGAGGGAACACGCCGCCGACGATGTCCAGGACGCCCACGAGGGTGCTGGCCCTGGCGATCAGCGTGGGGACGGCCTCCGGACGCGGGCCGCGGAGTATGCGGTGCACCACACGTGATCGCTCCGGAACCTCACCCGACTTTTCCCCATCTATCCTGACAGACATCGCATCCCGTAGTTCTGCGAGAGACCTTGAGCCCGGTGCCGATCGGGGCATCCGGCGACATTGCGCCCTCTAGGACGGTGTCTCGGGGAGAGAGGTTCACTCCCCAACACAAAGCCGGTTCAAAGCCGGAGGAAAGTCCGAGGCAAGGACTGGCGAAAGCCGTGGGGGCGGGCCCCGCGGCCGGACGGAAAGCGCAGGCAGGAAAGAGCCCATGGGTCTCACGAGCAACAAGGTGCTGGCGCTGGCGATCGTGTTCGCCGTGCTGCTGTTCGTCGGTACGGTGTGGTACTGGCCGCGGCTGGCGCGACGGAACTGGCGGGCCGTCAGCGGACGGATCGGTCTGCTGTTCGCCACGCAGGTGTCGATCTTCGCGTCCCTGGGACTCTTCGCCAACCAGTCCTTCGGCTTCTACGCAAGCTGGTCCGATCTGTTCGGCCAGGACACCGGGCAGGGCGTGGTCGTCGACAACGGTGCCGCCGGATCGAGCAGCGGTCCGCTCCAGGTGGTCGGCACGCAGACGGTGAACGTCTCGGGTGGGGCGAAGCCGCAGGTCGGCGGTCAGATCCAGAGGGTGAACATATTCGGGTCGAAGACGCATATCGCCACGCCCGCGTTCGTCTACCTGCCGCCGGAGTACTTCCAGCCGCAGTTCCGCACGCGGTCGTTCCCCGTGGCCGTCGTCCTCACGGGCTACCCCGGTACGGCCGCGGCGCTCATCAAGGGGCTGAAGTACCCGCAGACGGCGCACGACCTGGCCAAGAGCGGCAAGATGCAGCCGATGATCCTGGTGATGCTGCGGCCGACCGTGGCGCCGCCGCGGGACACGGAGTGCGTGGACGTCCCGGGCGGACCCCAGGTCGAGACGTTCTTCGCCAAGGACCTCCCGGGCGCGGTCCGCGCGCACTACAAGAGGGTGGGCGTGAGCCCCAACGGCTGGGGCGTCATCGGCGACTCCACGGGCGGCTACTGCGCGCTGAAGTTCGCGATGCACCACCCGGACGTCTATGCCGCCGCGGTGGGTCTGTCGCCGTACTTCAAGGCGCCGATCGACCCGACCACGGGCGATCTCTTCCACGGGAACAAGGACCTGGAGAACCGTGCCGACCTGATGTGGTACCTCAAGCACATGCCGGCGCCCAACACCTCACTGCTCGTCACCAGCAGCAAGCACGGCGAGTTCCACTACAAGGCCACGCTCAAGTTCATCCAGCAGGTGCGGGCCAACAAGGTGACCCGGATCTCCTCGCTCATCCTCGACAGCGGCGGCCACAACTTCAACACGTGGCTGCGGGAGATCCCGGGTTCGCTGCAGTGGCTCAGCGGGCACCTCAGCGACCGCTGAGCGGGTGAATGAGCAGTATCCCCAGAGGAATTCGCCGCAATCCGGCGGCGGCCGGCTCTCCGCCCCTTTCGGGAGGGGAGCCGGCGCCCGGGATCGGGCTCCCGGATCGCCGCGATGAATGATCTTGAAAACCTGTCCCGGAGGCTTCGGAAGGCGGCTGGAGAGGCCCGAACGGGCTGGCCGGGCGGCCGGCGCCGCCCTTCGGGCGCCGGTGGCGTATCCGCCCCCGAAGGGAATCTCCCGGATTCGGGAGGGCGTTGTTCCCATTCCGATGCCCGCGGGACGGCGGGAACGCTTCTCGGTGGCCGTGTTTTTACCGGGCGTGGCACCATCATTCGCCTACGCGCGGTAAGTTTCTGGCCATGCCACGTGGACGTCACCGTCATTCCCCACCCTTGCACAGGCTCTTGCCTCCTTCGGTGATCGCAGGCGTCTCGGTCGTCTGCGCCGTGGGGCCCTGGTTGTTCACGGAGCCGCTGGTGCTCCGTGGGCTGGCCGCGGGTGCCGCGGTCACGACGATCCTGGGATCGGTCGTCATGCGCCGCTGGGACCTGGCCGCGGGCAAACGCGTCGCCGACCTCACGCGCGCGCGGGCGAACGACGAATGGCGTCACGAGGAGCGCGTCGCCGAACTGGAGACCGACCTCGAGGAATCACGCGAACTGCGCGCCAAACTCGAGCAGAGGCTCCGCGCCAAGCGCACCGAACTGGCCAATCTGCGCAACGAGCACGCCGCCCTGCTGCGCCGGTACGCCACGGCGGAGACGGAGCGCGCGAGCGCCCTGGAGGGCCGCCGCCTGCTGGCCATCGAGTCCGCGCCCGCTGCGCCGGAGCTGCCCGCGTCGGATGCCGGGGCGCCCGCCACCGCGCCCGAGGAGGACGGCGGGCCGGTGCCGTCCGCTCTCCGGGCGTTCTCCCCTGAGGGGGCGGCGCTGTTCGCCGCGGCCGACGAGGCGCTGGCACGGCTCGCCCTGGGCGAGGCCGCCGGTGCGGCCGGAGAGCCGGCCGCCGACGCGGTGGCGGACGCCGACGCCGACGCCGGGGAAGCGAGCGCCAAGGACTCCCCGTCGGGGGAATCCCCCACCCAGGAACCCCCTACCGAGGGCGGCCCGGACGACGGCGGCGGACAGCACGCCCCCGCCGATCCCGAAGCCCCGGAGGCCGCCACCACCGCAGCGGAGCCCGAGGCCGAGGGCGGGTCGGCGGCCGAGCAGGAGCCCCCGGCCGCCTCCGAGGACCGGCTGCCGCAGCCCCCCGCCGCCAAGCCGGCCCACACCACCGGCCACTTCACGGTGCCGACCGCCGTGGCCGTCGTACCGTCGGCCCCGCGTCCGCGTCCGGCCGTCGAGGGCGGCTTCGACTTCTTCGGGACCAAGTCGCGGCCGAGCCTGGAGTCCGTGCAGAACGAGGACCTCGCGGACGTCGTCGGCCAGGAGGCGCTCGCGATGCACAAGGCGGAGTCCGAGTCCGGCTTCAAGGCCGCGGGCCCCGAGGAGCGCGCCGTCGGCCAGGTCATCGACCTGACGGCGCACGACGAGACGGAGCGGATCGACGTCCAGGGGCTGCGCACCGCGGCCTCCTGAACCCGCCGGGACGGACATGAGGGGCGGCGGCACGCCAGGTGCCGCCGCCCCTCCGTCGTGAGGTCCGCAGGTCGTCCGCCTACGAGGCCATCCACCGGTCGGGCCGGGCGTCCCGCCGTCCCGTACGCGACCGGTCCGCCTGCGCGTACAGCAGCGCCGCCGCCTCCCCGGCGTCCCTCAGGCGCGCCGTCACCGTCTTGCCGGCGCCGGTGTCCAGGTGCACGTCGGCGACCCGCCACAGCCGCCGCCACGGCCCCTGGGTCAGCCGTACGCTCTGCACCTTGGCGTGCGGGACGAGGGACAGGGTGCGGCGCAGCAGGCCGCGCCGGGCGGCGAACACCGCCTCGGTGACGGTGAGCCCCTGGCCGCGCCACCACACCGGCAGGCACCGGGCCGCGCGGCGCGGCGGCCGGGACAGGGACGCGGGCACGCTCACCCCGGGCAGCACCCGGGCGACGACCGACTCGGCGGCCTCCCGCGGGGCGACCGGGACCAGCACCGAGTTGGACGATCCCGCCACGTCCAGCTCGACCCGCACCCAGCCGCGCCGCCGCCACAGCAGCGGCTCCACGATCCGTACGCCCTGCACGCGCCCCGGCGGCACCGTCTCGTGCGCCCGGTCGAGCAGCCCGTGGTCGATGCGGAGCCCGTCCGGCGACTCGCCCACCGTCCAGTCGTACGCGCGCACGAAACGCCCCGCCGACCGGGTGGCCGCGCCGCCGACCAGCGGCAGCCCGGCGGCCAGCACCGCCCCCACGCTGTGCGTGCCGAGCCACACCAGCGTCGGCACGACGGCGGCACCGAGCAGTGAGCCCCAGGTGGCGCCGATGAGGAGGAGTGAGACGGCCAGGTCGCCCGGCGGCACGTGCAGCAACCGCCGCACCGGCGCCTCGCCGACCTCGTGCGCCGTCTCGGGGGAGAAACCGGCCGCACGGGCCAGGAGTTCCGCCCGCAGCGCCCGCGCCTCGTCCTGGCCGAGGTAGGCCAGTTCGTCCTTCTTGTGGGTGCCGATCACGTCCAGCTTCAGCTTGGCGACGCCCGCGACACGGGCCAGCAGCGGCTGGGTGACGTCGACCGCCTGCAGCCGGTCCAGGCGGATGTGCGCGGTACGGCGGAACAGCAGGCCCGTGCGGATGCGCAGTTCCGTGTCGGTCACCGAGAAGTGCGTGAACCACCAGCTCAGGAAGCCGTACAGGGCGGCGGCCGGGACCAGGGCCGCGAGTCCGACGAGGAGCGCGGTCATGGTCAGCCTGGCCAGCTGCTCCTGGGCCTGGTTCGGGTCGTGCACGGCCCAGCCGACGACCACGGCGACCGGCGCCCAGGCGCGCCGCAGCGGGGTCACCGGGTGCAGACGCCGCTCGGTGCCCCGCTGAGCCTCGGCTATGGCGGGCTGCGCCCCGGTGCCGCTCACAGTCCCGCCGATCGGGCCTCGCCCAGCTCGGTCAGCCGGTCCCGCAGCCGCTCCGCCTCCGCGGGATCCAGCCCCGGGATCCTGGCGTCGGTGGCGGCGGCGGCCGTGTGCAGTTGCACGCTCGCCAGCCCGAAGTGCCGCTCGACGGGCCCGGAGGTCACCTCCACGAGCTGCATCCGCCCGTACGGCACCACGGTCTCCTCACGCCACAGCACGCCCCGGCTGATCAGCAGGTCGTCGGCGCGCTCGGCGTACCGCCAGGAGCGCCAGTTTCGGCCGAGCAGCACCCAGCCCCAGGCGAGGGCCGCCAGCGGCAGCAGGGCGAACAGCGCCCACACCGGCCCGGCCAGCAGCCCCGGCAGCAGTCCCGCCACGACGGTGCCCAGCCCGAGCCACACCAGCAGCAGCATCCGCCGCATCCGCAGCAGCCCGGGTGGCAGACCCGTCCAGACGGGCTCTCCGCCCGCCCTCACAGTCCCCGTTTCCATGGCGCAAGCGTACGTACGAGAGACTGGGTGCATGACTCCTACGACGGAGACCACGGTCGGGATCGGCGGCGCCGCGGAGAGCACCGACATGGTGCTCAACATCGGGCCCCAGCACCCGTCCACGCACGGTGTGCTGCGGCTGAAGCTGGTGCTGGACGGCGAGCGGATCGCACACGCGGAGCCGGTCGTCGGCTATATGCACCGCGGTGCCGAAAAATTGTTCGAGGCGCGCGACTACCGCCAGATCATCATGCTGGCCAACCGCCACGACTGGCTCTCCGCCTTCTCCAACGAGCTGGGCGTGGTCCTCGCCGTCGAACGGATGCTCGGCATGGAGGTGCCCGAGCGCGCCGTGTGGCTGCGCACCCTGCTCGCCGAGCTGAACCGGGTCCTGAACCACCTGATGTTCCTCGGCTCCTACCCGCTGGAGCTGGGCGGCATCACGCCGGTGTTCTACGCGTTCCAGGAGCGCGAGGAACTGCAGAACGTGATGGAGGAGATCTCCGGCGGCCGCATGCACTACATGTTCAACCGGGTCGGCGGGCTCAAGGAGGACCTCCCGGCCGGATGGACCGCACGCGCGCGTACCGCCGTGCGTGACGTGCGCTCCCGTATGGACCGGTTCGACGACCTGGTGCTCGGCAACGAGATCTTCCGGGGGCGTACCCGGGGTGTGGGCGTCCTCGCCCCCGAGACCGTGCACGCCTACGGCGTGAGCGGGCCCATCGCGCGCGCCTCCGGCGTGGACTTCGACCTGCGCCGCGACGAGCCGTACCTGGCCTACGGAGAACTCCAGGACACCCTCAGGGTCGTCACCCGGCGGGAGGGCGACTGCCTGGCCCGCTTCGAGTGCCTGCTGGAGCAGACGCACAACGCGCTGGACCTGGCCGACGCATGCCTGGACCGGCTGGCGGAGCTGCCGCCCGGGCCGGTCAACCAGCGCCTGCCCAAGGTGCTCAAGGCGCCCGAGGGCCACACCTACGCCTGGACCGAGAACCCGCTCGGCATCAACGGCTACTACCTGGTCAGCAAGGGTGACAAGACCCCGTACCGGCTCAAGCTCCGCTCGGCCTCCTACAACAACATCCAGGCGCTGACCGAGCTGCTGCCGGGCACGCTGGTGGCGGACATGGTGGCGATCCTCGGGTCACTGTTCTTCGTGGTCGGGGACATCGACAAGTAGCCCCGTCAGGCCCGTGCCCGGGAGCCCGACGGGCTGGAGCAGCCAGCCGAAGTCGCCCAGGCCGCCGGGCGCGGTGAGTTCGGCGGCGGCTCCGGCGTGCGCGAGGGCGCGTACGTACGCGGCGGGATCCGCGGAGGCGAGCGCGAGCGGGGGGCGTGCGCCCGTGATCCCGAGCGCGCGCAGCGCGGTGCGCTGGCTCAGCAGGCGTGCCCCGGGCAGCGCGCACGCGTCCAGCGCCACATGCGCCGTGATGTCGCAGGAGCCGTCCGGCACGGGGGCGCACTCCCGGCCCGCGCGGAACCCGGTGAGGGTCCCGAAGGGCGGGCGGGCGTCCGCGCGATGCGCGTAGTCGACCGCGACGGCCAGCCCGCGCTCCACGGTGGCGACCGCGCCGGCCCACGCCGTGTCCCTGGGCAGGCCGATCTCGGCCCGGCACCCCTCGGCGGACAGCGGCCACCAGCGCTCCAGCCACGCGGCCTCCGCTCCCGTCACCGGCTCGCCGAGCCGCTGCGTCCCGTCCCGCCGGACGAGGACCAGCCGGGGCACGCCGTCGGCGTCCGCCTCCGCTACCTCCACCGGCACGTTGTCCAGCCACTCGTTCGCGAACAGCAGCCCGGTGGTCTTCTCCGGGGGCTCGCGCAGCCACTCGATCCGGTCGTCCAGGCCCCGGGGCCGGCCGGCGATCTCCACGGCGCACGCGCGCGTGCGGGCGGCGACGTCGCCGGGCAGCGCGTCCAGTACCCCGGCGGCCAGTTCGCCCCGCCCCGCGGCCATGTCCACGAACGCCAGCTCGGCCGGCCGCCCCAGCGCCTCGTCGACCAGGCACAGCAACCGGGCCACCGCCACGGCGAACAGCGGCGAGGCGTGCACGGACGTACGGAAGTGCGCCGCGGGCCCCTCAGGCTGCCGGTAGAACCCCTCCGCCCCGTACAGCGCCTCCTCGGCCGCCGCCCGCCATCCCCGCCACTCACCGCTCAGCCGCTGGTCCACGGGGTCAGGCTAGGCGCATCAGCGCCCGTGGGACGCCGGGTCTCCGACCTCGGGATGTCCGCTGTGCGACCGTGCGGTGCCGGTGAGCATCCACCTTGCGGAGTACGTGTGTCCGTCACGGATCGGCCCATCGGTTGACCCCCGCACCCTGCGCGTTTACCTACTCTGGGTTACGTGCAGCGCCTCTATGACTTCCTCCGCAGGCATCCCACCCGGGTCGACAGTTTCTGGGCCGTCGTCCTGTTCGGGCTCTCCTGCGTGAGTCTGAGCAACCTCAACGGGGCGCCGGACCACCACGGATCGCTCCCGGTCGGGCTGGCCGTCTCCGCCGTGCTCTGCCTGGTCGTCGCGCTGCGCCGCCGGATGCCCGAGAAGATGCTGATCGTCGCCGGCGGTATGGGACTGGCCCAGCTCGTGCTGGACGAGCAGTCGATGATCGCCGACTTCGCCATGCTGGTGATCATCTACACGGTCGCCGCGCTGGGCGCCCGCTGGGCCTCCCGGGTCGGCCTGGCCGCCGGCCTGAGCGCCGGCACCCTGGCCGCGATCCGCTGGCCGGACCACCACTCCAGTGCCCTCGGCAACATCGCGATCGCCGTCTTCCAGACCGTGCCGTTCGCGCTCGCCTGGGTCCTCGGCGACTCCCTGCGCACCCGGCGCGCCTATCTGGCCCAGCTCGAGGAGCGCGCGGCCCGGCTCGAGAAGGAGCGCGAGGCGCAGTCCAAGGTCGCGGTGGCCGCGGAGCGCGCCCGTATCGCCCGCGAGCTGCACGACGTGGTCGCGCACAACGTCTCGGTGATGGTGGTGCAGGCGGACGGCGCCGCCTACGTCCTCGACACCGCCCCCGACCAGGCGAAGAAGGCCCTCGAGACGATCTCCACCACGGGCCGTCAGGCCCTCGCCGAGATGCGCCGCCTGCTCGGCGTGCTGCGCACCGGCGAGCACCAGGAGGGGGGCGAGTACGTCCCGCAGCCCGACGTCGAACAGATCGACGATCTGGTGGAGCAGTGCCGCAGTGCGGGCCTGCCCGTCGACTTCAAGGTCGAGGGCACCCCGCGCCCGCTGCCCAGCGGCGTGGAGCTGACCGCGTACCGCATCGTTCAGGAGGCGCTCACCAACACCCGCAAGCACGGGGGGCCGGGCGCGGGCGCCAGCGTGCGGCTGGTGTACTTCGACGACGGCCTCGGACTGCTCGTCGAGGACGACGGCAAGGGCGCACCGCACGAGCTGTACGAGGAGGGCGGCCTCGACGGCCAGGGCCACGGACTGATCGGCATGCGGGAGCGCGTCGGCATGGTCGGCGGAACCCTGGACGCGGGCCCCCGCCCCGGAGGAGGCTTCCGCATCAGTGCCCTGCTGCCGCTGAAACCGGCCCACTGAGCCGCAACCGGCCCAGTGACGCGTGCCCGCCCCGCCCGAAACCCACCGACCGGAGGACCCCCGCCATGCCGATCCGCGTGATGCTCGTCGACGACCAGGTGCTGCTGCGCACCGGGTTCCGGATGGTGCTGGCCGCCCAGCCGGACATGGAGGTCGTCGCGGAGGCGGGTGACGGCGTCGAGGCCCTTCAGGTGCTGCGGTCGACCGAGGTCGACGTCGTGCTGATGGACGTGCGCATGCCAAAGCTGGACGGCGTCGAGGCGACCCGCCGCATCTGCGCGGACCCCAACCCGCCGAAGGTCCTGATCCTGACCACCTTCGACCTCGACGAGTACGCGTTCTCCGGGCTGAAGGCGGGCGCCTCGGGCTTCATGCTCAAGGACGTGCCACCCGGCGAACTGCTCGCCGCGATCCGCGCCGTGCACAGCGGCGACGCCGTGGTCGCCCCGTCCACCACCCGCCGGCTGCTCGACCGGTTCGCACCGATGCTGCCGGGCGGGAGCACCGAGCCCCGGCACAAGGAGCTGGACCGGCTCACCGACCGTGAGCGCGAGGTCATGGTGCTGGTGGCCCAGGGGCTGTCCAACGGCGAGATCGCGGCCCGGCTGGTGCTGTCCGAGGCCACCGTGAAGACCCATGTGGGCCGCATCCTGACCAAGCTGGGGCTCAGGGACCGGGTGCAGGTCGTGGTCCTCGCCTACGAGACGGGGCTGGTCCGGGCGGGCGGGCACGGTTGAGCCGCCGCTGAGTTCCGGTCGGACCGGCACGGGACGCCCGGGCCTACCGGAGGACGCCCTCCAGGAAGTCGCTGCCGAGCCGGGCCACGGCCGTCACGTCCATCTGGTGCAGCACGTACCGGCCGCGGCGGCGGGTGGTGATCAGACCGGCCTTCTTCAGGGTGCTCAGGTGCCGGGATATCTCCGGCGGGCTCATGCCGTGGATCTGCGCCAGCTCGCTCGTGGTGAACGTGCTGCGGGCCAGACTGCGGCAGATCTGCATCCGCGCCGGGTGGGACAGCGCGGCCAGCCGAAGCGACAGTTCTTCGACGGAGGGCGGGGAGGTCGGGCCCGGCGAGGTGACGGGGTAGTGCAGCACGGGCTGCCAGCCGTACCGGTGCAGCACCATCAGGTGGGGCCGGCCGAGGCTGGTCGGCACCAGCAGCAGGCCCTTCCCCGCGGTCGTGGTGCGTCCCCGGCCCAGCTTGTCCACGGTGATCCTGGCGGCTTCCTCGTCGAGCACGACCGCGGGCGACACCGCGGCCAGCGCCTCCGCCAGGCCCTTGTGCCGCAGGAGGTCCGTCTTGTGGCGGGCGTCCGCCGCGAGCTGGTGGCGCAGCCGGGACCAGGTCTCGGCGAAGAAGGCCTCGTCGCAGTCCTCCAGGAACTGCCGCAGCCAGGCCCGCACCCTCGGCGGGTCCTCGAACAGCCGCTGGGTGAACAGCGTCTGCCGGGGGCCTCGGGCGGCGGCCAGCTCGAGGGCGCGGCGCCGCAGCCCGGCGTCGACGAGCACGTGGGGTCTGGGCGTGTCGTAGGGGAGCGCGCAGGAGAACTCCAGCGCAGCGTCGACGAACTGTTCGTCCGTGAGCTTGTCCAGCAGGTCGAGCTCCTCCGCCAGGGTGGCGGCCGGGAGCGTCGTACCGCCGGGGATCCCGGCGTACGGGTGGAAAAGGTCCGAGCTGGACGTACGCCACAGGAAGTCGGCCTCGCACATCCGGTCGGCGAGGTGCGCGTCGAGACCGGCGGTCACGCTGGTCACCCAGCCCTGCAGCCCGGGGTGGTGGCCGGGCTCGGACAGTGCGTGCAGGGCCATGCCGAGTTCGGCCAGCGCAGAGGGGACGACGGCGACCCTCTCCGGTCGCAGCCCGCTGATGTCGATGTCCACGCTCATGACCTCATGGTGCACCCCGCCACCGACAGCGCGGCCCTCGTTTGACGGCGGCCGTCAATCGAGGCGACACGGCCCGCCGCACCGGCGCAGCCTGGGACCACCGGGGCAGCCGCGGAGCCTACGGACCCCTGTCTCCACGTCCCGAAGAGGCGATCCGTCATGAGCATCACCCAGCAGTTCCTCCTCGACACCTACCGCGCCCGGCGCCTCGGCGAGCCCGCCCCGCCCGCGCCCGGCGCCCACGACTGGCAGGTCGTGCGCGAGCTGGGCGACCACTGGGAGTTCCGCGTGCCCCGCGTGCCCCGCGTGCCCCGCGTGCTCCGCGTGCCCCGCGCGGACCGCCCGGGCCGCGGACGGCTGCGGGCGGCCTTGTCCCGATGGCTGCACACCGCGGACGGCGCACCTAGGCCCCGTTGACCCCCGGCAGCCGCTCGACGAACTCCGTCACCGCCGTCTTCACGTCGTCCGCCGTCCACTCCAGGGCGGCGGCGCGTACGTAGACCTCGGTGAAGGCCAGGTCCGGACCGCCGCGGTCCCAGGGGTGGGCGAACAGGAGTGTCCCCGTCTCCTCGGCCTGCCGGACGGCGGCCTCGGCGAGGACGTCCGCGTCGTACGGCAGCCACACCTGGAAGTCGTGGGTGTGCGGCGGGTCGGGGTGGACCCGCGCCCAGGGCAGCCCCGCCGCCGCGAACCCCTCGCGCAGCGCGGCGGCCACCACGCGCGCGTGGCGCACGTACTCCGGCAGCCGGGGCAGCTCCCGCTCCAGGCCCGCCAGGGCCGACAGCACCGTCGGGAACTGCTGGAAGAGCGTGCCGCCGTAGCGGTGCCGCCACGTCCTGGCCTCCTCGATCAGCGACTTGGGACCGGCGAGCGCCGCGCCGCCGTATCCGTCGAGGCACTTGTAGAACGACACGTAGACGCTGTCGGCGAGGTCCGCGATCTCCTCCAGCGGGCGGTCGAAGTGGACCGTGGTCTCCCACAGGCGCGCACCGTCGAAGTGCACCACCGCGTCGCGCTCGCGCGCCGCCTCGACGACCTCGGTCAGCTCCTGGAAGGAGGGCAGGACGAAACCGGCGTCCCTGAGGGGGAGCTCCAGCATCAGCGCCCCGAAGGGCTCCTCGAAGTCACGTACCTCCTCGGCGGTCGGCAGCCGGGGCTCGCTCGTCAGGCGCACCGGGCGCAACCCGCTGACCTCGCTGAACGCCTTCCGCTCGTGCACCTCGGGGTGGGCGAGCGCGTGCAGGGCCACCGTGGGGTCGCCCGTGCGGCCCGCCCAGCAGCGCAGCGCCACCTGCTGGGCCATGGTCCCCGTCGGGAAGAACGCGGCGGCCTCCTTGCCCAGCAGCCCGGCGACCTTCTCCTCCAGCGCCTCCACGATGCCCGTGCCGTACATGTCCCCGGTCTCGTCCAGGTCGTACAGGTCCTCCGCGCCGTCCAGCAGCGCCAGCCGCTCCCGGAGCGTCCCCAGGAACCCCGGGCGCTCCAGCACGCGCTCCGCACGCCGGTAGGCGGCGATCCGGCGCTCCCGCCTCCGGCGCCGCAGTTCCCCGGGCGACTCCGCCGGGCCCTCCCCGCCCTCCCGAGCCGGCTCTCCCGCAGCCTCTTCGGCCGTCCGTGCCATGTCCCCCTCCGTCCTCGTCCTCATCCCCGGATCATCCCGCGTGGCCACCCCCGCGGCACCCCGAATTCCGTACCGGCCGCGACCTGCGGAAACTCCACAGCCTGTGGACAACCGGCCGCCCCGCCCCCCAATCGCGTTAACATGACGAGAAATCGTCCGGTACCCAGAGCGGACTGGAACGGGAAGGCCACCGTCGAGTGAGTACAGTCCAGCAGCCAGACCCCAGGGACCGCCCCGCGCGGCTCACCGTGGGCGTGGTCGGAGCCGGCCGGGTCGGGCCGGCGCTCGCCGCGTCGCTCCAGCTCGCCGGGCACCGCCCGGTCGCCGTCTCCGGGGTCTCCGACGCCTCCAGACGGCGCGCGGCGCAGTTGCTCCCCGACGTGCCCCTGGTGTCGCCCTCCGAGGTGATGGCACGCGCCGAGCTGGTCCTGCTGACCGTCCCCGACGACACCCTGCCCGGCCTCGTGGAGGGCCTCGCCGAAACCGGCGCGGTACGCCCGGGCCACCTGCTCGTGCACACCTCCGGGCGGTACGGCACCCGCGTGCTCGACCCCGCCCTGCGCGCCGGGGCGCTCCCGCTCGCCCTGCACCCCGCGATGACCTTCACCGGCACGCCCGTGGACGTCCAGCGCCTGGCCGGATGCTCCTTCGGGGTCACCGCGCCCGAGGAGCTGCGGCTGGCCGCGGAGGCCCTGGTGATCGAGATGGGCGGCGAGCCTGAGTGGATCGCCGAGGAGATGCGCCCGCTCTACCATGCGGCCCTCGCCCTCGGCGCCAACCACCTGGTCACCCTGGTCGCCCAGTCCATGGAGCTGCTGCGCGCGGCAGGCGTCGAGGCCCCCGACCGCATGCTCGGCCCGCTGCTCGGCGCCGCCCTGGACAACGCGCTGCGCTCCGGCGACGCGGCGCTCACCGGCCCCGTCGCGCGCGGGGACGCGGGCACGGTCGCCGCGCACGTCTCCGAGCTGCGCAAGCACGCCCCGCAGGCCGTCGCCGGCTACCTGGCGATGGCCCGCGCCACCGCCGACCGGGCCCTGGCCCACGGACTGCTCAAGCCGGAGCTGGCCGAGGACCTGCTGGGAGTTCTCGCCAACGGCACGCACCTGCCCGAGAACGGGGAAGACCGATGAGCCGTCGCATGTTCGAACTCGCCCCCACCGTGGACGATCTGGAGCACGTGCGCGACCGCTTCGCCGCCCCCGGACGCACCGCCGTCGTCATGACCATGGGCGCCCTGCACGAAGGCCACGCGACCCTGATCCGCGCGGCCCGCGAGCACGTCGGCGCCGAGGGCTTCGTGATCGTGACGGTCTTCGTGAACCCGCTCCAGTTCGGCGCGGGCGAGGACCTCGACCGCTATCCCCGCACCCTGGACGCCGACCTGAAGGTCGCGGAGCAGTCCGGCGCGGACGTGGTGTTCGCCCCGTCCGTGGACGAGGTCTACCCGGGCGGCGAGCCCCAGGTGCGGATCTCCGCGGGGCCCATGGGGGAGCGCCTGGAAGGGGCCTTCCGCCCGGGCCACTTCGACGGCATGCTCACCGTCGTCGCCAAGCTGCTCCACCTCACCCGCCCCGACGTGGCGCTGTACGGGCAGAAGGACGCCCAGCAGCTCGCCCTGATCCGCCGGATGGTGCGCGACCTGAACTTCGGCGTGGAGATCGTCGGCGTGCCCACCGTGCGCGAGGAGGACGGGCTCGCCCTCTCCAGCCGCAACCGCTACCTCTCCCCCCAGGAGCGGCACACCGCGCTCGCCCTCTCCCGCGCCCTGTTCGCGGGCCGTGACCGGCACGCCGCCCAGGAGGCGCTGCGCGCGCGTGCCCTGGAGGTGCCCGCCACGCACGCGCGTGCGGAGGCCCTGAGCGCGATAGGGGAGTCGCGCGCCGCCGCCGACGCGCACGCGGTCGCCAAGGCCGCCCCCGGCGGTCCCGCCGCCGTCCGCGCCGCCGCCAGGCTCGTCCTGGACGAGGCCGCCCAACTGGACCCGCCGCTGGTCCTGGACTACCTGGCCCTGGTCGACCCGTCGGACTTCACCGAGGTCCCCGACGGCTTCACCGGCGAGGCGGTCCTCGCCGTCGCCGCCCGGGTCGGGACGACCCGGCTGATCGACAACATCCCGCTCTCGTTCGGAGTACCCGAACCCGTCGACACTCACGGAGCCGCCTCGTGACCGGCACAGGCATACGACTGCACGCACCCGCCCCGGGCTGGTCCATCTCCGCGGACGTCGTGGTGGTCGGCTCCGGCGTGGCCGGCCTCACCGCGGCGCTGCGCTGCGACGCCGCCGGCCTGAACACGGTGGTCGTCACCAAGGCGCGCCTCGACGACGGCTCCACCCGCTGGGCGCAGGGCGGCATCGCGGCGGCCCTGGGCGAGGGCGACAGCCCCGAACAGCACCTGGACGACACGCTGGTCGCGGGCGCGGGCCTGTGCGACGAGGAGGCCGTCCGCATCCTCGTCACCGAGGGCCCCGACGCCGTACGGCGGCTGATCTCCACCGGCGCGCACTTCGACACCGACGACGAGGGCGGCATCGAGCTCACCCGCGAGGGCGGCCACCACCGCCGCCGCATCGCCCACGCGGGCGGCGACGCGACCGGCGCCGAGATCTCCCGGGCACTGGTCGAGGCGGTACGCGCGCGTGGGCTCCGTACGATTGAGAACGCGCTGGTCCTGGACCTGCTCACGGACGCCGGCGGCCGCACCGCGGGCGTGAGCCTGCACGTCATGGGCGAGGGCCAGCACGACGGCGTGGGCGCCGTGCACGCTCCCGCCGTGGTCCTCGCCACCGGCGGCATGGGCCAGGTCTTCTCCGCGACCACCAACCCGTCGGTGTCCACCGGCGACGGCGTGGCGCTCGCGCTGCGCGCCGGCGCCGAGGTCAGCGACCTGGAGTTCGTGCAGTTCCACCCGACCGTGCTGTTCCTCGGCCCGGACGCGGAGGGCCAGCAGCCCCTCGTCTCGGAGGCGGTGCGCGGGGAGGGCGCCCACCTGGTGGACGCGGACGGGGTGCGCTTCATGGTGGGGCAGCACGAACTGGCCGAGCTCGCGCCCCGGGACATCGTCGCCAAGGGCATCACGCGCCGCATGCAGGAGCAGGACGCCGAGCACATGTTCCTCGACGCCCGGCACTTCGGCGCCGAGATGTGGGAGCACCGCTTCCCGACGATCCTGGCCGCCTGCCGCGCCAACGGCATCGACCCGGTCACCGAGCCCATCCCGGTCGCCCCGGCCGCCCACTACGCCTCCGGGGGCGTGCGCACCGACTCCCACGGCCGCACCACCGTGCCGGGCCTGTACGCGTGCGGAGAGGTCGCCTGCACGGGCGTCCACGGCGCCAACCGGCTCGCCTCCAACTCCCTCCTGGAGGGCCTGGTCTACGCCGAGCGCATCGCGGCCGACATCGCGCGGGACCAGGCGGAGAACGGCCTCCACGCGCGCGTGCCGCAGCCCGTCCCGTACTCGGAGAAGCCCGCGCACCCGCTGCTCGGCCCCGAGGCCCGCTTCATGATCCAGCGGATCATGACGGAGGGCGCGGGCGTCCTGCGCTCCGCCGAATCCCTGGCCAAGGCGGCCGACCAGCTCCAGCGGCTGTACACCGAGGCCCGCGACGCCCTCCATGAGAACGGCAAGACCGCCGAGCCCGGCGTCGACACCTGGGAGGCGACCAACCTCCTGTGCGTGGCCCGCGTCCTGGTCGCCGCCGCCCTCCTGCGGGAGGAGACCCGCGGCTGCCACTGGCGCGAGGACCGGGCCGACCGGGACGACGCGAACTGGCGCCGCCACATCGTCGTACGGCTCAATCCCGGCCGCCCGCCCGTCTCCCACCACGACCCCTCCGGCGAGGGGCTGCGCGCCGCACCTGCTGAATTGGCCGTCCACACCACCGACACCCCAGACTTCCCCCCGACCACACAAGCGCACCGGCCCCAGGAGCAGTGACACAAGTGAGCACCGACGACCTCCCCCTCGCCTCGAACGGCGGCTGCGGCGACGGCTGCGCCTGCGGCGCCGACGGCGACGAGGAATACCTGGAGTGCGGGCTCGACCCCGCGCTCGCCCAGCTCCTGGCCGACGCCGGGCTCGACCCGGTCGAGGTCGAGGACATCGCCAACGTCGCCATCCAGGAGGACCTGGACCAGGGCGTGGACGTGACGACGGTCGCGACGATCCCCGAGGACGCGGTCGCCACCGGCGACTTCACCGCACGCGAGGCGGGCGTCGTGGCGGGCCTCAGGGTCGCCGAGGCCGTGATCTCTGTGGTGTGCACCGACGAGTTCGAGGTCGATCGCCACGTGGACGACGGCGACCGGGTGGAGGCCGGCCAGAAGCTGCTGACCGTCACCACCCGCACCCGCGACCTGCTCACCGCCGAGCGCAGCGCGCTGAACATCCTGTGCCGCCTGTCCGGCATCGCGACGGCCACGCGCGCGTGGGCGGACGCCCTGGAGGGCACCAAGACGCGCGTACGGGACACCCGCAAGACGACGCCGGGCCTGCGCTCCCTGGAGAAGTTCGCGGTCCGCTGCGGCGGCGGCGTCAACCACCGCATGTCCCTGTCGGACGCGGCCCTGGTGAAGGACAACCACGTCGTGGCCGCCGGAGGCGTGGCCCAGGCCTTCCAGGCGGTCCGGGAGATGTTCCCGGACGTGCCCATCGAGGTCGAGGTGGACACCCTGCACCAGCTCCGCGAGGTCGTCGACGCGGGCGCGGACCTGATCCTCCTGGACAACTTCACGCCCGGCGAGTGCGAGGAGGCGGTGGCGATCACCGGCGGCCGCGCCCTGCTGGAGGCCTCGGGCCGTCTGACCCTTCAGAACGCCAAGGCGTACGCCGACACCGGCGTCGACTTCCTCGCGGTAGGGGCGCTCACGCACTCCTCCCCGATCCTGGACATCGGCCTGGACCTGCGAGCGGCGGAGTAGGTAGAGCCCCCATGCTGCTGACCATCGACGTAGGCAACACACATACCGTCCTCGGCCTGTTCGACGGCGAGGAGATCGTCGAACACTGGCGCATCTCCACCGACGCCCGCCGCACCGCCGACGAGCTGGCGGTCCTCCTCCAGGGCCTGATGGGCATGCACCCGCTGCTCGGCGACGACCTGGGCGACGGCATCGACGGCATCGCCATCTGCTCGACGGTCCCCTCCGTCCTGCACGAACTGCGCGAGGTCACCCGCCGCTACTACGGCGACGTCCCCGCCGTCCTGGTCGAGCCCGGCGTCAAGACGGGCGTGCCGATCCTGATGGACCAGCCCAAGGAGGTCGGCGCCGACCGCATCATCAACGCGGTCGCGGCGGTCGAGCTCTACGGCGGCCCGGCGATCGTGGTGGACTTCGGCACGGCGACGACGTTCGACGCGGTCTCGGCGCGCGGCGAGTACACCGGCGGTGTGATCGCACCCGGCATCGAGATCTCCGTCGAGGCCCTGGGCGTCCGCGGCGCCCAGCTCCGCAAGATCGAACTGGCCCGTCCCCGCGCGGTGATCGGCAAGAACACGGTCGAGGCGATGCAGGCGGGCATCGTCTACGGCTTCGCGGGCCAGGTGGACGGCGTGGTCACCCGTATGGCGAGAGAACTGGCGGACGACCCGGACGACGTCACGGTCATCGCGACGGGCGGCCTGGCCCCCATGGTCCTCGGCGAGTCCACGGTGATCGACGAACACGAACCGTGGCTGACCCTGATCGGCCTGCGGTTGGTGTACGAACGGAACGTGTCCCGTACGGCCGGCTGAAGGTCCCTGAAAGGGGCGCGGGGCTGTGCCGGCCGTGGTTGCGCCGCGTGGGCGCGGCACACCTCGACGAAGCGCACTCGCCGCAAGGCGAACAGTTCGACGGCGAACCGGCGCACCCCGCCCCCACCTGGGGGAACTCCAGAGCGACACGGCACCCGGAGAGACCTGTTTTGTCCGATTAGCGGTAGCGTCCCCGCATGCCCACGCCACACGGATCCCGAGGCGCCCTGGCCTTCGGCGCGGAGGAGCTGCGCGTGCTCCGCCGCGCCCTCGCCCTCGCCCTGAACCCCCGCACCGCTTCCGCCGAGGACGTCCAGGACTGCCTCCGCCTCGCCGAGTCCGTCGACGAGGCGGTGCGCGAGAGTGACCGCCTGAGGGCCTTCCTGCTGGCCGACCTCGCCCGCTACCGCTCGGCCCTGCCCGGCGCCGCCGGCGGCTACCTCAGCCTCCTCCAGGACGCCCTGCGTGCCGGCTACCGCCCGGTCCCGGACGACCTCGCGGCGCTGCGCGCCCTGCGCGGCACCCCCCTGGCCACCGCCCTGCTCGACCGCTGCCGGTCCCTCGCCGAGCCGGACGTGCGCGTGCACCTCACCCCTCGCCGGGCCGTGGTCCCCGTCTGCCGTACGCGTCTGACGGCGCTCCCCGGCGGCCGCGCCACCGAGGAGGAGCGGCCCGAGGAACCGGCCCGCAAACCCGAGCGGAAGCCGGAGCACAAGCCCGAGAAACCCGCCCCCCGCCGCGAACCGCAGAGCCCGCGCCCGGCGCGCCGCCCGATCCCGACCCCCGGCGAGGTCTTCCCGCCCAAGCGGAAGCCGACCCCTCCGAACCACTCCCACGGGCGGCTCGCGGCCGGCTAGATGGGCTGTCCCGGGACGAAGCGACCGACCGGACACGGGACGAAGCGGCCGGCCGGACCCGCCACAGAGCCGCCTGCCGGACCCGGCGCAAACCGGTGAGGCCCACCCGAGCGGGATGCATCGGACACCCCTGGCTACTCTTGAGCCATGGACTACGTCTCCGCGCTCGTGCCCCCGGTCGTCATGGCCGTGTTCTTCATCGGGCTCATCCGGGTGATCGTGAAGACCCAGGGCGGCGCCAACAAGGCCAAGGAGGACGCCGCCGTCGACGCGGCCCTCGCGCACGCGGAAAGCGCCCCCCGGAAGTCCGGGGACGCCGACGTCTGACCGGGCCGGGCCTTGTGGGCCCGCCCGCCTCGTGGACGTCACCTGGTGCCACCAGGGCGTACGACCCATGGCTTGCGCAGCAACGCCTTCGGGAACCGTGCGCCCTTTTTGCTGCGGTTTGCCCGTTAAGTGCACGTCCGGCAAGCCATTGGCGACTTCTCCCACTATTGTGCTGAACGTGCCCCGGCCATTGGGAGAACTCGAAGACGCGGTCATGACGCGGGTGTGGAAGTGGAACCGCCCGGTGACCGTTCGAGAAGTCCTGGAAGACCTTCAGCAGGAACGGTCCATCGCCTACACCACGGTGATGACCGTTTTGGACAATCTCCATCAGAAGGGCTGGGTCCGCCGGGAAGCGGAAGGCCGGGCCTATCGATATGAGGCGGTCTCCACCCGTGCCGCCTACGCGGCCGCGCTGATGAACGACGCCTGGTCGCAGAGCGACAACCCGGCCGCCGCGCTCGTCGCCTTCTTCGGCATGATGAGCGAGGAACAGAGACAGGCACTCCGTGACGCGGTGCGCATCGTGCAGGGCCCGGAGAGCGCCCAGGAGCCCCCGAGTGCCGAAACGGGTCCCGAGAACCCGCCCGGGACGCCCGAGGAGAACAACCCCGCCTCGGCCGAGGGCGGCGCCGGGCGATAGCGTCCGGTCATGCCAGCGAAGAGCCCCGAAGCCACCGGAAAAGCCATCACCGTCCGACGGGCCAGGACGAGCGATGTCCCGGCGGTGCGCCGCCTCCTCGACTCCTACGTCCGCCGCGGCATCCTGCTCGACAAAGCGACCGTCACTCTTTACGAGGACATCCAGGAGTTCTGGGTCGCGGAACGCGACGACAACGGCGAGGTCGTGGGCTGCGGCGCCCTGCACGTGATGTGGGAGGACCTCGCGGAAGTCCGCACTCTCGCGGTGATGCCCGAGGCCAGGGGCCTGGGCGTGGGCCACCAGTTGCTGGAGAAGTTGCTGCAGACCGCCCGCTGGCTCGGCGTTCGCCGCGTTTTCTGTCTCACCTTCGAAGTCGACTTCTTCGGGAAGCACGGCTTCGTGGAGATCGGCGAGACGCCCGTGGACCGCGATGTGTACGCCGAGCTGTTGCGTTCCTATGACGAGGGCGTGGCGGAGTTCCTCGGTCTCGAACGAGTGAAACCGAACACCTTGGGCAACAGCCGGATGCTTCTGCATCTGTGATCGACGGCGCGATCGCCAGGGAGTATTCAGCCGTGCTTCAGTCGGACGACCTTGCCCAGGTTCCCTATGTCCGAAACGCGCATGTTTCCGGTCTCCCGGCCGCCCGTCGGTCTCTCCCGGGGGGTTTGTGTTTTTCCGGCAAAAGCGGTTTGCTTTCCGACGTACTGCAGTACTGCATATAACAGGGGACGCGAAACGGGCGGCACCGGCCGCAGACCCTCGGCCCTGAAGTTATCGATGAAAGGAAATCCGGTGGCACAGAAGGTTCAGGTCCTTCTTGTCGACGACCTCGACGGTGGCGAGGCGGACGAGACCGTTACGTTCGCACTGGACGGCAAGACGTACGAGATCGATCTCACGACCGCCAACGCGGACAAGCTGCGCGGCCTTCTCGAGCCCTATGTGAAGGGCGGTCGTCGTACCGGAGGCCGTGCTTCGGGCGGGCGTGGAAAGGCCCGTGCGGCCGCTTCCGGTGGCAGCCAGGACACCGCGCAGATCCGCGCCTGGGCGAGGGAGAACGGCTACGAGGTCAACGACCGCGGCCGTGTCCCGGCGAACATCCGCGAGGCCTACGAGAAGGCGATGGGCTGAGCGCACGCGCGCCGCAGCCGGACCCGGTGGCACTGCGTCGCCACCGTGTCGACCAGCCTTACCAGATCGGGGGCGCTCCCGACGCCCCCCATGGCCGACAGCGTCGGCAGCACGTGTTCGACCTCGCACCCCGGCTCGGGGGGCCGCAGCCAGACGGCGGCCCCCTGTGAAACGGCCCGGTTCAGGGGAAGCGGCCGGGATCCCGGGGTGCCGGCCGGAACCGGGGGCACCGGCCCCGGCGACCGTCCCGGCGGCAGCGGTGCCTCCGTGTGCCCGCCCGCCCCGACGGCCGTGAGGTCCAGGGCCAGCGCGCCCCACTCGAGCCAGTCGAGCAGCCCCGGCAGCTCCTCTGCACTGCCCGCCGCCACCAGCAGCCGCATCCGCCCGGCGCACAGCGCGACCGGGGAGGCGGGCCCCAGATGCCGGAGCGCGGCGAAACCGGCCTCCGCGGGCACCTCCAGCACGTCGAAGCGCACCCCGGTGACCAACCGCACCGGCTCTCCCGGCGCCGTCGTCCAGCCCAGCTCGTCCTCGTACCACCGACGCACCGCGACGCTCGTGCCGGGGCGCACCGGCCGTCGCGGAAGAGGGACCGGGTGGACCATGTGGACCATGTACGGAGCAACCCCCCGGATCGCCCCGAAGTTACGCTGGGTGGCCGATCTGCTGCGGTGAGTGCCGAAAAAAGGGGCGTACAGGGGTGTTCGGCGGCGCAAGGATGTTCGCCCGTAGCGGAGGGAAACGGTGCGCGCCGCATGGAGTGTCGGTGCGGGCGGGTAAGACATCCCTAGTGGGAGGGGGCGTTGTGCAGGAGAGGCCGTCTCACGTTCGCCACGGGCGTACTGGCGAGTGGGGTATCTGCCTGGCCTGCGGGAACATCGTCTCGCACCATCGGGTTGGAGCAGATGTCGGCGTTCGGGGTCAGGAGGCCAAGGACGGTGTCGGCAGTTGGAATGAGCGGTCCCCGCTTGCGGGACTAAGCTGCGGAAGGACAGGGAGGGGAAGTTCCCCCCACTGCCTGACCGCTCTGAGGAGCGATTAACGATGTTCGAGAGGTTCACCGACCGCGCGCGGCGGGTTGTCGTCCTGGCTCAGGAAGAAGCCCGGATGCTCAACCACAACTACATCGGCACCGAGCACATCCTCCTGGGCCTGATCCACGAGGGTGAGGGTGTCGCCGCTAAGGCCCTGGAGAGCCTCGGGATTTCGCTCGAGGCGGTCCGCCAGCAGGTGGAGGAGATCATCGGCCAGGGCCAGCAGGCCCCGTCCGGGCACATCCCCTTCACCCCCCGTGCCAAGAAGGTCCTGGAGCTGTCGCTCCGCGAGGCCCTTCAGCTGGGCCACAACTACATCGGCACGGAGCACATCCTGCTCGGCCTGATCCGCGAGGGCGAGGGCGTCGCCGCCCAGGTCCTGGTCAAGCTCGGAGCAGACCTCAACCGTGTCCGCCAGCAGGTCATCCAGCTGCTGTCGGGCTACCAGGGCAAGGAGACCGCCGCCGCGGGCGGCCCGGCCGAGGGCACGCCCTCGACCTCTCTCGTCCTGGACCAGTTCGGCCGGAACCTCACCCAGGCCGCTCGTGAGTCCAAGCTCGACCCGGTCATCGGGCGCGAGAAGGAGATCGAGCGGGTCATGCAGGTGCTGTCCCGCCGTACCAAGAACAACCCGGTGCTCATCGGCGAGCCCGGCGTCGGCAAGACGGCGGTCGTCGAGGGCCTGGCGCAGGCCATCGTCAAGGGCGAGGTGCCCGAGACCCTCAAGGACAAGCACCTCTACACCCTGGACCTCGGCGCGCTGGTCGCCGGCTCCCGCTACCGCGGTGACTTCGAGGAGCGCCTGAAGAAGGTGCTCAAGGAGATCCGGACCCGCGGCGACATCATCCTGTTCATCGACGAGCTGCACACGCTGGTCGGTGCGGGTGCCGCCGAGGGCGCCATCGACGCGGCCTCCATCCTGAAGCCGATGCTGGCCCGCGGTGAGCTGCAGACCATCGGCGCCACCACGCTCGACGAGTACCGCAAGCACCTGGAGAAGGACGCGGCCCTGGAGCGCCGCTTCCAGCCCATCCAGGTCGCGGAGCCGTCGCTGCCGCACACCATCGAGATCCTCAAGGGTCTGCGCGACCGTTACGAGGCGCACCACCGCGTCTCCATCACGGACGAGGCCCTGGTCCAGGCCGCCACCCTGGCCGACCGCTACATCTCGGACCGCTTCCTGCCGGACAAGGCGATCGACCTGATCGACGAGGCCGGATCGAGGATGCGCATCCGCCGGATGACCGCGCCGCCGGACCTCCGCGAGTTCGACGAGAAGATCGCGGCCGTCCGCCGGGACAAGGAGTCCGCGATCGACTCCCAAGACTTCGAGAAGGCGGCTTCTCTCCGCGACAAGGAGAAGCAGCTGCTCGCCGCGAAGGCCAAGCGGGAGAAGGAGTGGAAGGCCGGCGACATGGACGTCGTCGCCGAGGTCGACGGCGAGCTGATCGCCGAGGTGCTGGCCACGGCCACGGGCATCCCGGTCTTCAAGCTCACCGAGGAGGAGTCCAGCCGCCTGCTCCGCATGGAGGACGAGCTCCACAAGCGGGTCATCGGCCAGGTGGACGCCGTCAAGGCGCTGTCGAAGGCGATCCGCCGTACGCGTGCGGGTCTGAAGGACCCGAAGCGTCCGGGTGGCTCGTTCATCTTCGCCGGCCCGTCCGGTGTCGGTAAGACCGAGCTGTCCAAGGCGCTGGCGGAGTTCCTGTTCGGCGACGAGGACGCGCTGATCTCCCTCGACATGTCGGAGTTCAGCGAGAAGCACACGGTCTCCCGTCTGTTCGGTTCGCCCCCCGGCTACGTCGGCTACGAGGAGGGCGGCCAGCTCACGGAGAAGGTGCGCCGCAAGCCGTTCTCGGTCGTCCTCTTCGACGAGGTCGAGAAGGCCCACCCGGACATCTTCAACTCGCTGCTGCAGATCCTGGAGGACGGTCGCCTGACCGACTCCCAGGGCCGGGTCGTGGACTTCAAGAACACGGTCATCATCATGACGACCAACCTCGGCACCCGGGACATCTCCAAGGGCTTCAACCTCGGCTTCGCCGCCGCGGGCGACACGAAGACCAACTACGAGCGCATGAAGAACAAGGTGTCGGACGAGCTCAAGCAGCACTTCCGCCCCGAGTTCCTCAACCGCGTCGACGACGTGGTGGTCTTCCCGCAGCTCACCCAGGACGACATCCTGGCGATCGTCGACCTGATGATCAGCAAGGTCGACGAGCGGCTCAAGGACCGGGACATGGGCATCGAGCTCGCCCAGTCCGCGAAGGAGCTGCTGGCGAAGAAGGGCTACGACCCGGTGCTGGGCGCCCGGCCGCTGCGCCGCACGATCCAGCGCGAGATCGAGGACACGCTGTCCGAGAAGATCCTCTTCGGGGAGCTGCGTCCGGGCCACATCGTGGTCGTCGACACGGAGGGCGAGGGCGACGCCCAGAAGTTCACCTTCCGTGGTGAGGAGAAGTCGGCTCTGCCGGACGTTCCGCCGATCGAGCAGGCGGCCGGTGGCGGTCCGAACCTGAGCAAGGACGCGTAACCCTCCGGGGTGTCGCCGAAGGGGCTGCCCCGGGACTTCGGTCCCGGGGCAGCCCCTTTTCGTGCGGTCAGAGCTTCGTGCGGTCAGAGCTTTGTGCGGTCAGAGCACGCTGGCGGTCTTCTCGACGACGGGCGGGCACGGCAGGAGATCGCGGACGTGGGCGGGTACGTCGGAGACCTCAGGTGCGAGATGGAGGACGACGGTGCGCACACCGGGAAAGAGCGTGCGGAGTCCCGAGAGGTCCTCGTTCCCGGTGAACCCGTTCAGTCGCAGCCGGGTGACATGGGGCAGGACCGGGCCGGCCGCCCATCCGGTCGAATTCCAGTTGAGGCGCAGTTCCTCCAGCGCGGGGAGCGCCGCCACTTCCTCGAAGTCGGCCGGGGCGAGGGGTTCGGGCAGTGTGGCAAGGCTGAGCTTCTTCAAGGTCCGCATGTGCCGTAGCCCGCGCAGGGCGGTCGACCGCAGGGCGTTCCTGCTGAAGCGCAGGTATTCCAGTGGAACGTCGCGGGGAAGAGCGGCGTCGACCGAGTCGGCGTGCAGAGGCATGCCGACGGCAAGGGCGCGCAGGCTGGACGAGGCCGACAACTCGCTCAGGGCGTCCGTCCGCTCCAGACCGGGCAGGTGTCCTCTGAGCGCGAGGAAGCCGAGCGGCAGCGCGGTGAGCGCGGCCAGCCCGTCCACGCCCGGACCCAGGCTGCCGAGGTCCAGACGGGTGAGCGTGTCCTGGTCCCGCAGGAACTCCAGACCGGAGAGCACGCCGTTCTCGCTCACGACGAGGCTCTGCAACTGGCCCGGGCGCAGTGTGCGCCGGATGTCCTCCGAGCGGAGGTTCCCGACGACCTGGAGGAGACCGGGCCCGCCCAGGTCCCGCAGGGCGCACAGTTCCGCCACGGAACGAGCCGTGAAGAACAGGCCGTCCGGCCGCAGATGCGCGATCACCTCCTCCGCGTACCGCTCGGTGTCGAACCGGTGCCAGGTCCACGTGAGCTGGGCCCGCACCGGCAGCGACGGATGCGACCGGAAGCGGGCCAGCACCGCGATGGCCGCCTCCGTGCCGATCAGTGACGCGGTGATCACCACGGCTCTCGCCTCCGCGTCCGTCAGCCCCTCAGGGCCCGGAAGCAGTTCCAGGACGAGGGGTCCGGCTTCGGCGAGGGCGCGGGCCTCCGCCGTCGTACGGGGCGGGATGAGCGCGGCGGCGTCGGACTCCACCCGGGCGCGGACACGGGGGTCGAGTTCCGTCGCGTGTTCCAGCGAGGCGAGCGCGAGGAGCCGGATCCGCGTCCGGGCCGCTCCCGGGGCCCGGTCGGCCGAGGCGCTCAGGTCGCCCAGCAGTTCGGCCCGCTCCCGCGGCCGCGCGTGCGTCACCGCCATACGGATCACGTCCGCCCACTGCTCGTCGACCGCGCCCCGCACCAGCAGCCCGAAGTCCCCGTCCTCGACCGCCGCCTTCGCGCCCAGGTAGTCCTGGAAGGTGCGGTGGACGAACTCCACCGTGCCGAGGGCGGGCTCCCGTAGCAGCCCGCTGCGGACCAGGAGGTGGCGCAGGATCTGCCCGGCGTCGCCCTGGGAGGCGGCGGCCGGCAGCGAGGGCAGCACGTCGGCGATGATCCGTTCCGCGCGCTCGCGGTCCATCTCGGACTGGTTGTTGCGGATCAGCCAGTACGCCAGGCGCTGCAGTAGCTGGATCTGCGGCGCCTCGGTCAGGTGGATGCCGTCGTGCCGGACGAACATGTCCCGCTCCTCGTCGCGCCGCGCCAGCAGCATCGACAGGGCCGCCTCGTACAACTCCTGCCTGCCGTGCGGCAGGTACCCCCGCCGGTCCCGGTGCAGGGCGCAGATCAGGCCGCACATCAGCGGGTTGGTGGCGAGGCGGCCGAGGTCCGGTTTGGTGCGTACGGCGTCCAGGAGCGAGTGCTCGTAGTCGTCGAGGCGGTCGGTGTCGGGGGCGCCGATACGGGCCGCGGTGTGCCAGCGGCGGACGAACGCGGCGACGTCGTCGCGGCTCATGGGGGCGAGGGCGAGTTCGGTGAAGCCGTCGGGGGCGAGCCAGTCCTCGCGGACGGCGGAGGGGCGCGAGGTCACGAGCCACTGGTTGCCGGGGTAGACGTCGAGCAGGTCGCGCAGCCAGCGCCGGGTGCGTTCCCGTTCGCGCTCGGGGATCTCGTCCATGCCGTCGACGAGCAGGATCGCGCGGCCGGCGGTGAGGACCCGGTCGGCCCAGCCGGGCGGCTGGGTGGCGTGGAAGGGGACGCGGACGGCGTCCAGGAAGGCGTCGGGCGCCGGCAGCCCGCCGGGGCGGCGCAGGAGGGTGCGCAGCGGCAGGACGAACGGGATCCGGTCGCCGCGTTCGCCGCGGGCCGCGGTCACCGCGAGCCACTGCACCAGCGTGGTCTTGCCGGAGCCCGCGACCCCGCGCAGCAGGACCCGGTCGTGGTCGGCGAGGGCCCGGTCGGCGGGCAGGGCCGCGGAGGCGGTGGCGACACGGGCGTCGGTCGCGTCGTCGGGGCTCAGTGCCTGGAGGCTGAGGTAGGCGGCGTCGAGGGGCCAGCGCTCGGGGGAGTTGACGAGGTCGATGCCGTAGATGGTCAGGTGGCTGTGCTTGGTGGCGACGTAGGCGAGGTAGCGCTGTTCGAAGGCCGGGTCGGTGCCGCCGGCGGGCGGGGTACGGGCGATCAGCTCGTCGATCTTCGCGATGATCTCCGTCTGCCGACGGGTCTGTTCGACGAGGGTGCGCGCCACGAAGGTGGACCGCTGGGTGAAGAAGTGCAGGATGTGCAGGCAGGCGATCTCCAGGACGCGCTCGTAGAAGAGGGTGGCGTCGAGGGAGAGGTCGCGGTCGGGGGTGCCGCTCGCGGCCCGCAGATGCAGGGCGAGGGTCTGGTGGCCCAGCCGCACGGCCTGGACGTCGGTCATGTTGAGGTCGCCGAGGGCGTGCAGGGTGGTGGCCAGGGCGACGATGACGGCGGGCGTCTCGTCCTCGGGCAGCGGGCGTTCGCCGTCCTCCGCGACGGCCCGCCGGACCAGCTCGGTGGCCAGCCTGGTCAGTTCCTTCTCCGCGAGGGCGCGTTTCTCGCCGCGGAACGAGACGAACTGCGAGACGCGCACCGGCTTGTCGACGAGCCCGGCGCCGGGCCCCTCGGTGACGAAGAGGCGCTTCACGAGCGGGGTGACCACGCTGGAGGCCACCTTGACGCCCAGGGCCGCTGGATCCATCTGCTCCCCCGTGCTCGGTCCGTGACGGCGGGTCAGCTTAACCGGTGCCGGGGGTGGTGGTGTACCGCACAGGGGACCGCGCCGCTCGCGGTCGGCCGCCTCCCGCGGACCGACGCGGCGGACGGGCCGGGAGGTCCGCCGCGGCCGGCGTACCGGGTCGGCCCCGGTGACACCGGACACTCCCACGGTCCGCAACCGCCGGGTGCGCGCGGGTCGGAGGCGCCGGGCCGGGTGGCCCTACGACGTCTCGTCGCCCGAGTGGGCCTGCGTGACCAGGTCGATCGCGACCTCCAGGATCGCCTTGCGCTTGTCCTCCTGGTCGGCCTCGATGTCCTGGAAGACGAACATCCCCGCATGCATCGTGAACAGCGCGCTGACGCACCGGACCTGGTCGGTCAGGGAGGCGTCCGGGTCCCGGATGATGTCGCGCATCTGCAGCATCCGGTCCTTGAACTGGTTCCCGATGCTCAGCTCGCGGATCGTCGCCTGGTTCTCCTGCATGAAGCGGAAGAGCGGGGCAGCGCCGGCCAGTGCCTCGCTGTAGCGGCGCAGCACCTCCTGCTTGGTCTCGAGGGTGTGCGGCTGGGCCTTGCCCCATTCGATCAGTTCGTCCATCGGGCGGGTGAGGTCCTCGAAGATGCTGACGAGGATCTCTTCCTTGGTCTTGAAGTGGTAGTAGAGCGCGGCCTTGGTGACGTCCAGGCGCTCGGCGATCTCCCGCAGCGAGGTCTTCTCGTAGCCCTGCTCGGCGAAGAGGTCGAGCGCCACGTCCTGGATGCGCTGGCGGGTGTCCCCGCGGCGCTGGCGCTTGGTGCTTTCCATGGTGGTGCCGCCCATCCTCGACTCCTCGCGCTTTCGGAGACCCTGTGCACGGGCCTCCTGGCCGAGCCTACGAAACTTACTTGACGCCCGGCTAGTTACGGGGCTACCTTCCCCAGTGTAGTGAACTAGCCGGGCGGCAAGTAAGTAGCCGGACGGCCGGCAGTACCTAGGGGAGTTGGGGACCATGGCGGAGAGCGCGGCACCGGCCGCTGGCGGCGAGCAGAGCGAGAAGCAACCTCGGAGCATACGGGTCGTCCTGCTCGCACTCATGATCACGATGATGCTGGCGATGCTCGACAACATGATCGTGGGCACGGCGATGCCGACCATCGTGGGCGAGCTGGGCGGCCTCGAACACCTGTCGTGGGTCGTGACCGCGTACACCCTCGCCACCGCCGCCGCCACTCCGCTGTGGGGCAAGCTCGGCGACATGTACGGGCGCAAGGGCTCGTTCATGACCTCGATCGTGATCTTCCTGGCCGGGTCGGCGCTCAGCGGCATGGCGCAGAACATGGGCCAGCTCATCGGCTTCCGTGCCCTCCAGGGCCTCGGCGCCGGCGGTCTCATGGTCGGCGTCATGGCCATCATCGGCGACCTGATCCCGCCGCGGGAGCGCGGCAAGTACCAGGGCATGATGGCCGGCGTCATGGCGCTCGCGATGATCGGCGGCCCGCTGGTCGGCGGCACCATCACCGACAACTGGGGCTGGCGCTGGGCCTTCTACATCAACCTGCCGCTCGGTGTCGTGGCGCTGGTCGCCATCAGCGCGGTGCTGCACCTGCCGAAGAAGCGCTCCCAGGCCCGTGTCGACTACCTCGGGGCCGCGCTCCTGACCGTCGGCATCACCTCCATCGTGCTGGTCACCACCTGGGGCGGGAGCCAGTACGCGTGGACGTCCGCGCGGATCATGGAGCTGATCGGGATCGGCGTCGCCGCGCTCGTCGGGTTCGTGTTCTGGCAGACCAAGGCCGCCGAACCGGTCGTGCCGCTGCATATCTTCCGCAGCCGGAACTTCTCGCTGATGTCGACGATCGGCTTCATCACCGGGTTCGTGATGTTCGGTGCGACGCTGTTCCTGCCGCTGTACCAGCAGGCCGTGCAGGGCGCGTCGGCGACCAACTCCGGGCTGCTGCTGCTGCCGATGCTCGGCGCCATGCTCGTGGTGTCGATGATCGCGGGGCGGGTCACCACCAACAGCGGGCGTTACAAGGTGTTCCCGCTGGTCGGCAGCGCGCTGATGATCGTGGGCCTGTTCCTGCTGTCGCAGATGGACACGGGGACCAGCCGGTTCACCTCGGGTGTGTACATGGCCGTGCTGGGCGCCGGAATGGGCTGCCTGATGCAGATCACCATGCTGGTGGCCCAGAACAGCGTCGAGATGCGGGACATGGGTGTCGCGTCCTCCTCCACCACCCTCTTCCGTACGCTCGGCTCCTCCTTCGGCGTCGCGATCATGGGCGCGCTGTTCAACAACCGGGTCCAGCACGTGATGGCCGAGCGGGCCGGCGCGCTGGGGTCGAAGATGACCGAGCAGTCGGCGCAGCTCGACGCGAAGAGCCTGCAGAAGCTGCCGGCGGCGGCGCGGGAGGCGTACCAGTACGCGGTGTCCGCGGGCACGCACTCGGCGTTCCTGCTCGGCGCGGTCGTGGGCGTGGTGGCGCTGGTCGCGGCGGTGTTCGTGAAGGAGGTCCCGCTGCGGGGCGCGGGGCCGAACAAGCAGGCCGGGGACGCGGCCGGGGACGCCGCGGAGGTGCCGCCGGCGGTTGCAGAGGCCGTCTGACGGCGGGCTCCGGCCTTGAGGCCCCCGGGTGCACGCACCCGGGGGCCTTCGCCTGTCCGGACGGGCCCGCCCGGACGCTCCTCGCCTCCGCCGCCCGGCTCCGCACGCCCCTCCCCGCCCGGAGGCCGGCCCTTGGGCCCCTCTCCTTGTCAGTGGCGCGTGGCAGCATCGGGGTGTGGACAAGATGCGGCAGCTACGGCTGGCCAAGGACCTGATGGATCGGGACTGGGCCGACCCGGGGCTCGACCTCGGGGCCGTGGCCGACCGGGCCGGATACTCGCGGTACCACTTCCTCCGCGCCTTCAAGGAGGCGTACGGCGAGACGCCCCGGCAGTACCTGACGCACCGGCGGATCGAGCGGGCCGAGGATCTGCTGCGCACCGCCAACCTGTCCGTGACCGAGATCTGCCATCTGGTCGGGTTCAGCAGCGTGGGGACGTTCTCGGCGCGGTTCAAGGCATGGACCGGGCTCACCCCCAGTGAGTACCGCGCCAAGCACGTAGGCCGCGGCGCCGCCCTCATACCCGGGTGTTACGCGATGCTCTGGGCGGGCGGGTTCCGGACGAGTGAGCGGAGCGAGCAGAGCGGTCGAAGCGGGGACGGCCGGGACAGCGGGAACGGCGGACGCAGCATGCGCAGCAATTCCGGAGAAGCGGGGTGAACGCGTCGCTGCTTACCGTGGCAGCGCACACCCCACCCCCTCCGTCTCCCAGGAGCACGCCATGATCAAGGGGCTCGCCATCACCACCGTCTGGGTCCTCGACCAGGACCGGGCCAAGGAGTTCTACACGCAGAAGCTCGGCCTCGAGGTCCGTACGGACATGACCATGGGGGAGGGCGGGATGCGCTGGCTCACCGTCGGCGCCCCCGACCAGCCCGATGTCGAACTGACGCTCATGGTGCCCGGGCCGCCGGCCATGGACCCCGAGTCCGCCGACATGATGAAGAAGCTCATCGCCAAGGGCGCCCTCGGGGCGGGCGTACTGGCCACCGACGACATCCACGGCGACTACAAGAAGCTCAAGGACCGCGGCGTGGAGTTCCTCCAGGAGCCGCAGGAGCGTCCGTACGGCACCGAGGCTCTCTTCCGCGACGACTCCGGCAACTGGTTCTCCTTCACCCAGCGCCGCGACGGTGGCCTGGACTTCGACAAGGAGTGGGCTTCCTGAGAGCCCCGTCGGTCAGCCGCCGGAGAGCGGCAGCACCGGGAAGCTGCCCGTGTTCGTCGGCGCGTGCTCCGGCAGCCACAGCACCGCCACCGCCCCCTCGGCCGGCACGTGCTCCGGCACCCCGGGCGCCCGGATGTTGCGGAACGTCAGCCGGGCGCCCAGCACGCGGGCCTGCCCCGCCGCGATCGTCAGCCCCAGGCCGTGACCCTGGCCCGAGCGGTCCGAGCTGCCCGTACGGAACCGGCTCGGGCCGTCGGCCAGCAGCTCCTCGGGGAAGCCCGGCCCGTGGTCCCGTACGCGGATCACCCGGCCCTCGACGGACACCTCGATGGGCGGCTTGCCGTGCCGTGCCGCGTTCGTCAGCAGGTTGAACAGCACCCGCTCCAGCCGGCGCGGGTCCGTGGTGACCTCCGACTCGTGGATCACCCTGACCTCGACGTCCGCGTCCTTCGCGGCCACCCGCCGGGTCACGAACTCACCGAGCATGATGTCCTGCAGCTCGGCCCGCTCGGACGCGCTGTCCAGACGGGCCACCTCCAGGACGTCCTCCACGAGCGTGCGCATCGCCTTCGCCCGGTCCAACACCAGTTCGGTGGGGCGGCCCGGCGGCAGCAGCTCCGCCGCCGTGAGCAGGCCCGTGACCGGCGTGCGCAGTTCGTGCGCGATGTCCGCCGTCACCCGCCGCTCCGCCTCGAGGCGCTGCTGCAACGCGTCCGCCATCGCATCCACCGCGCGCGCCAGATCGTCCGTCTCGTCGCGTACGACACCGCCGATCGCATCCCGTACGCGGACGTCCGTCTCGCCCTTGGCGACGCGGTTCGCCGCGGCGGCCGCCTTGCGCAGCCGGCCCGAGAGCTGTCCGCCGATCAGCACGCCGAGCGCGGAGCCGCCGAGGACCACCGCGATCGAACCGATGATCAGGGCCTGGTCGAGGTCCTTCATCACGCCGACGCTGCGGTCCGTACGGGTGTGCAGGGACAGTACCCGGCCGTCCTTGAGCGGTACGGCGGCCCAGATGTCCGGCAGCGCGCTCCCGCCCCAGGACACGAAGGTGGCGCGCCGGCCCTGCATGACCTTCTCCAGCAGAGCCCGCGGGATGGCCGGATCGTCGATCTTGGTGCCGAAGGTCTGGGTGCGCCCCGACTCGTACATCCGCTGGGCCACCTGGATGCGCTCGTCGGCGAGGTCGCGCGAGCTGTTCAGCATCGACACCTGCGCCGCGTTGTGCACCACCAGGCTCAACGCGATCGCCACCAGTGCCCCGACCAGGGCGATCGCCGCGCTGAGCTTCCATCTCAGACCGGTGCGTATGGCCGCGTCCTCGGGAACGAGGCGGCCGAGAATCCCCCGCATGCCGCTGTCCCCGTTCACGCCTTCAACTTGTAGCCGAAGCCGCGGACCGTCTCGATCCGGTCCTGGCCGATCTTGGTGCGCAGTCGCTGCACATGGACGTCGACGACACGGGTGTCCCCGCCCCAGCCGTAGTCCCACACCCGCTCCAGCAGCTTGTCGCGGGACAGCACGGTGCCGGGCGCCGAGGAGAACTCGAGCAGCAGCCGCATCTCGGTCGGGGTGAGGGCCACCGGCTGCCCGGCCCGCCGCACCTCCATGCCCTCGGTGTCGACCTCCAGGTCGCCGAAGGTGAGCACCCCGTCGTCCCCGGACGACGTGTCCTCGCCCGCCCGGCCGGCACGGCTCGCGTGCCCGAAGCGCCGCAGCACCGCACGGATGCGGGCGACCAGCACGGCGCCGTCGAAGGGCTTGGTCACGTAGTCGTCGGCACCGGCCTCCAGGCCGAGCACCACGTCGATCGAGTCGGCGCGCGCGGACAGCATGATCACCGGCACGGTGGACTCGTCGCGGATACGGCGGCACAGGCTGACCCCGTCCAGACCGGGCACCATCACGTCCAGCAGGGCGATGTCGGGACGGCGGGCGCGGAACGCCTCCAGGCCCGACAGGCCGTCGGGCATGGCGGTCACCGCGAAGCCGTCCCGCTCGAGGGCGAGCTGGGTGGCCTCGCGGATGACGTCGTCGTCCTCGACGAACAGGACGTGGGTCTGCTCTGCCATCCGCTGCTCTCAGTGTGGGTCGGTGTCAGTTCTTGGTGGGGGCGGCGGTGCCGCTGTTGCCCACCGCGTTGCTGTACTCGTTGCGTGTACGGGAGACCTCGGTGAAGTGGCTGGTCCGCCAGCTGTAGGTGATCACTTCCTCGCTGGACGGGTACGACACGGGGTCGCCCTTCTCGTACATCTGCTGGGTCACCACCAGGTCGCCGCGGTCGATCTCCGCGTAGACCGGCGGTTCCTCGGCCTTGAACACATTGTGATACCTGTGGTTCGTCATCCGGTACACGTACGAGCCGACCCCGACGGCGTCACCGCACGTCATCACGTTGACCACGATGTCGTCGACGTCGCCGCCGGTGATGTCGCCGTAGGACACGTCGACCGGGTACTCGTCGGCCACGCAGGGCTTCAGGTCCTCCTTGACCGCCCTGGCGACCTGCGGGTCGTCCTTGACGATCTTCACCACCTCGGCACGCGTGGGCTCCTTGGCGGTGGGCGAGGGCGACGGCGTGGCGGCACCGATCACCGGGTCGCTGCCCGCGGGGCCCTCGTCCCGCGCGCCCGTGCCGCCGGTGGCGCAGGCGGAGACGAAAAGCCCGACGGCGGCGACCGCGGCCGTCGCCGCCGTCACCGCCTTCAGGGCCCCGCTGGGCCTGATGGCCCCCGTGTCTAGGCCGCGCAACGCTCCCGCTCCTCACGCTCCAGCGCGCGTGCGTCCAGATCGCGGGCCTCCAGCTCCTCCCGGAGCCGGGCCAGCGCCCGGTGCAGCGTGCTCTTGACCGTACCGGCCGACATGCCGAGGGCGGCGGCCGTCTCCTCCGTGGACATCTGCTCCCAGTGTCGCAGCACGACGACGCTGCGCTGCTTGGGAGCCAGCACCTTCAGGACGTCCATCAGCAGGGCACGGTCGGCGTGCTGCTCCGTGGAGTCCTCCACCGAGGCGTCCGGAAGCTGCTCGGTGGGGACCTCCTCCAGTTTGCGCGAACGCCACCACTCCGTCCGCGTGTTGATCATCACGCGGCGCAGGTAGGCGTCGGCGAGCCGCTTGTCCGCGATGCCGTCCCAGCGGCCGTAGGTGCGCACCAGCGCTGTCTGCAGCAGGTCCTGCGCGTCGGTCGGGTCGGGGACCAGCCGGCGTGCGCTGCGCAGCAGCGCGTCCTGCCGGGTGCGTACGTACTCCTCGAACTCGAGCACCTCGCCGTGCGCCATTCCAACCGCCTCCGTTCCCCGTTCCGGCCCGTGGTCCGGCTGCGTCCCGCAGCCCGGCCGGTTTTCCGCAAAGCCTTGAGCGGGCTCGTCCCGAGCCCGGGTGCCGCTTCTTCGGCGGCACGCATATGAAGCTACGGACGAGTTGTCACGGCGTTGTCCGTTCCAGGCTGCGGAGAGCACTCGGCTGTCCGTCGGTTGTGTAACAAGCGGAGGAACGGGGTAAAGGCAGAAGGGAGTTGGGGCGGTTATGGGGTGATTTGTCAGGCGGATCGGGGGTAGGGGGCTGTGATGTGACGGGGCTGTCGCTGTGACGGGGCCATGAGAAGGCTGTGCATCGCCGAGCCGGGGAGGGGGACGGATCAGGTGAGGGGCAGGCGGTAGAGGCGGCCGGGGAGGGGTTCCACCAGGCCGTCGGAGACCAGGCCGTCCAGGGCGCGGGCGCGCTGGACCGGGTCGTCCCACACGCGGTCGAGCACCGACTGCGGCACCGGCCCCACGGCCTCCCGCAGCACGGCCAGCAGCCGGCCGCGCACCTGGCGGTCCGTGCCCGCGTACGTCTGGCCGCGGCGCGGCGGGCCGTCGTGCTCGGGCTTCCCGGCCAGCCGCCAGGCGCACTGCGCGACGATCGGGCAGCGGTCGCAGTTCTCGTTCTTCGCCGTGCAGATCAGCGCGCCCAGCTCCATGGAGGCGGCGGCCCAGCGGGACGCCGTGCGCTCGTCCTGGGGCAGCACCTCGCGGGCGAGCCTGCGTTCGGCGGCGGTGGTGGCGTTGGGCGGGTACTGCACACCGGTGACGGCGCGGGCCAGGACCCGGCGCACATTGGTGTCGAGCACCGGATGGCGCTGGCCGTACGCGAACGACGCGACGGCGGCGGCCGTGTACTCGCCGATGCCGGGCAGGGCGAGCAGTTGGGCGTGGTCGGTGGGCACGTCGCCGCCGTGCCGTTCCGTTATGGCGACCGCGGCGCCGTGCAGCCGGAGGGCGCGACGGGGGTAGCCGAGGCGGCCCCAGGCGCGGACGGCTTCGCCCGGGGGCTCCTTGGCCAGGTCGGCGGGGCGGGGCCAGCGGGTGAGCCACTGCTCGTAGACGGGCAGGACGCGGTTGACCGGCGTCTGCTGCAGCATGAACTCACTGACCATCACGCCCCAGGGGCCGGCCTCCGGGCGCCGCCAGGGGAGATCACGGGCGTGCTGCTCGAACCAGGCGATGACCGGGCCGTGCAGGGCGGTGCCGGGGGCCTGGCCGGTGGGGGCGGAGCCGGGGGTGCCGTCGGTCTGGGTGGGCGCGGGGGCGGGGGCGGGAGTGGTGGGTGCAGTCATGACGTAGTCGATCCTGCCATGCCGGGGGTGGTCGGGTGGGGGATCGGCTCGGGGTGGTTTTGCCCGGGATGACCTCTCTCGGCCTCCGGCGGTTCCGTCCTGGGGTGCGCGCGGGCGGGTGTGCGCGGGGTTCTGCCGGGGTGGCGGATGCCGGGCGCGGCAGCTCCGCGTGCCTCCGTCGGCGGCCGGCCGGCACCCCGCGTGGGGAGGCGCCGGTTCGGTGAACGCGGGCTCACCGAGATGATGATCCGGAAAAGTTGGGACGCCGGCGGCGGGTGGGGCCGGGTGTGGGGGAGATCTCTCGTACAGTTTGCGCGTGGGATCTCTGCGCAATCCGGTTGGGCCGCTTCCCTCCTCCATCTACTGGCGACGGAGGGCCGTAGTGCTGTCCGCGGTCGCCCTGTTGGTGCTGCTCGTCGTGTGGGCGGTCACCTCCTCCGGCGGCGGCGGGAAGAACAAGGCGGACGGCTCGAACGGCAAGCATCCCACCTCGTCGATCACGCCGGGCCCGTCCGGTACGGGGCCCGCGATCAGTCAACGCCCGGGCGGGCGCGACGAGTCGGGCGGCGGCGGCAGTTCCGGTTCGTCCGGGTCGACGGGCTCCGGGACCTCCGAGGGCGCGGGCGGCGGCACGGGTGGCGCCGGATCCGGTGGTACGGACGGCGGGGCCAACGGCACGGGCGGCGGCGGCTCTTCGGCCTACCAGCTCCCCGCGGGCGGCGGCTCCTCGCTGCCCGGCTGCACACCGAACGCGGTGCAGTTGACGCTCAAGAGCCTGCACAACGCCTACGGGCCCGGGGACACCCCCACCTTCGAGCTGATCGCCAAGAACACATCGGGCAGCGAGTGCAAGGTGGACCTCGGCCCCAAGAACGCGGTGCTGACGATCACTCAGACGGGGAGCAGCAGCGCCTTCTGGAGCTCCGCGGACTGCGCGAGCGGCTCGGGCAGCGTGCTGTTCCGCGTGCCCGCGGGGCAGCAGGTCACCTACACCGTGAAGTGGGACCGCAAGCACAGCGCCCCCAACTGCGCGACACCCCCGGCGGGTTCCGCCACGGCGGGCACCTACCTGGTCGAGGCGAAGATCGCCGGGTTCCCGAAGGCTCAGACGTCGTTCGTGCTGTCGAAGGACTGAGTGCCTGTCGCGGCGCTGGGAAGCGGCGCGTGCGCGGCGGCTCGCGCGGGCACTACGCCCCGCTGCCCGCCGCCGCTGCCTGCCGTCGATGCCCTCCATGCCCGGCCGGCGGCCCCGCTTCCCCCACGGCCGCCGGGCGCCGTGTCCGTACGGGCGCCCCCGGTGCCGGCTCGGGCGTCGCGAGCCGGTGAACCTTTCCGGTCACAGCACTAGACGTACCGCTCGAGGATCGAGGACTCCGCCAGCCGCGACAGCCCCTCGCGTACGCTCCGCGCCCGGGCCTCGCCCACGCCGTCCACCGTCTGGAGGTCGTCCACGCTGGCCGCGAGCAGTTTCTGGAGGCCGCCGAAGTGCTCCACCAGGCGGTCGATGATCGCGCCGGGCAGCCGCGGGACCTTCGCCAGCAGGCGGAAGCCGCGCGGGGACACCGCCGAGTCGAGCGACTCGGGGGAGCCGGTGTAACCGAGCGCCTTGGCCACCGTGGACATCTCCAGGAGCTCCGCGTGGCTCAGCGCGTCCAGTTCGGCCAGCGCCTCCTCGACCGTGCGGGAACGCTTCGCGGTCGGCTCGGGCACGTAGTCGCGGACCACCAGTTCGCGTTCCGGCTCCACGCCCGCGATCAACTCGTCGAGCTGGAGGGCGAGCAGGCGGCCGTCCGTGCCCAGTTCGACCACGTACTCCGCGATCTCGGTGGCGATGCGGCGCACCATCTCCAGCCGCTGCGCCACCGCGGAGACGTCCCGGACCGTCACCAGGTCCTCGATCTCCAGCGCGGACAGCGTGCCGGCCACCTCGTCCAGGCGGAGCTTGTACCGCTCCAGGGTGGCCAGGGCCTGGTTGGCGCGGGACAGGATCGCCGCCGAGTCCTCCAGGACCCGGCGCTGCCCGTCGACGTAGAGCGCGATCAGGCGCATCGACTGGGAGACCGAGACCACCGGGAAGCCGACCTGCTTGCTCACCCGGTCCGCCGTGCGGTGCCGGGTGCCCGTCTCCTCGGTCGGGATCGTGGGGTCCGGGACGAACTGCACGCCCGCCCTGAGGATCTTGGACAGGTCCGAGGAGAGCACGAGACCGCCGTCCAGCTTGCACAGCTCCCGCAGCCGGGTGGCCGTGAACTCGACGTCCAGGACGAAACCGCCCGTGCACATCGCCTCGACGGTCTTGTCGGAGCCGAGCACGATGAGACCGCCGGTGTTGCCGCGGAGCACGCGCTCCAGGCCGTCACGCAGCGGCGTGCCGGGTGCCACGGCGCTCAGCGAGGCGCGCATCAGGCCATCGGAACCGGCACTCCCACCGGACTTGCCGGGAGCTGCTGCCCGGTCGTTGGCTGCCACTGCACTCCTCCGGTCGCAGGTTCTGGGGCGCTCCCGTGTCGCGCACTCGGTTCGTACGGACGGGCGAGACCAGGGCAAAGTCTACCGGCGGTCCTCCTCGTCCCGTGGGGCGTCCCGTCGACGGGAGCGGGGGAGGACCCGCAGCGCGTCCCCCACGTCCGCCACTTCCAGCACCTTCATCCCGGGTGGGATCTTCCCGGCGTCTGCCGGTACGAGGGCGTGTGTGAAGCCCAGGCGGTGGGCCTCGGCCAGGCGGCGCTGGACGCCCGTGACCCGTCTCACCTCCCCGGCGAGGCCGACCTCGCCGATCGCGACCAGGTTCTTCGGCAGCGGGGTGTCGCTCGCGGCGCTCGCCAGCGCCAGTGCGACCGCCAGGTCGGCGGCCGGCTCGGAGAGCTTCACCCCGCCGACGGTCGCCGAGTAGATGTCCCGCTTGCCGAGAGCGCTGATCCGGCCGCGCTGCTCCAGCACGGCGAGCATCATCGAGACCCGGGAGGTCTCCAGGCCGGACGTCGTCCGCCGCGGGGAGGGGATCTGCGAGTCGACGGTCAGGGCCTGCACCTCGGCCACCAGGGGGCGGCGGCCCTCCAGGGTGACGGTGAGGCAGGTGCCGGGGACCGGCTCGTCGCGGCGGGTCAGGAACAGGCCGCTGGGGTCCGCGAGACCCGTGATGCCCTCGTCGTGGAGCTCGAAGCAGCCGACCTCGTCCGTGGCGCCGTAGCGGTTCTTGACGCCCCGGACGAGGCGCAGGCGGGCGTGCCGGTCGCCCTCGAACTGCAGGACGACGTCCACCAGGTGCTCCAGCAGGCGCGGGCCCGCGATCGCGCCGTCCTTGGTGACGTGGCCCACCAGCAGGGTGGCCATGCCGCGTTCCTTGGACGCCCGGATCAGGGCCCCGGCGACCTCGCGCACCTGGGCCATGCCGCCGGGGGCGCCGTCGATCTCCGGGGAGGCGACGGTCTGCACCGAGTCGAGGACGAGCAGGGACGGCTTCACCGCGTCCAGATGGCCGAGGACGGCCGCGAGGTCCGTCTCCGCCGCCAGGTAGAGGTGGTCGTGGATGGCTCCGATGCGGTCGGCGCGCAACCGCACCTGGCTCGCGGACTCCTCGCCGGTCACGTACAGCGTGCGGTGCTCCTCGCTCGCCGCCTTGGCCGCGACGTCGAGCAGCAGCGTGGACTTGCCGACGCCGGGTTCGCCCGCCAGCAGCACCACCGCGCCGGGCACCAGGCCGCCGCCGAGGACGCGGTCCAGCTCGGGCACGCCGGTGGACCGGGCGGTGGCCTGCCGCCCGTCGACCTGGCCGATCGGCAGGGCGGAGCTGGTCACCCGCCCCGGAGCCGTCGTACGGACCGCGGGCGCGCCGTACTCCTCGATCGTCCCCCAGGCCTGGCACTCGGGGCAGCGGCCGAGCCACTTGGCCGTCTGCCAGCCGCACTCGGTGCAGCGGTAGGACGGCCGGTCCTTGGAGGTCTTGGTACGGGCAGCCATGCACGGAACCGTAGCGGGGGCCACTGACAACCGCTCACGGGCGACCGGCAGCGGTGCCCGGCGGGGGCTGTCCTACAATCCGGCGCCCCGCTGCCCCGCGCACCCCCCGAACTGCGGAACACATCGCTCCTGTCCCCTTATGAGGGATCGTTTCACCCGTACGGAGTAAAAGTGCTCAAGGAGGAAGAAGGCGCCGGTCATCGCCGCCTACGGTCGCACGGGTGATGAGCAGCAGCCCGGAGACCTCGACGCACGCCAGCGGCGCGCACCCGGCGCGCAGTGACGCGCGCCAGCGGGGGAGCGCGTCCCGTGGCGCGACCCCTCGCACGCCGGCGCAGCGCCTGCCCGCGCGCTACGACCCCTATGTGGACGGACTGTTCACCTACTGCCTGTCCGTGCTGTGCGACCACGACGCGGCGACCGAGGCCCTCGGCGACGCCCTCGCGCTCGCCGAGCGCCGCGGCACCCGCGGCCCACGGACCCGCGACGACCACCGCGCGTGGCTCTACGCCCTCGCCCGCTGGTCCTGTCTGCGCCGCCTCGCCGAGGCCCGGCGCCACCGCAGGCCCGGCCGGGAGCGCGACCTGCGCGCGCCCAAGGAGGCCGCGGACCGGCGCGCCGCCGGAGCGATCGGGGCTCCTGGGCAGCCGGCCGAGGAGACCGAGGAGCTGCGCCGCCGCGAGCTCGCCCAGCTCGCCTGGCCGGAGGCCGCCGGCACCACCCCCGAGCAGCGCGAAGCGCTCGAACTGGCGGTGCGCCACCAGCTCGCCCCCCGTGAGGTCGCCGCCGTGCTCGCCCTGGACCCGGCCGCCGCCCGGGACCTGCTCGCCTCCGCCGCCTGCGAGGTCGAACGCACCCGCGCCGCCCTCGCCGTCGTGGAGACCGGCGGCTGCCCGGGCGTCGCCCGGCTCACCGGCGACCACCAGTTCGTCCTCGGCGCCGCCCTGCGCCGTGAGCTCGTCCGGCACGTCGACGACTGCCCGCGCTGCCGCCGCACCGCCGAGCGCGCCGTCCCCGGCGCCTGGCCCGGCACCAGCGTCACCCCCGCCGCGCTGCCCGTCCTCCAGGCTCCGCGCGCGGCCCTGCACACCGCGATGACGCACGCCGCACGCGCGCGTGGCGGCGCCCCCCGCTTCGACCGGCGCGGCTTCCCCATGGACCCGAAGGACCACGCGGCCCGTCGCGACCGCCTCCGCGCGCGTGCCGTCACGACCACCGTCGTCGCCACCGTGGTCGCCGCCCCGGTGCTCGCCCTGTGGGCCGCCTACCGCGGCCCCCTCACCGGCGAGGCCGCCGACGGCCGCCCCGCCACCGCCCGCGAGGTGCGCGGCACCGCGTCCCTCGGCGGCGAGGGCACGGGCGGCTACGAGAACGCGGGCAACGCCAGCGCCAGACCCGGCGGCCGCCCCCTCGGCAAGGACGGCCGCACACCGGACGTCTCCGTCGAGGTCATCGGCGTGGTGACGGCCGCACCGGGAGAGGAACACCTGACGGTGACGGCCCGCAACGACGGCACCACCACCCTGATCACCCTCACCGCCTCCGGTGGTTCACCGGTCCACTGGTCCGCGGCCACGGGCGCCTCCTGGCTCTCCGTGAACCGGTCCTCGGGCGCGCTCGACCCGGGCGCGTCGTTCACGATCCGGGTCTACGTCGACCACCTCCACGAGCCGTCCGGCCCCTGGCGCGCACAGGTCGCGGTGGCCCCCGCGGGCGCCGTCGTCACGATCGACGGCTACGGCGCGGCGGGCCCGTCCGACCCGCGCCCCACCCCCAGCCACACCGCCCCGTCCGACCCCTCACCGACCGGTCCGCCGCCCGGCTCGGACCCCACTCCCGGCGACCCGACCCCGACCGACCCGCCGTCCTCGAGCCCGCCGCCCTCCGACCCGCCGGCCTCCACACCGCCGCCCACCGACAGCGGCGCGCCGAGCCCGGCCTCGTAGGCCGCCTTGTCCGTACCGTCAGGCCCCGGGATCCGCGGGATGCGGCGCCACCAGCGGCAACTGCGACGCCAGGCGCTGCTCGCACAGCTCGGCCAGGCGGTCGTACCCCGCCTTGCCCATCAGCTCGGTCAGCTCCGCCCGGTAGGAGACGTACACCGGCTCGCCCGCGCCGTGCGCCGACGTCGCCGACGTGCACCACCAGTGCAGGTCGTGGCCGCCCGGACCCCAGCCCCGGCGGTCGTACTCACCGATCGACACCTGCAGCACCCGGGTGTCGTCGGGCCGGTCGATCCACTCGTATGTGCGCCGGATAGGCAACTGCCAGCACACGTCCGGCTTGGTCTCCAGCGGCTCGCGGCCCTCCCGCAGGGCCAGGATGTGCAGCGAGCAGCCCGCGCCGCCCGCGAACCCGGGCCGGTTCTGGAAGATGCACGAGCCCTGGTACGGGCGGGTCTGCCGGGATCCCTCGTCGTCCTCCGCGACCCAGCCCGTCTCCATGCCCACGTCATGGTGCTGCCAGATCTCCGGAGTGAGCCGTGCGACGTGCCCGGCCACCCGCTTCTCGTCGTCCTCGTCGGAGAAGTGCGCCCCCAGAGTGCAGCACCCGTCGTCCGCGCGGCCCGCCTGGATGCCCTGGCAGCCGCTGCCGAAGATGCAGTTCCAGCGGGAGGTCAGCCATGTCAGATCGCACCGGAAGACCTGCTCGTCGTCGGCCGGATCCGGAAACTCCACCCACGCGCGCGCGAAGTCGAGCCCCTTCTCGTCGCTCACCTTCGGGGCTTTCTTCGCCATCTTCAGGGCCTTTTCCGACGGGGACGGCTTCGCCTGCGAAGAATCCTTCGATCCCCTGGAGGATTTGTCGGTCTTCGCCTTTTTCGTCTTTGGCACGCCTCCAGGGTAAGTGGCCGCGGACCGCTCGGGGGACGGCAGATCCCCGCACTGGCAGTAGCGTTCCGTACATGAGACTCGGTGTCCTCGACGTGGGTTCGAACACGGTGCATCTGCTGGTGGTGGACGCCCACCCCGGCGCGCGCCCCCTGCCCGCGCACTCGCACAAGGTGGAGCTGCGGCTCGCCGAACTTCTCCACGACGGCGGAGTCATCGGCCCGGAGGGTGTGGACAGGCTGATCGCCGTCGTCCGGGACGCCTTGCAGGCGGCGGAGGACAAGGGCGTCGAGGACCTGCTGCCGTTCGCCACCTCGGCGGTGCGCGAGGCCGCCAACGCCGACGACGTCCTCACCCGCGTCGAGGACGCCACGGGCGTCCGGCTTCAGGTGCTGACCGGCGAGGAGGAGGCCCGGCTGACCTTCCTCGCCGCCCGCCGCTGGTTCGGCTGGTCCGCGGGCAAGCTCCTCGTCCTGGACATCGGCGGCGGCTCCCTGGAGGTCGCCTACGGCATCGACGAGGAACCCGACGCCGCCGTGTCCCTGCCCCTCGGCGCCGGCCGGCTGACCGCCGCGTGGCTGCCCGGCGATCCGCCCGACCCGGAGGACGTCAGGGCGCTGCGCCGCCACGTGCGCACCGAGATCGCCCGCACGGTCGGCGAGTTCAGCCGCTTCGGGGCGCCCGACCACGTCGTCGCCACCTCCAAGACGTTCAAGCAGCTCGCCCGCATCGCCGGGGCGGCCCGCTCCGCGGAGGGCCTGTATGTGCAGCGGGAGCTGAAGCGGGAGTCCCTGGAGGGCTGGGTGCCCCAGCTCGCCGGGATGACGGCGGCGCAGCGCGCGGAACTCCCCGGCGTCTCCGACGGCCGCGCGGGCCAGCTCCTCGCCGGGGCGCTGGTCGCGGAGGCGGCGATGGACCTGTTCGGCGTGGAGACGCTCGAGATATGCCCCTGGGCGCTGCGGGAGGGCGTGATCCTGCGTCGGCTGGATCACATGGGCTCACCCTGAGCCGGGGGGCGCATTCCCGCGCCCCAAACGGCGCGGGAATGCGCCGATGCGCGCCTCGCGCGCAGGGGCGCGCAACCAGTGCATCCCCGCGCAACCCCGCACCCGCGCAACCCCGCCCCCCGCACCCGCCGGAGGCCGACGCGGCTCAGTGGCATGGCCCTGTGGCGTGGGCCTGTGTGGTCTGCGACACAGGCGACCTGGGCGCGTATGACACAGACCCACCTGGCTTGTGCGTGCGTGCGTGTGACCCACGTGGCTTGTGCGTGCATGCGTGTGACCGTGTGTGACCCACGTCGCTTGTGCGTGCGTGTGTACGTAGGCCCCCATGTGGCCCATGCCCATGCGCCCACGTAGGCCCGTGTGGCCCGGCCCCGCGGGCGGTGAAGGCCCGTGTGGTCCGGCCCCGCGTGGCACAGGCCCGTGTGATCCCGCGCCCGCGCATGACGAAGGCCACAACGGCCGGCAGGCGCTCCGCACCCGCTCACGGCACCCCGTAACCTGTCCCCCATGGCAGAGCCAGTCGTGCGCATCCCGGATGCGAAGGTCGCGCTGTCGACGGCCTCCGTCTATCCGGAGTCGACGGCGACGGCCTTCGAGATCGCCGCGCGCCTCGGCTACGACGGGGTCGAGGTCATGGTGTGGACCGACCCGGTCAGCCAGGACATCGAGGCGCTGCGCCGGCTCAGCGACTACCACGAGATCCCCGTTCTCGCCGTTCACGCCCCCTGTCTGCTGATCACGCAGCGCGTGTGGTCCACCGACCCGTGGGTCAAGCTCCAGCGGGCCCGGGCCGCCGCCGAGAAGCTCGGCGCGGGCACCGTGGTGGTCCACCCGCCCTTCCGCTGGCAGCGGCAGTACGCGCGCGACTTCGTCGACGGCGTCTGGCGCATGGCGGACGAGACGGATGTGCGGTTCGCCGTCGAGAACATGTACCCGTGGCGCTACCGGGACCGCGAGATGCTCGCGTACGCCCCCGACTGGGACGTCACGAGGGACGACTACCGGCACTTCACGATCGACCTCAGCCACACCGCCACGGCCCGCGCCGACGCCCTGCAGATGCTCGACCGCATGGGCGACCGCCTGGGCCACGTCCACCTCGCCGACGGCAACGGCTCCAACAAGGACGAGCACCTCGTCCCCGGCCGGGGCATACAGCCCTGCGCCGAGGTCCTGGAGCGGCTGGCCCTGGGCGGCTTCGACGGGTACGTCGTCATCGAGGTCAACACCCGCCGCGCCATGTCCGGCGCCGAGCGCGAGGCCGACCTCGCGGAGGCCCTCGCCTTCACCCGGCTGCACCTGGCGTCGGCGGTCCAGGTGCCCCGTCGCTGAGCGGCCCTCCCCGCCCGGCCTGGCATGCGCCACGGCCGCCGAGACACACGTCCCGTATACCGGACATCGTGTCCGTCCCTTGGAGCACCGGCGTACGCTCGACGTGAGTCAGAACTCCGCCGGGCTCCCCGGCGGAACTCTCCGAAGGAGCGAGCGACGATGCCCGAGCTGAGGTCCCGCACAGTCACCCACGGCCGCAACATGGCGGGCGCCCGTGCCCTCATGCGCGCCTCCGGTGTACCCGGTGCGGACATCGGACGGAAGCCGATCATCGCCGTCGCCAACTCCTTCACCGAGTTCGTCCCGGGCCACACCCACCTGCAGCCGGTCGGCCGGATCGTCAGCGAGGCGATCAGGGAGGCCGGCGGCATCCCGCGCGAGTTCAACACCATCGCGGTGGACGACGGCATCGCCATGGGCCACGGCGGCATGCTGTACTCCCTGCCCTCCCGCGACCTGATCGCGGACAGCGTGGAGTACATGGTGGAGGCCCACTGCGCCGACGCCCTGGTCTGCATCTCCAACTGCGACAAGATCACCCCGGGCATGCTGATGGCGGCCCTGCGCCTGAACATCCCGACGGTCTTCGTCTCCGGCGGCCCCATGGAGTCCGGCCGCGCCACCCTGGTCGACGGCACGGTCCGCACCCTCGACCTGGTCGACGCGATCTCCGACGCCGTGAACGACAAGATCTCCGACGAGGACATCCTCCGCATCGAGGAGAACGCCTGCCCGACCTGCGGCTCGTGTTCCGGCATGTTCACCGCCAACTCGATGAACTGCCTGACCGAGGCGATCGGCCTCTCCCTGCCCGGCAACGGCTCGGTCCTCGCCACCCACACCGCGCGCAGGCAGCTCTACGTCGACGCCGCCCGCACGGTCATGGACCTCACCCGCCGCTACTACGAGCAGGACGACGACACGGTCCTGCCGCGCAGCATCGCCACCTTCGCCGCCTTCGAGAACGCGATGGCCCTCGACATCGCCATGGGCGGCTCCACCAACACGATCCTGCACCTGCTGGCCGCGGCCCAGGAGGCGGGCGTCCCCTTCGGCCTGGAGGAGATCGACGCCGTCTCCCGCCGGGTGCCGTGCCTGGCGAAGGTGGCGCCCAACGTGGCGAAGAACCGCACGTACTACATGGAGGACGTGCACCGCGCCGGCGGCATCCCCGCCCTCCTCGGCGAGCTGCACCGCGCGGGCCTGCTCAACGAGGACGTGCACGCCGTCCACAGCCCGTCCCTCGCGGACTGGCTGAAGACCTGGGACATCCGCGGCGGCTCCCCGTCCCCGGAAGCGGTGGAGCTGTGGCACGCGGCCCCGGGCTGCGTCCGCTCCGCGGAGGCCTTCTCGCAGTCGGAGCGCTGGGAGGCCCTGGACGACGACGCCGAGAACGGCTGCATCCGCTCGGTCGAGCACGCGTACTCCAAGGACGGCGGCCTGGCGGTCCTCAAGGGCAACCTCGCGGTCGACGGCTGCGTGGTGAAGACGGCCGGCGTCGACGAGTCCATCTGGACCTTCGAGGGCCCGGCGGTCGTCTGCGAGTCGCAGGAGGAAGCCGTCCAGCGGATCCTCACCCAGGAGGTCAAGGACGGCGACGTCGTGGTCATCCGCTACGAGGGCCCCAAGGGCGGCCCCGGCATGCAGGAGATGCTGTACCCGACCTCGTACCTGAAGGGCCGGGGCCTGGGCAAGACCTGCGCCCTGATCACCGACGGCCGTTTCTCCGGCGGCACTTCGGGCCTGTCCATCGGCCACGCCTCCCCGGAGGCGGCCTCCGGCGGCACCATCGCCCTCGTCCGGGACGGCGACCGCATCCGCATCGACATCCCGAACCGCACGATCGAACTCCTGGTCGCCGACGAGGAGCTGGCCGCCCGCCGCGACGCGCTGAACGGCGTCTACGCCCCCGCGAACCGCGACCGCAAGGTCTCGGCGGCACTGCGCGCGTACGCCGCGATGGCGACCAGCGCGGACAAGGGCGCGGTGCGCGACGTGACGAAGCTGGGCTGAGGACCCACTCGGGTCCGCTCGGGTCCACTCCTTCGAGGGCCGCCCGGCGACGGGCGGCCCTCGCGCGTCCTACCAGCGGGCCGGGTGGCGTCCGTCCACGGCGAAGACCGTGCCGTCCGGGGCGGTCGCGTAGACGTGGTGGTCGATGACCACCGGTTCCGGCAGCGTGGCCATCACCCGGTCCGAGTCCGTGCCCAGCCGGGGCCGGGTCTGGCCGAGGAGCTTCCCGTCACGGGCGTCGACGGCGATGAGCCGCCCGTCGGCCGCCGAGAAGTACACCTGACCGTCGGCCACGACCGGCGCCGAACCGCGGCTCACCGACGTCTCCAGACGCCACAGCTCCCTGCGCGTCTCCAGATCGACGGCCACCAGCGAACCGCCCGCCGCCAGGAGGTAGGCCACGCCGCCGTGCACGGTCGCCCGAGCGGCCTCCGACGCGATCGTCAGGGGGACACGGCGCACCGCCCCGGAACCGGGGGTGTAGCGGACGACCGCTTTCGTCTCGCCGTACACACCCTGGGAGAGGAAGAAGAGGGAGCCATCGCCGGCGGCGAAGGGTTCGAGCTGCCCGCCGAGCCGGGCGTCCCACCGCACGTCACCGGTCACCGGATCCACCGCGGTGACGTGCGTGCTGCTCCCGTCGTCGGAGACGCTCGCCGCGTACGCCGCCGGGTCGCCGGGGAGCGAGGTGAACAGCGGCATGCCCTGCCCGGAGATCCGCCGGCGCCACTCGGTGTCGCCCGATGCGCTGTCGACGCCGGTGACGGTGCCGTCCCTGCCGGTGATCAGCAGCATGCCCCCGGCGGGCAGGAGTCCGTTGTTCGGCGGAACGTCCCGTTGCCAACGCGTCCTGCCCGAAGCGGGGTCGAACGCCTCCAGACGCCGTCCCCGGCCCGGCAGCGGCTGCACGAGGCCGCCCGACAGGACCGGCGGTCCGCTCCTGGGCGCCGCGGTGATGCCGTGCCGCCACAGCAGCGTGCCGTCGGCCGGATCGAGGGCGTAGACGAGCCCCGACCGTGCGCAGAGCAGCTTTCCCGCCCCGTAGGAGCAGTGCGGCGTACCGGTGCCCCCGGACACCGGGCCCGCCTGCCACTGGCGGAATCCGTCCGGCGGGGCCGACCGGGTGGTGGTGCGGGGCGGCCCGCCACCCCCTGTTCCGAGCAGGGGAATCGAGGCGAACGCGCCGACGGCCACCAGACCCAGCGCCCCCGCTGCCAGGGCCACCCGCTTGGGCAGCCGTCCCTTCCGCCACCGCTGCGGCTTCTCGGGGCCGGCCGCGGGCTTCGGTACGTCGTCGCCGCCCGTCCGCTGCGACGGTATGAACGGCTGGGTGTCGTACGAGGCCGCCACCGACCGCAGTTCCCGCATCAGCTCGTCCGGCGTCGGCCGGTCCTCGGGCTCCTTGGCGAGACACCGCAGCACCAGCGGCGCCAGATCCTCCGGTACGCCCGTCAGGTCCGGCTCGTCGTGCACCACCTGGTAGGCCACGATGTACGGACTGTCCGAATCGAACGGCCCCCGCCCGGTCGCCGCGTGCACCATCACGGACCCCAGGGCGAAGACGTCGGCGGCCGGCCCGACCTCCCTCGGCCGCCGGAACTGCTCGGGCGCCATGAAGGGCGGCGTGCCGATCAACTTGCCGGTCTCGGTGCGCAGTTCGCTGTCCGTCGGCCGGGAGATGCCGAAGTCGATGACCTTCGGTCCGTCCTCCGCGAGCAGCACGTTGCTCGGCTTCAGATCCCGGTGCACGACCCCGGCCCGATGGATGTCGCGCAGCGCCTCCGCGAGCCCGGCCATCAGCCGGCGCACCTGGGCCGGGGGCATGGGCCCGTTCCGTTTCACATGGTCGGACAGGGTCGGGCCGGGGATGAACAGCGTCGCCATCCAGGGCCGTTCGGCCTCCGGGTCGGCGTCGACGACGGGCGCCGTGAAGGCACCGCTCACCCGCCGGGCCGCGGCCACCTCCTGCCGGAAGCGCCCTCTGAACTCGGGGTCTTTGGCGTAGTCGGCGTGCACGACCTTCACCGCCAGCTTCATCCCGGAGGTGCTGCGGGCCAGGTGCACCACACCCATCCCACCGGAGCCAAGACAGGACTCCAGGCGGTAGTGCCCGGCGTACTCCGGAAGTTCCGCTTCCGCGCCCGCTCCGGTGTTGCGCTGTGGCGTCATGGACCACCCCCGTGCTGTTCGTCCGCGCGCGCGACGGACGGAGCCTAGTCGATGACTTCTTCGAGACCGAGGCGGCTTGCTAGCCTCCGCGTTCACGTCACACACATGTGTTTCAGCGCGTGACGCTAGGGAATCAACGGGACCCCATGACAGTCATGGGGCTCAACGGGGGAGGACCGGCATGTCTGTCGAGCATGTGGAAGAGGCCGAGCGCGGCCCGGAGCAGCACGCCGTCACGACGACGGCCCTGCACTACTACCCGGTCGCCCCGGGCGTCCGGCTCAACGTCCGCAGCGGCCCCGGTACCGGCTACGGCATCGTCCGGGTCCTGCCCGAGGGCGCCCAGGTGCCGATCTACTGCCAGACACCGGGCACCACGGTGACCGGCCCCTACGGCACGAGCGCCATCTGGGACAACATCGGCAGCGGCGAGTACGTCTCGGACGCCTACGTGCACACGGGCAGCGACGGCTACGTCGCCTCCCGCTGCGCCTGACCCCACCGCCGCGGGGACCGCCCGCCGCCGGAGTGATAATCGACCCGTGAGCGACGAGAACGGCACTCCGGACACCTCCAAGGGCGGCCCCCGCCCCGAACCGATCCGCTTCTTCGGCACCACCTGGGTGGATCACGACGGCGGCTACCCGGCCCGCCGCGTCGCCGTGTCCGTCGGCTCCCTCGCCGCCGTCGCGGTCTCCTGCCTGGTCCTGCGCTTCGCCTACCAGGGCCTGGGCATCGCCGACGTCGGCACCACGGTGACCCTCCTGGTCGTGGTCATGTTCGCGGTGTGCAGCGCACTCGCTTTCGGTCACACCTGGGGAGCCTTCGGCAAGCGCCCCGACCCCGAGCGTCAGTCCTCCCTGCGCGGCCTCCTCACCATCGGCTTCGTCGGCTCCCTCGTCGCCTACTTCCTCCGCTCCCTGATCGAGGCCCCGGGCGAGAAGCTCCACCGCGAGGAGTACGACCAGGCCCGCGCCGCCCACGAGAAGCGCACCTCGCGCCGCACCGGCAACCCCTCCCGACGGCGCCGATCCTGATCCGGGCCCGGCGGCCGGGCGGCGAAAAACCGGCTGTCCCGGTCCCCGCCGCCCGCCACCATGGGCGTATGACCGCGCCCTCCCGAGCCGCCCGCGCCCACTCCTTCAACGCCGCAGCGGCCCAGTACGCCGCCAACCGGCCGTCCTACCCGCCCGCCCTCTTCGACGCCCTCGAAGACCTCGCCGGCCGGCCCCTCGCCGGCGCCCGTGTCGCCGACATCGGTGCCGGCACCGGTATCGCCACCGCCCTGCTCAAGGACCGCGGCGCGCGCGTCCTCGCCGTCGAGCCCGGCGCCGGCATGGCCGCCCAGTTCCGCCGCACCCTCCCCGACGTCCCCCTGCTGCGCGGCGACGGCAACGCACTGCCCCTCGCATCCGCCTCCGCCGACGTCCTCACCTACGCCCAGTCCTGGCACTGGACCGACCCCGCCCGCTCGGTCCCCGAGGCCCTGCGCGTCCTGCGGCCGGGCGGCGCGCTCGCGCTGTGGTGGAACATGGACGCACCCGACGTCCCCTGGATCGCCGAGCAGGCGGAGCGCATCAAGCGCTTCTTCGGTACCGAGCAGGCCACCAAGAACGGCGCCGGCGGCACCCGTACAGAACTCGCCTTCGAAGGCGCCCCCGAGGTCCCCGCCCATACCGGTCGCGTCGTCCGCTGGAGCCGCACGGTCCCCGTGGACACCCACCTCGCCAACATCGGCAGCCACTCCCTCTTCCTCCTCGCCGGCGAGGAGCGCACGAAGGCCTTCCTCGCCGAGGAGCGAAGCCATCTCCTCGGAACCTTCCCGGACGGCCACGTGGAGGAGGTCTACGACGTCCTGCTGATCGTGGCCCGGCGTCCCTGACCACCCCGCCCCGGGGCACCGCACACCCACCGTCCCGCCCACCGGACACCCGCCGACGTCACCCGCCCCGAGTGCGAGGATGACCGAAGGACGACGCATCCCGGAGGTCCCCACCACCATGACCCAGAAAGTCGCAGTCCTCGGCACCGGCAAGATCGGCGAAGCCCTGCTCAGCGGAATGATCCGAGCCGGCTGGGCCCCCGCCGACCTCCTGGTGACCGCCCGTCGGCGGGAGCGGGCCGAGGAGCTCCGCACCCGCTACGGCGTCACCCCGGTCACCAACCCCGAGGCCGCGAAGAACGCCGACACGCTCATCCTCACGGTCAAGCCCCAGGACATGGGCACGCTCCTCGACGAACTCGCCCCCCACGTCCCGGCCGACCGCCTGGTCATCAGCGGCGCCGCGGGCATCCCCACCTCCTTCTTCGAGGCCCGCCTCGCCGCCGGCACCCCCGTCGTCCGCGTCATGACGAACACTCCCGCCCTCGTCGACGAGGCCATGTCCGTCATCTCCGCCGGCACCCACGCCACCGCCGCCCATCTCGAGCACGCCGAGGAGATCTTCGGCGCCGTCGGCAAGACCCTGCGCGTTCCCGAGTCCCAGCAGGACGCCTGCACCGCGCTGTCCGGCTCGGGCCCGGCGTACTTCTTCTACCTGGTCGAGGCCATGACCGACGCCGGCATCCTGCTCGGTCTGCCCCGCGACAAGGCCCACGACCTGATCGTCCAGTCCGCGATCGGCGCCGCGGTGATGCTCCGCGACAGCGGCGAACACCCGGTCAAGCTCCGCGAGAACGTCACGTCCCCCGCGGGCACCACCATCAACGCCATCCGCGAACTCGAGAACCACGGCGTGCGGGCCGCCCTCATCGCCGCCCTCGAAGCCGCCCGCGACCGCAGTCGCGCACTGGCCTCCGGCAACAGCTGACACCCCGGGGGCGGGCGCCGGGTCACCACCCGCGCGAACCCGCCCCCCCGCCGGGACACGGCCGACGCCTGCGCCGACCCGCGCGCGTCGCGCCACCGGCCCGCGCGCCTACCGAGCCGCGCTCACCACGGCGTCCGGCACGTCGGTGGCGGCCGGCAGCAGCCCGATCGCGCGATAGGCGGCATCCACGGTCGGCCGGGCCATCGCCCGCGCCCGCTCCGCACCACCGCGCAACACCTCCTCCACGTAGGCGGGATCGGCGCACAACTCCCGATGCCGCTCCTGCACCGGCCGCAGCAGCTCGACCACCGCCTCCGCGGTGTCCTTCTTCAGGGCGCCGTACGACTGGTAGGCCCCGCTCAGCTTCTCGGGGTCACCACCGGAACACGCGGCGAGGATCTCCAGGAGATTGGCCACGCCGGGACGCGCCTCCCGGTCGTACACGACGTCCGTCCCGCTGTCGGTCACGGCACGCATGACCTTCTTCCGTACGACGTCCGGCTCGTCGAGCAGATAGACGATCCCCGGCCCGAAGTCGTCGGACTTGCCCATCTTCGCGGTCGGGTCCTGAAGGTTCATGACGCGGGTCGCGACCTTGGGAGGCGTCGCCCTGGGCACCACGAACGTGTGCCCGTACCGCTGGTTGAACCGCACGGCCAGATCCCGGGCCAGCTCCACGTGCTGCGTCTGGTCGTCCCCGACGGGCACCTCGTCCGTCCCGTACGCCAGGATGTCCGCGGCCATCAGCACGGGATACGTCAGCAGGGACAGCCGTACGCTCCTGCCCCGCTCACTCTCGCGCCGGGACTTCTCCTTGTACTGGATCATGCGCCGCATCTCGCCGTCGGTGGCCACGCACTCCAGCAGGTACGACAGCCGCGCGTGCTCGTCGACGTGGCTCTGCACGAACAGCGTGCACCGTTCCGGGTCGAGCCCTGCCGCCAGGAACAGCGTCGCCGCCTGCCGACTGAGCCTGCGCACCCGCGCCGGATCGTGGTCCACGGTCAAGGCATGCAGGTCCACGACGCAGAAGAGGGCGTCCGCCTGGTGCTGGTCGACGTCCACCCACCGCTGGATGGCGCCCAGGTAGTTGCCCAGCGTCAGGTGCCCGGTCGGCTTGACCCCGCTGAAGACCCGTGTCATCTCACTCCACCTCCTGGTCGGGGCCGCCGCCTTCGGCCGGCCGCCCCTCGGAGGTCCGGAGGGAGATACGAGAACGGCCGCCGAAACGGCGGCCGTTGAACGCATACGTGAGTCCGGCCGCCGTCAGGCGGCCCACCACAGCAGGTTGCACGTACGCGAAGTCATGGCACCGAGGGTACGCCTCCGAGGACCTTCCGCAAGGGGACGGACCCGAGTTGACACGTACCGGGCCCATCCGTAGTGTTCTCCGGGTTGTCCGACGTGAGCGCCGACTCCGGTCGGTCCCCGGGCAGCCATTCCGCAGGTACCAACCGACAATCGGCGTTACGTCGTCGTGCGTATTGGCATGCGTATTTTCGGAATGTCGGAACGAAGCCCCCGATTAGCGCGGGGAGCCGAGAATCCGCTAAAGTCTCACTCGTCGGAACGGCCGAAGGGCCGGGACGGCAAGCCCGGTTGACTGGGCGTCAGACCCCGAAGGGAACTGAGGGATCTGATAGAGTCGACAAAGCCG
>NZ_JBVHTR010000028.1:0-118160 GCF_055565775.1 Streptomyces sp. NPDC028331 | reverse complement strand
AACGGACGCTTCCTTCGTACTCACCCTCTCGGGCTTTCCTCCGGGCGCTTCCCTTCGGTGTTTCCGACTCTATCAGATCTTTTCTCGATCCGATTTCCTCGGTGCTTTCCGGCCTTTCGGCCTTCCGGCTTTGTCGACTCTATCAGATCCCTCAGTTCCCTTCGGGGTCTGACGCCCAGTCAACCGGGCTTGCCGTCCCGGCCCTTCGGCCGTTCCGACGTCCCAAACCTTAGCGGATCTCTCCGGCGATTCCCAATCGAGCGGATCGGGGATCGCCGTTCCCATTCGAATTCGAATTTCGGGCACGCCGAAATCGACCCGGTTGGGAGATCGTGCTGAGTGGTTTGTTGCCGCTGCTGCGGCGGGAGGTGCTGCCGCAGAACCGTTCCGGCCCCGTGGCAACCCGAAGAACCTTACGGATCGGCGGGTGGACTGTCAAGCCTCCCCAGCCGGGGACCGCGGCAAACCTCGCCGAGGTGTCAGTCCAGGTCGTTGAGGCGGCCGCCGGCGTCCGGCTGGGCGTGCTCCACGCGACGCAGCAGGCGTGTCAAAGCGTCTCCCAGGACGGTGCGCTCCTCGAGGGAGAGGTCCTGGAGGAGATCCTCCTCGAACACGGTGGCGAGGCGCATGGCCTCCAGCCACTTCTCGCGGCCCTCGTCCGTCAGCTCGACGATGACACGGACGCGGTTGGTCTCGTCGCGCTCCCGGGTGACCAGGCCCTCGCCGACCATGCGGTCGATGCGGTGGGTCATCGCGGCGGGGGTCAGGCCGAGCCGCTTGGCGAGGTCGCTCGGGCCCATGCGGTAGGGGGCGCCGGAGAGGACGAGCGCCTTGAGGACCTCCCACTCGGCGTTGCTGATGCCGAGGGCGGCGGTCTGGCGGCCGTAGGCGACGTTCATCCGGCGGTTGAGGCGGGACAGCGCCGAGACGATCTTCTCGACCTGGGGGTCGAGGTCCTGGAACTCGCGCTGGTAGGCCGCGATCTGTTCCTCGAGGCTCGGTTCGCTGATGCCGGGGGTGTCACCCATGGGCGCAGTATCGCATGGGGCTGCTTGGCGTTGAAGTCCTTCGAGGTGTATTGTTCAGTCGTCTAAGTTTAGCTTCGAAATCTTCAGGGTTAACCGCTTGAAGGGTAAGACGTCCGGTCGAAGGGACGTCGCGCTCTCGTCGGCGGCCCCTCCTTCCAAAGGCAGGTGAAAGTGACCAGGGTGATGGGCGCAGCGATGCGCCGGATCCATGTGGGCAACGCACTCAGCGCGTTCGGCCTCGGCTTCACCGTCCCGTATCTGTACGTCTATGTGGCGCAGGTGCGGGATCTCGGTGCTGTGACGGCGGGTCTCGTCCTCGCCGTCTTCGCTGTGGCCGCGCTGGTCGTGCTGCCGTTCGCCGGACGGGCCATCGTCCGGCGCGGCCCGCTTCCGGTGCTGATCTCCGCCCTGGTCATGGCCGCGGTCGGTGCGCTGAGCCTGGGCGTCTCGGGTGGCGCGGTGAGCGTGCTGCTGTCGGCGGCGCTGCTCGGGGCCGGGCAGGCGGTGATGCAGCCGGCGCTGGCCACCATGATCGTCGACTGCTCGGTGGCGGAGACCCGGTCGCGGGCCTTCGCGCTGCAGTTCTTCCTGCAGAACCTGGGGCTCGGGGTCGGCGGGCTGATCGGCGGGCATCTCGTCGACGTCTCGCGGGCGGCGTCCTTCACCCTGCTGTTCTCGATCGAGGCGGCGATGTTCCTGCTGCTGGTCGTGGTCATGTCCACGGTGCGGATGCCGCGGGGCCCGAGGCTCGAGGAGGCGGCGCCGCGGGGCGGCGGGGCGAGCTGGAAGCAGATGCTGGGGAACCGGGCCATGGTGCAGCTGTGTGTGCTGGGCTTCGTGCTGTTCTTCGCCTGCTACGGGCAGTTCGAGTCGGGGTTGAGCGCCTACGGCGTGGAGGCGGCCGGGATCTCGACGTCCGCGCTGGGCACGGCACTGGCGGCGAACACGGCGACGATCGTGGTCGCGCAGTTCGCGGTGCTGAAGTTCGTCGAGCGGCGGAGGCGGTCGCGGGTGATCGCGGCCGTGGGGCTGATCTGGGCCGTGGCCTGGGGTGTCGCGGGGTATGCGGGGCTGGGGCACGGCAGCCGCGAGATGGCGACGGCCGCGTTCGTGTCGACGTACGCGCTCTTCGGACTGGGTGAGGCGATGCTGTCGCCGACGGTCGCGCCGCTGGTGGCGGACCTGGCGCCGACGGGGATGGCGGGGCAGTACAACTCGGTGTTCGCCCTGGTGAAGCAGTTGGCGCTGGCGGTGGGGCCGGCGGTGGGCGGTCCGCTTGCGGCGGCCTTGCCGGCGCCGTACGTCGTGACGTTCCTGCTGTGCTCGCTCGGGATCACGGTGCTGGCGGTGCGGCTCGGAAGGCTGCTGACTCCGGCGCAGGACCGTCCCTGGGCGGGCAGGAGCCGGGTGGTGGCACAGGGGGGTACGTCGGCGGAGCCGGCGGCTGCGCGGAGCTGAGCGGTTCGGATTTCTTCGCCCCGCTCCTCCCCTACCCTTCCCGTCCCTGGGGGCCACGCCCCCAGGGCCCCGCTGTCGGCAGGGCGAACTCGCACCACACCGCCTTTCCGCCCCCGGGCGTCCTGCGGGATCCCCAGTTCGACGCGATCGTCGCCACGATGGCGATGCCCCGGCCCGCCTCGTCCGCCGGTTCCGCGCGGCGGCGCCTGGGGAGGTGGTCGTCGCCGTCCGTGACCTCGATGATCAGGCGGCGGTCCGTGCGGCGCAGGCGCAGCCGCATGGGCGGAGTGCCGTGCTGCAGCGAGTTCGCGACCAGTTCGCTCGCCGCCAGCACCCCCAGGTCATGCAGGTCCACCGGAAACCGCCAACTCGTCAGCACCCCGGAGGCGAACGCACGCGCGCGTGGCGCCGCCTCCACCCCGCCCAGCAGCTCCAGCGCGGCGTTGCGGAACAGCTCGCCGTCCGCTCCCGTGCGCGCCGGGTGCTGGAGGACCAGGACCGCCACGTCGTCGTCATGGCCGGCGGTGACGCCCGCGGAACGCAGCAGGCGGTCGCAGATCACCTGCGGTGTGCCCGTCGCGCCGGCGAGCGCGCCCGCCAAGCCCGCGATGCCTTCGTCCAGGTCGGCGTCCCGGCGTTCGACCAGGCCGTCGGTGTAGAGGACGGCGGTGGATCCCGGTGCCAGCGGTACCGAACCGGAGGCGTGCATCCAGCCGCCCGTGCCGAGGGGCGGCCCGGTGGGTTCGTCGGCGCGCAGGACCTTGCCGCTCTCGTCGCGGACCAGGATCGGCAGGTGGCCGGCCGAGGCGTACACCAGCCGGCCCTCGTTCGGGTCGTGGACGGCGTAGACACAGGTGGCGATCTGGTTGGCGTCGATCTCCGCGGCGAGGCCGTCGAGGAGCTGGAGGACCTCGTGCGGGGGCAGGTCGAGGCGGGCGTAGGCGCGCACCGCCGTGCGCAACTGGCCCATCACCGCCGCCGCACGCACCCCCCTGCCCATCACGTCGCCGATCACCAGCGCGGTGCGGCCACCGCCGAGGGTGATCACGTCGTACCAGTCGCCGCCGACCGCGGCCTCGGTGCCGCCGGGCTGGTAGGTGGCGGCGATGCGCAGGTCGTCGGGCTGTTCCAGTTCCTGGGGCAGCAGGGAACGCTGGAGGGTCACCGCGGTGCGGCGCTGTTCGCGTTCACTCGCGCGCAGCCGTTCGGCGGCCTCGGCGTGGTCGGTGACGTCGGCGGCGAAGACCAGCACGCCGCGGGCCTTGTCGTCGGGCACGTCCACCGGTGTGCAGGTGATGGTGTACGAACGGCCGCCGGGCGCCTTGCGGGACTTGACCGTGCGCGGTCTGGAGCTGCGCAGCACCTGGTCCAGGAGCGGAAGGAGGCCCAGTTCCTCCAGCTCGGGCAGTGCCTGCCGGGCGGGTTCGCCGACCGGGCGGGCGCCGAAGGCCGCCGCATAGGCGTCGTTCACGTAGGCGAGGCGGTGGTCGGGGCCGTGCACCAGGGCGACGAGGGCCGGGATGCGGTCGAGGACCTCCCGCGCCGGCAGCTCGTCGAGGGCGGGCACGCTCGGCGTGCCGTCGGTGATCCGCTCGGCGCGGGCCACGGGGACCGAGCCGTCCCGCCGGTCCGGGGAGACCGTGTGCTCGGTCCGCGCTGCGGCGCGGCGCTGCGTTCCGGGGAGCCGGGCGCTCCAGCGCGTGAAGTTCACCGAATCCTTGCCTCGTGTTGTCGTCTCCGGCCGGCTCCGGATCCGGGCGGGGGTCCGGGGGCCAGTCCCCGGGGGGTACGGCGCTGTGGGGAAAGCCTGGTGGGTGCGTCAGGGCGAGGGTCGGCCCGCCCGGGTCGTGGACCAGTCTGTCCGACCGGACCGACATCCGTCAGACGTCGGTGCTTCCGGCGGAGTTCCTGGGTCCGCTCAGTTCGACCCCTTCGGGTCTGAAGAAGGCTTTCCACCGGCAGCCAGTTCGAACTCCGCACGGGGATGTTCGAGTGAACCGAGCGACACGATCTCCCTCTTGAAGAGGCCTGCCAGCGTCCATTCGGCCATGACGCGCGCCTTGCGGTTGAACGTGGGCACCCTGCTGAGGTGGTACGTGCGGTGCATGAACCACGCGGGGTAGCCCTTCAGCTTGCGCCCGTAGACGTGTGCGACGCCCTTGTGCAGCCCCAGGGAGGCCACCGAACCGACGTACTTGTGCGCGTACGTCTCCAGGGGTTCGTCGCGCAGCGCGTGCACGATGTTGTCGCCGAGCACCTTGGCCTGGCGCAGGGCGTGCTGTGCGTTGGGGGCCGTCTCCGCGCCGGGCCGGTCGGCGGTGACGTCGGGGACGGCGGCCGCGTCTCCCGCGCTCCACGCGTGCGTGACGCCGTCCACGGTGAGCTGCGGGGTGCACTTCAGGCGTCCGCGTTCGTTCAGCGGCAGGTCGGTGGCGGCGAGGATCGGGTGCGGTTTCACACCGGCGGTCCACACGACCGTGCGGGTCGGGAAGCGGGAGCCGTCGGAGAGGACGGCGACCCGGTCGGCGCAGGACTCCAGGCGGGTTTCGAGGCGTACGTCGATGTTGCGGCGGCGCAGCTCGGTGACCGTGTAGCGGCCCATCTCCTCGCCGACCTCGGGCAGGATGCGCCCGGAGGCCTCCACGAGGATCCACTTCATGTCGTCGGGCTTGACGTTGTGGTAGTAGCGCGCGGCGTACCGGGCCATGTCCTCGAGTTCGCCGAGCGCCTCCACGCCGGCGAATCCGCCGCCCACGAAGACGAAGGTGAGGGCGGCGTCGCGGATCGCGGGGTCGCGGGTCGAGGAGGCGATGTCCATCTGTTCGATGACGTGGTTGCGCAGGCCGATGGCCTCCTCGACGGTCTTGAAGCCGATGCCGTGGTCGGCGAGACCGGGGATGGGGAGGGTGCGCGAGACGGAGCCGGGGGCGAGGACGAGTTCGTCGTAGGCGATCTGTTCCGTCTGCCCGGTCTCCTCGCCGGCGAGCGTGGAGACGGTGGCGGTCCGCTTGGCGTGGTCGATGGCCGTGGCCTCGCCGACGACGACATGGCAGTCCGGGAGGACGCGGCGCAGCGGGACGACGACGTGGCGCGGCGAGATGGCGCCGGCGGCCGCCTCCGGCAGGAACGGCTGGTAGGTCATGTAGGGGTCCGGCGAGACCACCAGGATCTCCGCCTCGCCCCGGCACAGTTCCGCTTTCAGTCTCCGTTGCAGGCGCAGCGCCGTGTACAGGCCCACGTAGCCGCCGCCGACGACGAGGATGCGCACACACTTCGGGTGTTCGGGGGGTGTCGCCCGGTGGAATGCAGCCGTCACCTTCCCATGAGGCACCCGGCGCCGGATTTTGTCCACAGGCCCGGCAATTTGTGTGACAGGACGGACCGGTGGGGCGGGGTTGGCCGAATTACCGGCGTGCGGGGAAGCGTCGCTGGTCAGCGGGGTACGGGTGGTGATGACGGAGGGTGCAAAGGGGGCGAATCCGGCCCGTACTCCGATCGGGGGGCGACTCGTCCGGAACACGCCCCTTCTGAATTGAGTCCCGCTCAACTATGTTCGTGTCTTGACGGGGTGTAGGGGGATGCGCTCGCGGGCCCGCGACGGGCGGGCCAGGTCACGTACGACGCCTGTTCCGTACGCTCCGGTTTCCAATGGCGGGGAGTCTCCGGGGGGAGACGTCAGGACCGGGGGAAAACTCATGCACATTCAGGACTCTCATTGGTCGTCCGCGTCCGCCGTCGCACCGGCGGGCACGGTGAGCGCGGCGGCGGAGAACGGACGCGGGGAGAGTGCGCGGACGACGCCGCTGCGTGTGGACGCACAGCGCAACCTGGAGCACGTACTACGCGCGGCGCGCGAGGTCTTCGGCGAGCTGGGGTACGGCGCGCCGATGGAGGACGTGGCGCGTCGCGCGAGGGTCGGTGTCGGCACCGTGTACCGGCGCTTCCCGAGCAAGGACGTCCTGGTGCGGCGGATAGCCGAGGAGGAGACCTCCCGGCTGACCGAGCAGGCCAGGACGGCGCTGGGCCAGGAGGACGAGCCGTGGTCGGCGCTGTCGCGCTTCCTGCGCACGTCGGTGGCGTCGGGCGCGGGACGGCTGCTGCCGCCGCACGTGCTGCGGGTGGGGGTCGCCGAGGAGGGCGACGAAGGGCCCGACGCGGTACCGGCGGACGGTGCGCGGGTGCCGCAGCAGCGGTCCGAGCCGGCCGCCGAGCTGCGCCTCGTGGAGCAGCGGCCCGCGCCGGAGCCGGACGACGCGGGTGCGGCGACGCTGCTGGAGGTCGTCGGGCAGCTCGTGGAGCGGGCGCGTGCGGCGGGTGAACTGCGGCCGGACGTCACCGTCTCGGACGTGCTGCTGGTCATCGCCACGGCGGCGCCCTCGCTGCCGGACGCCGCCCAGCAGGCGGCGGCCTCGGCGCGGCTGCTGGACATACTTCTGGAGGGCCTGCGGTCCCGTCCGGCGTGAGCCGGGCCGGCCGCTGAGACCGTCCCCGTCGCGGCGGCGGTCTCCCGGGCGCGGGCGCTGCGCGGCCCGCGACCCCTGCCGCACGTTGCGGTGTTCTCGCCTGCGAGGCAGGCCCGTTCAGGCGGTGCCCGGCCGGGATCGCCGCTGCCGCGTCCGCGTGGCGTCGCGAGGATCGTCGCCGGAGCCGTGCGGGGTGCTGCCGGCCGTTGACCGTATGGCACTCTGACCCGTGTCGGAGACCGGTGGGGCAGGCGGCAGGGGCTTTCCGCGATGGGCGTTGACGGGCGGGACGAGTCACTCGGCGGCGGTGGCGCGGAGACATGGGGGCGGGTGCCGAGCCAGGGCGGACCGCCGCGGGGCGCCACCGAGGGGCCCGGCTCCGGCGGCGCGTCCGGCCCCACCGTGCCGGCGCAGCGCGACGGCAGCGCGCTGCCGCCCTCGGACGGCGAGCTGATCCGGCGGATGCGCGACGGCGACGACACGGCGTACGAGGAGCTGTACCGGCGCCACGCGGGCGCCCTGCGCCGCTATGCCCGCACCTGCTGCCGCGACGCCCACACCGCGGACGACCTGACCGCCGAGGTCTTCGCCCGCATGCTCCAGGCGGTGCGCGCGGGCGCCGGACCCGAACACGCCGTGCGCGCGTATCTGCTCACTTCGGTCCGGCGCGTCGCCGCCTCCTGGACGAAGTCCGCGAAGCGGGAGCAACTGGTCGAGGACTTCGCGGTGTTCGCCGCGCAGGCCGCACGCCTGTCCGAGGCGTCCGGCGATGCCGCGTCCCCGGGCGCCTTCGGCACGGGCGTCGACCTGGGCGCCGACGTGCGCGCGCTGCACGAGGCCGAGCAGTCCCTGGCCAGACAGGCCTTCCGTTCGCTGCCCGAGCGCTGGCAGGCCGTGCTGTGGCACACCGAGGTCGAGGACGAGTCACCGAGCGAGGTCGCCACGCTCTTCGGGCTGGACGCCAACGGCACCCGTGTCCTCGCCAGCCGCGCCCGCGAGGGCCTGAGACAGGCCTACCTCCAGGCCCATGTGAGCAGCGCTCTCGCCGCCGACGAGGAGTGCGCCCGCTACGCGGACCAACTCGGCACCTACGCCCGCCGCAAACTGCGCATCCGCGCCGAACGGGGTCTGCGCAAACACCTGGAGGGGTGCGCGAGGTGCCGCCTGGCCGCTGCCCAGCTCGAGGAACTGGCGAGCGGCATCCCCGCCGTCGTCCCGGTCGCGGTCATCGGCTGGCTCGGGGCCGCCGGGTACGCCAAGGTACTCGGGATCGTCGCCGGGGGCGCCGGAGCGGGTGCGGCGGGGGCCGCCGCGGCGAGCGGCGGCGGCGCGGGTGGCGCGGGGGCCACGGGGACAGCGGCTGCGGCAGGCGGCGGCACGGGAGCCACCGGGACGACGGCCGCAGCGACCGGCACGGGCACGGGTGCCACGGGCACGGTAGCGGCGGCGGGTGGCGGGTCCGGTGGCGCGGGTGGGGCCGTCGCCGTGTCGGAGGCGGGGATCGGCGCGGTCAAGGCCCTGGTCGCCGCGGGCGTCGCCGCGGTGGCGGCCACGGCGGTCGTCCTGTCGTCGGCCGACCACCACCACGCACCGGCCCCCAGGACCGAGGCCGGGCTGCCGGCCACCCGGACCGAGGAGTCCCGGGCGGCCACCCCGCCCCCCACGCCCGAGGACCGCGGAGACCAGGAGCGGAGCGAGCGGACCCAGCCCCCTCCGCAACGGTCGGCGGCACCCGGGGAGGCGCACCTGTCGGCGACGGTGCCCACACCGGCCCCGACGACCGCCCCGCGCCTCACATCCAGCCCGGCCCCCGCTCCGAGCCCGGCCCCGACGCGGGCCGGGCGCTCCCCCGCACCGGCCCCCACTCCGACGGCCACACCGACGGCCGCCCCCACGCCCGGGCAGAAGACGACGCCGCCCGCACCCGCGCCGACGGTCTACCAGTGGAACGAACTGCCGTACGACATCACCGGAGACGGCAGCGGGCCCGAGATGCGGTCCGGTGAGAGCGACTGGGTGTGGCGGCGGTGGGGCATGTCGATCGCCGACGAGCAGTACGCGCGCGGTGTGACCGTGCACGGCTCGTCCTCCGTCACCATCGACCTGAACCGCACGTGCTCGGCGTTCGACGCGCTGGCCGGCGTGGACGACCTGACCGCCGGAGCGGCCAAGCTGCGCTTCTCGGTGTTCCTCGACGGGATACGCGTGTGGCGGTCGCCGCAGGTCAAGAACGGCCGCCCGGCGGTGCCCGTGCACATCGGCCTCACCGGGCACAGGACGGTCCGGCTGGTCGTCGAACCCCACGCCCGGCGGGACTCGGCGGCGCTCGCGGACTGGGCGGAGTCGCGGTTCACCTGCCCGTAGGACCCCGCCCGACCCGGCTCACCCGACGGGGTGGGCCACGGACGCCTCCGCCAGCTCCTTCAGCACGTCGTCCGGGGTGAACTCCGTGCCCGTGGCCCGCTCCGCGTCGAACCGGGCCCGCCCGAGCGCCTCCAGCGCGGCCGCCTCGGCCCGCTCGGCCTCGCCGCGCTCCGGCTCCGGGCGCGCGCACGGCAGACGCCACCGGTCGGCCGCCGCGAGCAGCCGGACCGCGCGGGCATGCTCGCCCAGGGTCCCCAGGGCGTTCGCCGCGATGTCCGCGAGCCACGCCGTCACCGACTCCGCGCACCGGTCGGCCACCGCCCGGCGCAGCGCCTCGGCCAGTTTCGGCAGCGCGGACGGCGGACCGGACTCGGCGATCGTGACGAGCGCGTCCACGCCGTTCAGCGCGGCGACGAACTGGGGCGGCGGTGTGCCCCGGACCGTCTCCACCCGCGCGCTCTCGCACAGTTCGCGCGCCCGGAGGGTCTCCCCGTCGTCCAGTGCCTGCTGGGCGCGCAGCAGGCTCACATAGGCCCGGGCGTCGTGCACCCCGTACCGGTCGGCGGCCTCGCTCGCCTCGTCCAGCGCCGCCTGAGCGTCCGCCCGCTTTCCCTCCCGGTAGGCGATCTCGCCCAGCCGGGCCAGCAGGAACGGGGACTCCGCGTACGCTCCCACCTCGTGGGCGAGCCGCAGTGCCTCCTGGTACTCGCGCTTCGCCTCCTCGAAGGAGCCGCGCCCCATCGCCGCCTCCCCGACCGCGCTGCACACCTGGGCGCGCATCCAGCGGTCGCCGACCCGGCGGCTCAGCGTGCGCAGCTCCGCCAGGTCGCCGTCCACGCCGTGCAGACCTCCCGGGGAGTCGACGAGCGTGTGGGCGCGGAACATGAGGACCACGCCGACCTCCCAGTCACCCCCGTGGCGGCGGCAGTTGGCGAGCGTGGTGTCCATGGCGTGCCGGACGTCGTGCGGCTCACCCTGGTGGAACACGGTCAGCGCCCAGAGGATGCCGGGAAAGCGGGCCGCGTCCGGGCCGCCCCGCTCGAAGGCCGCCCGCACCCGGGCGCTGTACCGCCGGGTCCGTTCGTCCCGGAGCGACTCCGCGGGCCGGGATTCCGAGACGAGGAACAAGTGCAGCATCCGCAGATTCATCCGCCGGGAGTGCAGGGGGTGCCGCTCCTCGGCGGCGGGGTCGGCGAGGAAGACGTCGACGTGGTCGAACCCGGCGAGTTCCGCGAGGACGTCGGCCGAGGGACGCCTGCTCGCCGCCCCCGCCGACGCCGGACCCGCCGACGCCGGACCCGGTGCGGAACCGGCCAGGGCGCCGGCGTCCAGGGCCGCTCCCAGGCGCAGCACCCGCTCCGTCCACTCCGTGCCCTCGCGGCGGAAGTTGCGCAGCCACCAGAACCAGCCCGTCGCCAGCGCGATGGCGCCGGCCTCCTCCTCGTCACCGGCGGCGATCGCGCGGTACAGCGCGGCCCGGATGTTGTCGAGCTCCGTCTCCAGGCGCCGGATCCAGGGCAGTTGCCCGGCCGAGCGCAGCTTCGGTTCGGCCTCCTCGACGAGCGCCCGCACCCACGCCCGGTGCCGGCGCTCGGCGGCGGCGCGCAGCTCGGGGACCTCGGCGGCGCGCTCGGCGGCGTACTCGTGGATCGTCTCCAGCATGCGGTAGCGCATGCCCGTACCACCGTCACCGCCCTGGTCGTCCGGGGTCGCGACGATCAGGGACTTGTCGACGAGCGCCCCGATGAGGTCGGCGACAGGACCGGTGCACACGGCCTCGGCGGCGGCGAGGTCCCAGCCGCCGGAGAAGACGGAGACCTCGCGCAGCACCGTGCGCTCCCGCTCGTCGAGCAGGTCCCAGGACCAGTCGACGACCGCGCGCAGGGTCTGCTGGCGGGGCAGCACCGTGCGGCTTCCGGAGGTGAGGAGGCGGAAGCGGTCGTCGAGGCGGTCGGCGATCTGCCGGGGGGTCAGCAGCCGCAGGCGGGCGGCGGCCAGCTCGATGGCCAGGGGCAGGCCGTCGAGACGGCGGCAGATCTCGTCGACGGCCACCGGGTCGTGGACGGCGTGCGGGTCGGGGCGCACGGCCGCCGCGCGCTCCAGGAACAGGCGGCGCGCGGGATCGGGCGGCAGGGGCTCGACGGGGCGGACCGATTCGCCCGGCACGCCCAGGGGTTCACGGCTGGTGGCGAGGATCGTGAGGCCCGGGCAGTGGGTGAGGAGCGTCTCGGCCAGCTCGGCCGCGGCGTCGATCACATGTTCGCAATTGTCGAGGATCAGGAGTTCATCGCGCGGGGCGCAGTACTCGATCAGCAGGGCGACCGGGTCGTCCTGCGGCACCGCCGGCTCGTTGGTCATCAGCACGGTCTCGCGCAGACCGAGGGCGCTGACCACCGCGGCGGGGACGGCCTCGGGCCGGTCGAGCGGGGCCAGCTCGGCCAGCCACGCCTGCGGCAGCCCGGCGGCGGCCTCCTCGGCGAGGCGGGTCTTTCCGGAGCCGCCCGGTCCGGTGAGGGTGACCAGGCGGGACCTGTGCACGTCGGAACGGATGGCCTCGAGTTCGAGTTCCCGGCCGACGAAGGAGTTGAGGCGGGGGCGGAGGTTGCCGGTGCGGGGGGCCTCCGGCGGCCTGTGGGGGGTGGGTTGCTGCGGGGCGGCCGGGCGGGAGGGCGGGGTTGACGTCCGGGACGGGATCCGGGACTGGGGGGAGGCCGGTGGGGAGGCCTGCGGGGACAGCAGCTCGGTGTGCAGCAACCGCAGCTCCGGGCCGGGGTCGGCGCCCAGGCCGTCCGCCAGGGCGCGGCGGGCGCGTTCGTACGCCGCGAGGGCGTCGGCGCCGCGGCCCGTGGCGCGCAGCGCGCGGATGAGGAGGGCGTGGAGCGGCTCGTCGTACGGGTGCGCCGTCGTCAGTTCCGTCAGCTCCGGTACGACGTCGGGGGCGCGGCCCAGGCGCAGGTCGGCCTCGACGCGGGCGCGGGTCGCCGCCAGGCGGAGGGCCTCGGGGCGGGCGGCGGCGGTGCGGTCGGGGAGGTCGGCGAGGGCGGGGCCGTGCCACAGGGCGAGGGCCGTGCGCAGCTCGCGGGCGGCGGTGTGCGGGTCGCCGTCGGCGAGGGCGGTGGTGCCGCGCTGGACGAGGTCCTCGAAGGCGAAGAGGTCGACGGAGTCGCGGGGGGTGTCGAGGCGGTAGCCGCCGGCGTCGGAGGCGACGGCGGACCGGCCGAGGACGCGGCGCAGACGGGCGACGAGGGCCTGCAGGGCGGCGGGGGCGTCGAGCGGGGGGTCGTCCGCCCAGATGTCGTCGATGAGCGCCTGGGGGGTGGCCGTGCGGCCCGGGCGGAGGGCCAGGGCGGTGAGGAGGGCGCGCAGGCGGGGGCCGCCCAGGGGAACGGGGGCGCCTTGGTCGTCCTCTGCTCGGGCTGTGCCCAGGATTCTGTACCGCACCGGGTCATTGTGGCGGGGGGTGGGGAGCGGGGCACGGGGATTGTGGGGGTGCCGCGGCCGCCACCGCGACCCGGGCCGCCGGGCGGGCCCCGGCCCCGCGGCGGTACCTGCTGCGGGCGGGTCGGTCCGCAGCGCGATGGATCGGTCCGCAGCGCGATGGCTCACGGCCCTGGCGCGGTGGATCGGTCCGCACCGCGATGGCTCGCGGCCCTGGCGCGGTGGATCGGTCCGCAGCGCGATGGCTCGCGGCTCTGGCGGCTACGCTCCCGCTCCCAGCGCTCTCCCGCGGGCCGAGATGCCCGCCGGGACCGCGCGGGCCCTTGCCGGGGTTCCCGTCCAGCAGGTGCCTCGGCGGGACAGGAGGCGGCGGAGCCAGAGTTCCAGGGAGACCAGGTCTGCCAGGCCGTCCAGGGGGAGGGGGGCGCCGTCGGCCGCGGCGCGTACCGCCTTGCGGACCACTCTGGCCTCCACCAGGCCCGCTTCCGCCAGCAGGGGCGTGGAGAAGAGGTCGACCAGGGAGTGCGCGGCGAGCCTGAGACCCGTGCGGGCCGCGGCCGCCGAGGAGCCGTGGGAGGGGGCGCCCCAGCCGGGCGGCAGGCCGCCGACGCCCGCGCCCTCCAGGACCGTGCGCAGGATCGCCGCCCGCGCCCCCGGCTGCACCCGCAGGGTCTCGGGAAGCGCGCGGCAGGCGCGGACCACCTGGTTGTCCAGGAACGGGGCGTGCAGCCGCTGGGAGCGGATCTCGGCGGCCTGTTCCAGGACGCGGAGGTCGGTCGCGTGTCTCGCCAGTGCGGCACGCGCGCGGTGGTCGCCGGGACGCTGCCCGGGACCCACGTCCGTGCGGCCTGCGGCGCCCTGGAGGCGAACCGATACCTCGGCCAGCGCCTCACCGGTCAGCCACCGCGCCGCGGGCCCGGGTCTCGCCCAGGTGAGCGCGGCGAGCGACGCGCCCACGGCACCCCCGGGTTCCTCGAACCGCCGTCGCATCAGCCGGTCGGAGAGTGCGTCCACGCCGGCCCGGTACGGGGTGCGGGCCAGCTTGCGGGCCGCGCTGTACACGCGCGCGGGGACCATCACCGAGCCGTCCGCCTTCGCGAGCGCGGCCATGGGTCGTACCAGGTGGCGGCGCTTGCGGTCCATCAGCAGGTCCGCGAGCCGGGCCGGGTGCGCGTCGAGGACCTGCCGGGCGCCGTAGCCCGTGAAGTGGTCGGCACTGCCCGACGCCAGCCGCGCGCGGTGCCGCGCCGCCGTCACCAGGGAGGGGCCCGGTTCGTCCGTCAGCGGGCCCTCCAGGTCGGCGTAGGGGAGCACCTCCTCCCCGCCGGTCACCACCACGTGGTGCAGCCGCGGGTTGGCCGCAAGGGTCCCGGCCCGCTCCAGTTCGGCCTCGCGGCCCTTGACGGCTAGGTCGTTGAAGGTGACGGCGAGCAGGCGTTCGCCCGCGCCGGTGCCGTGCCCGAGGATCGTGCCGGGCATGCCCGGCAGTCCGGCCGCGAGGAGGGCCAGGGTGCCGGAGGCGGGGCCGCCGGACAGGTCGGCGCCGATCCCGGGGACGGGCATGCCGCGTGCGGCACGGCGTTCCGCGGGCCCCATGCCGGGCACCGGACCGGGGTCGAGGTCGGCGCTCGGGACGTGCCGCGGCGCCGACAGACGCGCGCGTACGGCGTCGACGAGCGCGTCGCGTACCGCGTCCACCGCGTCGGCCGGGTCCGCCGGGGGTGCGGCGACCGCGAGGGAGGCGACCGGCTCGTACCCGGCGATCTCCCGGGCCCCCGCGCGCAGGATGAGCGCATGCCCCGGCGGGATGCGTCGTACGCCGTCGTACGGGGTGGAGTCGTGCAGCGCGGCCGGGACGTCCGGGGCGGCGAGCAGGGCCGCCAGGTGCCCGAAGTCCAGGTTCGCCTCGATGAGGTCGGCGAGCGGCAGGGCGGCGGTCGCGTAGGCGGTGCCGCCGGCCCAGGGCGTGTAGAACACCGGCCGGGCGCCCGCGAGGTCGCCGCACACGGTGACCCTGCGGCCGACCTGGACGACGGCGGTGTAGCTGCCGGACCAGGCGGTCAGATGGCGCAGCGCCCCGCCCCGGGCGGCGAAGAGGGCGACGCGGAGCTGCTCGTCGGACGCGCCGCAGGTGCCGAGGACCGCGATGCGGGTCTGCGCGTCGGCCGTCACCACGCGCACCTCGTCGGGGCGCCAGTCGCCGACCGCCCACAGCGGATCGGGGTCGCCCCACAGGAGTTGGGAACCGACCGGGTGCACGGTTTCGCCGTCGTAACCGGTGGCGCCGGCGGAGCCGGGCCCGACGGCTCCCGCGGCGGTGCTGCTCCATCCCACCAACCACCGCATCGACGCCTCCACAGACCGTGGACAACCAGTGCACCGTACGAACGGCTCCCATGCTGCCACGAAGAATGCGCGCCGGAGGGTGCACGCCACAGCTCGTGCGCCCCGGAACGCGCCCGTGGAGAGCGGCCCACGAGCCGGTCGACTCCCGCGCGACCCGCGGCGGTCGCGGAGGTGCCGAAACGAACAGCGACGTGAATGCGCCCCCATAATGCTCCCCGAAAACGCCGTTCGCGCCCTCAAGAGCCGTGGTCGGCGCATTGATGACCGTGGAAATCCACCATCGGTTTTCGGCCAAATCGGCTGCGGGCGGCCGGGCTTGGGCACGCTCCGTACAGGCCGTGGGCAACGCACGGCCCGGGAGACCGAGTTCGCCTCCCGGACCGGTCCGCCGCCCGCGGGGATGGAGGCGGCGGTGTCCCCCAGCCCGCTGGATCCAGTACAGCGGGCCGACCCACGCACGGCCCATGGAACCGTCCGCGCGATGGCCGGAGAAGAGCGCACGGACAGGCGCACGGCCACACACCGGGAGCACGCGGCGACACTCCGTACATAAGTACGGACCACAATCCCGCCAACCGGATTTACGCCCCTTAACGCATGGGATCCGGCGAACTACGCTGGGTTTACGAATGCCGCGCGGTTATGCCACCGACGCGGCAGCCGTCTGTGTCGAGGGGTGGCGCATGTCCAGGGAGCAACGCGGGCCGAACGAAAAGCTCGGCGCCGTTCTCGCCCTCGCGGGAATCAGCAACGCAGGACTCGCCCGGCGCGTCAACGACCTTGGCGCCCAACGCGGGTTGACTCTTCGCTACGACAAGACGTCGGTGGCCCGCTGGGTGTCGAAGGGCATGGTGCCGCAGGGTGCCGCGCCGCACCTGATCGCCGCGGCCATCGGCCAGAAGCTCGGCCGCCCCGTACCGCTCCACGAGATCGGTCTGGCGGACGCGGATCCCGCACCCGAAGTGGGCCTCGCCTTCCCCCGGGACGTAGGACAGGCGGTGAAGTCGGCGACGGAGCTGTACCGCCTCGACCTCGCCGGGCGCCGGGCCGGCAGCGGCGGCATCTGGCAGTCGCTGGCCGGATCGTTCGCAGTGAGCGCTTACGCGACCCCTGCCTCCCGCTGGCTGATAACCCCGGCCGACAGCTCGGTGGCGCGCGACCCCGCGCCGGGCGAGGGGTCCGGATCGCCGATCAAGGTCGGCCACAGCGATGTGCGGAAGCTCCGCGAGGCCGCCGAGGACGCGAGGCGCTGGGACTCCAAGTACGGGGGCGGCGACTGGCGGTCGTCGATGGTGCCGGAGTGCCTGCGGGTGGAGGCCGCGCCGCTGCTGCTCGGCTCCTACTCCGACGAGGTCGGCCGGGCGCTGTTCGGCGCGTCGGCCGAACTGACCCGGCTGGCGGGCTGGATGGCCTTCGACACCGGTCAGCAGGAGGCCGCACAGCGCTACTACATCCAGGCGCTGCGCCTCGCGCGCGCGGCGGCCGACGTGCCCCTCGGGGGCTACGTCCTGGCCTCCATGTCGCTGCAGGCGACCTACCGCGGCTTCGGCGACGAGGGCGTCGACCTCGCGCAGGCCGCCCTGGAGCGCAACCGCGGCCTGGCCACGGCACGCACCATGAGCTTCTTCCGCCTGGTCGAGGCACGCGCGCACGCACGCGCGGGCGACGCCCAGGCGGCCGGCGCGGCCCTGAAGGCCGCCGAGGGCTGGCTGGAGCGGGCCCGCGACGGCGACAACGACCCGTCCTGGCTCGGCTTCTACTCCTACGACCGTTTCGCGGCCGACGCCGCCGAGTGCTACCGCGACCTCAAGGCCCCGCGCCAGGTCCGCCGCTTCACCGAGCAGGCGCTGTCGAAGCCCGGAGAGGAGTACGTGCGCTCGCACGGGCTGCGCCTGGTGGTGTCGGCGGTCGCCGAACTGGAGTCGGGAAACCTGGACGCGGCGTGCGAGCAGGGCGTGCGGGCGGTGGAGATCGCCGGGCGCATATCGTCGGCGCGCACCACCGAGTACGTACGGGACCTGCTGCACCGGCTGGAGCCGTACGGCGACGAACCGCGCGTGGCGGAGCTGCGGGAGCGGGCGCGGCCGCTGCTCATGGCTCCCGCGTAGGCGCTCCGCTCGGGGCCCCGGGGTGTGCCCGAGCGTCTGCCCGATCGCCGTCGTCCTGGAGCCGCGGGGTGTCCGCGGCTCGTCGCGCCCACGCGGTGGAGCCGCATGTCGATACGGCCCCGCGCCCCCGACCGGGGCGCTGGTCCTCCCCCTGGTTTGAGGCCGCTGTCAGTGGCGCAGTGCACTATCGAAACCGGGAGGTGGAGCAGGTGCGGGAGATCGCCTACGACTGCGACGTGCTGGTGATCGGTGGTGGGATCGTCGGCCTGTCGACGGCGTACGCGATCACGCGTGCCGCGCCGGGCACGCGGGTGACCGTCCTGGAGAAGGAGCAGGGCCCGGCCCGCCACCAGACGGGGCGCAACAGCGGGGTCATCCACAGCGGGATCTACTACCGCCCCGGCTCCCTGAAGGCGCGGTACGCGGTCGAGGGCGCCGCCGAGATGGTGAAGTTCTGCGCGGAGTACGGCATCGCGCACGCCGTCACCGGCAAACTGATCGTCGCGACGGACCGGGACGAGCTGCCGCGCCTGCACGCACTCGTCCAGCGCGGCAGGGAGAACGGCATTCCGGTACGGGAGCTGGGCCCGGCCCAGATGACGGAGTACGAGCCGGAGGTGCGCGGGCTCGCGGCCATCCACGTGGGCACCACCGGGATCTGCGACTTCGTCGCGGTCGCCCGGCAGCTCGGGCAGGCCTCGGGGGCGGAGATCCGGTACGGGGCGGAGGTGGTCCGGATCGACCGGCGCGCCTCGCTGGGGGTCGCGGTGCGCACGGGTGACGGGACGGTGCTCCGCGCGCGCGTGCTGGTCAACTGTGCCGGGCTGCACTGCGACGAGGTGGCCCGGATGACCGGGGACGACCCGGGGGTGCGGATCGTGCCGTTCCGGGGCGAGTACTACGCGCTGCGGCGGCCGGAGCTGGTGCGGGGACTGGTGTATCCGGTGCCGGATCCGGCGTTCCCGTTCCTCGGGGTGCACCTGACCCGGGGAATCGACTCAGAGGTGCACATCGGGCCGAACGCGGTGCCGGCGCTGGCCCGCGAGGGGTACGGCTGGGGGGTCGTACGGCCTCGGGAGCTGGGCGCGACGGTGGCGTGGCCGGGCTCGTGGCGGATCGCGCGGCGCCACTGGCGGTACGGGGCGGGGGAGCTGCGGCGGTCGGTGTCCAAGGGGGCGTTCACCGAGGCCGTGCGGAGGTTGCTGCCCGCGGTGCGGGAGGACGACCTCGTGCGGGCCCCTTCCGGGGTGCGGGCGCAGGCGGTGTTGCGGGACGGGACGCTGGTGGACGACTTCCTGATCCGGGAGGGGGCGCGGGCGGTGCACGTCCTCAACGCGCCGTCCCCCGCGGCCACCGCTTCGCTGCCCATCGGGCGCGAGGTGGCGCGGAGGGTGCTGGGTGTGCTGGGGCGGGGATGAGCGGCGCAGGAGGCCCGACCGCCCGCGGTCCCGCAGGCCCTAAAATTGGTCCCACTGTGTCTGACTCCCTCGACTTCGTCCCCGAAGAATCCCAGGCCACCCCCGGTGGTGGAAGCCGCCGCCCCCGGGCCAAGGGGGAGCCGCGGTTCCCCGACGGGCCCAAGGCCGATCCCGCCGGGTCGCACTTCGAGCGGCGGATCCGGAGCTTCCAGCCGCGGCGCAGCCGGGTGACGGCCGGGCAGGCGGACGCGTTGCAGCGGCTGTGGCCCAAGTGGGGGCTGGACATCGACGGGCAGCGGGTCGTCGACCTCGCCGAGCTGTTCGGCAACGCCCGTCCCGTCGTGCTGGAGATCGGGTTCGGCATGGGTGAGGCCACCGCGCAGATGGCCGCCGCCGACCCGGACACCAACATCCTCGCGGTCGACGTGCACACCCCCGGCCAGGGCAACCTGCTCGCGCTCGCCGACCGGGAAGGGCTGGCCAACGTCCGCGTCGGCAACGGCGACGCGATCATCCTGCTCCGGGAGATGCTCGCCCCCGACTCCCTCGACGGGCTGCGCGTCTACTTCCCCGACCCCTGGCCCAAGAAGCGCCACCACAAGCGGCGGCTCATCCAGCCCGAGTTCCTCACGCTCGCCGCGAGCCGCCTCAAGCCGGGCGCGCTGGTGCACTGCGCCACGGACTGGGAGCCATACGCCGAACAGATGCTCGAGGTTTTCACCGCGCACCCGGCGTTCGAGAACACCCGGCCCGACGGCGGGTACGCGCCCCGCCCCGCCTTCCGGCCGCTGACCCGTTTCGAGGGCCAGGGACTGGACAAGGGGCATGTCGTGAACGACCTGCTCTTCCGGCGCGTACAGCACCGCGATCACCCCTCCGCCGAGGGCTGAGCGTCCCGCGGGCCCGTCGGACACCGTCGCGGGCGGCGCCCCTGTCTCGTTAGGGTCGATGCCGTGGCCACCTTTCCCTCGTACCCGACTCACCCGGGCGGCAACGCCGCCGGCGGCTCGCTCGGGCACCCGCACTGGTGGCAGCGGCGGTGGGTGCGTTACGGGGCGCTGATCACGCTTCTCGCGCTGTCCGGGCTCGTCATCCTGGCCCTCGTGCGGCAGCAGACCGGTACCGAGGGCTTTCTGGTCGGGCTGGGCCTCGCGGTGCTGCCCGTGCCGCTGCTCATCGCGGCGTTCCGCTGGCTGGACCGGGTGGCGCCCGGACCCTGGCGGAACCTGATCTTCGCCTTCGCCTGGGGCGCGTGCGCCGCGGCGCTCATCGCGATCGTCGCCAACAGTTTCGCCACCCGGTGGATAGCCACCGCGACCGCCGACCCGCACAGCGCCGACACGCTCGGGGCGACCCTGATAGCGCCGATCGTCGAGGAGTCCGCGAAGGCCGCGGCCGTCCTGCTGGTGTTCCTCTTCCGCAGACGGGACTTCACCGGGATCGTGGACGGGGTGGTGGTGGCCGGCGTCACCGCCACCGGCTTCGCCTTCACCGAGAACATCCTGTATCTGGGCACGGCCTTCGGCACCGACCAGATGAGCGGGGGAAGCGGGCTGGCGTCCGTCACGGCCGCGACCTTCTTCGTCCGCGTGGTGATGTCGCCCTTCGCGCACCCGCTGTTCACCGTGCTCACCGGCATCGGCTTCGGGATCGCCGCGCTGTCCGCGGAGCGCCAGCGGGTCCGGCGGGTGCTGGCGCCGCTCGGCGGGCTGCTGCTCGCGATGGGCATGCACTCCATGTGGAACGGGTCGTCCACGTTCGGCCAGTACGGGTTCTTCGCGGTCTACGCGTCGTTCATGGTGCCCGCGTTCGGGCTGCTGACCTGGCTGGTCATCTGGACGCGCCAGCGGGAGCTGCGGACGGTGCGGGAGGAACTGCCCGCGTACGCGGTCGCCGGGTGGATGGGGCCGGTGGAGCCGTTCGTGCTCGGTTCGATGCGGGCGCGGAGGCTGGCACGGGAGCACGCGAGGCAGCACCTGGGGAAGGCCGCGGCGCGGTCGGTGGCGCAGTACGAGGCGTACGCGACGTCGCTGGCGTTCCTGCGCCACCGGGGGCGCCGGGGGCGGGCGGGCGCCGATTTCGCCGTACGCGAGGGGGAGTTGCTGACCGAGCTGTGGGCCCGCCGGGAGGTGGCGCGGCCGGCGCTGGAGTATGCGGCACGGACGACGATGCCGGTGGCTCCGCCGGTGTGGCCCGGATACGGGAACGTGCCCCACCAGAGGGCCCCGCACTACGGCCCGGCGGCCCCGTACTACGGCCCGACTGCCCCGCACTACGGCCCGACCGCGCAGCACTACGGCCCGACCGCCCCGCACTACGGCCCGGCGGCGCCGTATCCGGAGTACAACCCGTATCGCTCCTAGGAGTTGCGGCCGGTGCCGCACCGCCGGATCTCGCCGGCCGGCCGGTCTCCGTGCGCAGCGGGACGGAGACGGCCGGCGGTCTGCCCCGCTACGCCGACGCCTGCGTCAGCTTGGCCACGTCCTCGTCCGTCAGCGTCAGGTCCGCCACGGCCAGCAGCGCCGGAAGCTGCTCCACCGTCCGCGCCGAGGCGATGGGGGCCGTGACCGTCGGCTGGGCCGCCAGCCAGGCGAGCGCCACCGTCGGGATCTCGGCGCCCCGGGCCTCGGCGACCTCGTCCAGGGCCGTCAGGACCCGCTGCCCGCGCTCGGTCGCCAGGTGCTTGGCCGCGCCCTGGGCACGCGCCGACTCCACCGTCGTACCCGGCCGGTACTTGCCGGTCAGGAAGCCGGAGGCGAGCGCGTAGTACGGGACCGCCGAGAGCCCCGCGCGGGAGGCGACATCCTGCAGCGCGCCCTCGTAGGTGTCGCGCGAGACCAGGTTGTAGTGCGGCTGCAGCGCCACGTACCGCGCCAGGTTCTCGCGGTCGGAGAAGTCCAGGGACTCCTGCAGCCGCTCGGCGGAGATGTTGGAGGCGGCGATGGCGCGCACCTTGCCCGCCTTCACCAGCTCGTCCAGCGCGCCGATGATCTCCTCGACCGGCACCTCCGGCTTGTCGTAGTGCGTGTAGTAGAGATCGATGTAGTCGGTGTCCAGGCGGCGCAGGGACGCGTCGGCCGCGGCCTTGATGTTGGCGGCGGTCAGGCCCTGGTAGTCGGGGTGCTGGCTGACCTTGGTCGCGATGACCACGTCGGAGCGGTTGCCGCGCGCCTTGACCCACTTGCCGATGATGGTCTCCGACTCGCCGCCCTTGTTGCCCGGCGCCCAGGCCGAGTAGACGTCGGCGGTGTCGATGAAGTTGCCGCCCGCCCGGGCGTAGGCGTCGAGGACGGCGAAGGACTGCGTCTCGTCGGCGGTCCAGCCGAAGACGTTGCCGCCGAGCGACAGCGGGAAGACCTCGAGATCGGACGAACCCAGCTTGCGAAGAGAAGTCATGCTCTACGCCAACGCCCGGACGGGACGGGCGTCTTCCGCGAAGCCCGCAAAGATCCTGTAAACGGGCGCGCCTTGGGGCGTCAGGGGTTGATCCCCTTGCTCTGCAGCCACGCCATCGGGTCGATCGCGGCGCCGCCGTTCGGGTGGACCTCCAGGTGCAGGTGCGGTCCGGTGACGTTGCCGGTCGCGCCCACGCGGCCGATGACGTCGCCCGTGCTGACCTTCTGCCCGACCGTGACGCTGATCGACGACTGGTGGCAGAACCACAGCTCGGTGCCGTCGTCGAGGGTGAGGATCGTGCGGTAGCCGTACGCGCCGGCCCAGCCCGCCTCCGTGATCGTGCCGCTGTGGATGGCCTTGATGAGCGTGCCGGTGGGCGCGGCGAAGTCCAGGCCGGTGTGGTAGCCGGAGGACCACATGCCCCCGGCGTCACCGAAGCGGGAGGTCAGGGTGTAGGACGAGGTCGGCAGCGAGTACTGCTGGGCGAGTTTCGCCAGCCGCGCGGCCTCCTCCGCCTTCTTCTGCTGGGCGGCGGCCTTGGCCCGCGCGTCGTCCTGCGCCTTGGCCGCCGCGGCGGCGGCCTTCTTCACGGCGGCGTCCTCGGCGGCCTGCGCGGCCGCCCGCGCCATCCGGTCCTGCTGGGACTCGGCCTGCTGCATGATCCGGGCGCGCAGCGCCTCGCCCGCGTTCTTCGCACCGGCGGTGTCGGTGGCGTCGGTCCGGCCTACGGTGCTGAGCGCGGTGGCCGAGCTCTTGGGGGCGCCGGAGTCCTCGCCGATGAGCGCCTTGGCGGAGTCCGTGACCGAGGAGAGGTCCGGCAGGGATATGGACACCGGCGGCTTGCCGGACTGCGCGGTGGCCATGCCGCCCGCGCCGACGGCCGCGATCACGCCGACGCCCAGAACGGTGGAGCTGCGGGCGAGCCCGCCCCCGCGCTGCTTGGCGACGCGGTGCCGGCCGCGGACGGGACGGACGGAGTCCTCGGTGGGATTCCACTCCTCCCAGGGGCCCTCGTCGAGGCCGGGGGCGACGTCGAGCGTCTGGGTGCCGTTCGGGGCGAACGAGGTGCTCTGGGCAGGCCGGTTGAACGCCACGTGGGCGCACTCCTTTCCTTCCGTCTCGCCTACCGGGTTAGCTGACGGGTTCGGAGCAGGAAGGTCTCCTACGCGCGTATACCGGCCGTGCGAACACGGCGATATCCGCTCGATTCACCCCAAGGTGGTGGTTCCCCGGCTCCCTCGCGGGATTCGGCAGGCGCGCACGGAGCCGTCTCTGGTGACGGCTGGGACGACCGCGCTGCGTTATCGAACGTTAATAGACGCGGGGCCTGTATTCCAAGCTGTTCGGACAGATCCGTTCAAGCCGCTGGCCAGGACTTTCACGGCCTGAAGGGAGAAAAAGGGGCGAGTCGCCCCGGCCTCAGAGACCTCACCGGTATTGACAGTATGTCAGTTGTTATGCGCAGGGGCATCACTCACTCACCGTCTGTGAGCGCGCCCGGAGGCGGGCGCGCCTGCGCACGGCCAGCAGGGCCATGTCGTCCGTGCCGCGGCCGCCGGTGTGCCGGGCGACCTCCCGGGTGACGGTGCTCAGCAGGGCGCCCGGGCCGGGGAAGACCCGCCCGGCGAGCCGGACGGCGGGGTCGTAGAACCGGCCGTGGGCGTCCCGTGCCTCCGAGACTCCGTCGGTGTAGAAGAGCAGCGTCGAGCCGGGCGGGAAGTCCCACTCCTCCGCCCGGTCGGGCCAGACGCCTAGGTCGCCCATGCCGAGCGGCAGCGCGGCCTCGGTGCCCTGCAACTCGCGCAGAGAGCCGTCCGGGTGCAGGAGCAGCGGAGCGGGGTGGCCGCGGTTGACGATGCGGACGACTCCGGAACCGTGCGGGATCTCGGCGAGCACCGCGGTGGTGAACCCCTCGGACGCGTCGGGCCCCTCGCGTCCGGCGCGGTCACGCGACAGCGCCCGCTCCAGGCGCCGGGCGACGGCCTCGAGCGTCGGCTCCTGCTCGGCGGCCTCCCGGAAGGCGCCGATCAGGACGGCCACGGCGGTCACGGCGCCCATGCCCTTGCCGCGCACGTCGCCGACGACGAGCCGTACGCCGTGCGGGGAGTCCTGGACGGTGTACAGGTCACCGCCGATGAACGCGTCGGCCTGGGCGGCCTCGTAGCGGGCGGCGATGTCCAGCCCGGCGATCCGGGCGGCGGGCTCGGGCAGCACCGCGCGCTGCGCGGCCTCGGCGATCTGCCGGGCGGAGGCGAGGCGGGCGACGTTGCGGCGGACCAGCACGTTGATGAGGACGGCGAGGGCGGCGACGGTGACGACGGTGGCCACCTCGGTGATCTCGCCCGCCCGTCCGAGCACGCCGAGCCCGAGACGGACCCCGACGACCACCACGACGGCCGTCACGCCGGTGAGGACGGTGCCCCGCAGCGGGAACAGGGGCGCGGCGACGAGCGGCGCGGCGGTGAAGAGGGGGCCGGCCGTGTAGTCGGAGGGAGCGAAGAGGTCGAAGCAGACCCCCGCGACGATCAGCAGTCCGGGCAGGGCGCGCAGGAACGCCCGCGCGTACGAGATCCGCCGCTCCCGGGCCTCGGCCTCCGCGTCTCCCTCTCCGTACGCCGACACCGGGACTGTTCCGGGGACGGGCGTGGGGGTGGGGAGGGGGGTGGCGGAGGCCCCGGGCGGGCCGGGGAGCCCGGAGTCGCCGGGGACTCCCGGGTCCTCAGGGACTCCGGGGTCCTCACGGACTCTGGAGGCGCCGGGGTGGCCGGACGCGCCGACGAGTCGGCCGCGTCGCTGGTCGGTGCGGCCGGGGAGGCGCCCGCCCCGCCGGTCGTCGCGGTCGAAGAGGCGTCGGACCGGCGGGTCGCGGTCCTCGGTCCCCCGCTCACACGACTCATGGGCCCCACGGGGCCATTGGGACACCTGGGACTGGGACATCTGGGACTGGGACACCTGGGACTGCTGACATTTCCGGGGCCCTTGGGACCGCTGGGACCCCTGGGATCCGTGCGACTCCTCGTCGTCAGGATCGTCCCGCTCCCATGACCACCGCTCGCCTGCTTGCTGCGCCACCCGTCCAGGCTTCCCGGAAGGGCGGCGGGGGGCGACCGCTGTGGGCCGGGCGGAGTAGCCGCCGCAGGGTGAAGGAGGGGGCCGGGGAAACACCGAGGGGCCGGGACGCACCGAGGGCCGGAGCCCTTTCGGACTCCGGCCCTCGGCCTTCAGTAGCGGGGACAGGATTTGAACCTGCGACCTCTGGGTTATGAGCCCAGCGAGCTACCGAGCTGCTCCACCCCGCGTCGGTGATTCCAGTGTACGCCATGCGCGCGACAGGTTGCGCACGCATTCCACCCCCACGGCGTCCCACCAGCGGAATCCGGCCCGACGCGAGGCCGCCCGGCCCCGGTTCTACGCCGTCAGGAACGGGCGCCCGGGGGCAGCAGATGGGCGTTCGGGGCCTTGGCGCGGTCCTCGAACTCCGGCAGCAGCACCACGTCCACGCCCGCCGCCGCCAGCACCGCGTTCCCGTCCGCGGACGCGACGAACGTGTCCGGTTCCCGCCAGGCCGTCACCACCCGTCGTACCCCCGCCTCGGCGATCAGCCGGGCGCAGGGCGCGGGCCGGGAGGCGCGGCGGGCGCACGGTTCGAGGCTGCTGTACACCGTCGCCGAGGCCAGCCGCGGATCAGCGGCATCCAGCTTCGCCAGCGCCGCCTCCTCGGCGTGGACCACGGGATCGCCGCCCTCCCGTGAGTGGCCCCGTGCCAGTTCCGTGCCGTCGGCCGCGACGACCACCGCGCCGACGCTGAAGGCGGTCCGGGACGGCGGGCACTGTGCCGCCAGCTCGCAGGCCACCTCCAGCCACCGCCGGTCCGCGGCCGAGGCGAGCGCCCCGGTGCCGGGCGCGGTGGGCGCGTACCGCATCAGCACGACGTCCCCGACCGCGCGCGTCTCCACCAGCCGCATCCGCCCGGGCGGGTACGCGCCGTGCCCGAACATCCGCGGGGCTTCCGGCTCCCCGACGAACAGCGGCGCCACCACGAGCTGCACCTCGTCCGCGAGTCCCTGCTGGAGCAGTCGCGTGTGCACGCTGCCGCCGCCCTCGACCATCAGCCGCCGTACGCCCTTGACGTCCCCGAGGTGATCGAGCACGGCCCGCCACTCCACCTCAGGGCCGAGCGGGACCACCTCCACCTCCGCCGGCAGCAGACCGCGCAGCCGCCGGGCGCCCTTGTTCGTCGTGTAGACGGTCTTCGCGCCGCCCGTGTGCCAGAAGCGGGCCTCGGGATCCAGGTCCCCGGACGCGCTCACCGTGACCTTCAGCGGATACTCCGGCAGCCCGGCGGCGAGCCGGGCCGCCCGGCGCTCGGCCGAGTAGACCAGTAGCCGGGGGTTGTCGGTGCGCAGCGTGCCCGCGCCGATGAGGATGGCGTCGCTGCCCGCCCGCACCTCGTCGACCCGGTCGAAGTCCTCCGGACCGGACAGCAGCAGCCGCTCGGGCCCGGTGTCGTCCAGGAAGCCGTCGAGCGAGACGGCGGCGGACAACAGGACGTAGGGGTGGGCCATGGCGGCGCTCCTGGGGTCGGGATCATCCGGTGCACGGGACGGGCTCGGTTCAGCCTGGTTCAGCTTGGTTCAACTTTTAAACAATAACTACACTGCCAGTATGACGACCCGCTGGCTCACCCCCGAGGAAATGCGCGCCTGGCGCTCGTACCTGGCCGCGTCGTGGCTCCTGGAGGACGCGATCGACCGGCAGCTCCAGCAGGACGCCGGCATGCCGCACCTGTACTACTCGGTCCTGGCGAACCTCTCCGAGGCGCCCGGGCACCGTATGCGCATGACCGATCTCGCCGAGGCGCTGAAGATCACGCGCAGCCGGCTGACGTACGTGGTCACCCGGCTGGAGAAGGACGGCACGGTCCACCGGGAGGGGTGCCCGACCGACAAGCGCGGCAGCGTGGCGGTCCTGACGGAGGCCGGGAGGGCGCTTTTGGAGCGTACGGCGCCGGGGCACGTCGAGACGGTCCGATCGGCCGTCTTCGACCACCTCACCGAGGAGCAGGTGGCCCAGCTCGAGGAGATCTGCGCCCGGATCACGGAAGCGCTCCAGGCGGGTGAGGAGCGGTCGGCGTGCGCCGAGCTGCCGTGGCGGCGGCGTTCGTCCACGACGTGAGCCGAGCAACCCAGCGGCGTTCGTCCACCGCGTGAGCCGAGCAACCCAGCGGCGTTCGCCCCCGGCGTGAGCCGAGTAACCCAGGCAACACGGGAAAAGAGTTGCTTGAAGTTTAAAGCAGGGCTAGAGTCTCGGCCGAGGTTGTGCTTCAAATCTGAAGCATGGGGCGCATCCTCCGCACCCGCCATCGTCGGCCCGGAGAAAGACGACAGCCATGCGCGACGCACACGAGACCATCCCTTCCCGCGACACCGGCGACCCGGCCGACCCGCACACAGCGGACCCGTCCGCGGCCGCCCTGGCCACTCCCCTTTCCGCAACCCCCCTGCCCGCCACCGGCATTCCCGGCACCGAGCTGCCCGCCACCGGCCTCCCCGCCGCCACGGTCCGCACCCGCGTGACGGTCCCCCTCCGCTTCGGCGACGGCTACACCGTCACCGCCGACCTGGTCACCTTCCACGGCCTGACCGACGGCCAGGAGCACGTGGCCGTGATCCTCGGCGAACCCGCCGCCGGCCGGCCGCCGCTGGTGCGGCTGCACTCCGAGTGCCTGACCGGCGACGTCTTCGGCTCGGCCCGCTGCGACTGCGGCCCCCAGCTCCGCGAGGCGGTGGAACGCATCGCCGAACACGGCGGCGTCCTGCTCTACCTGCGCCAGGAGGGCCGCGGCATCGGCCTCTACAACAAGCTCGACGCCTACGCCCTCCAGGACCAGGGCCTGGACACCTACGAGGCGAACGCCGCGCTCGGCCTGCCGGAGGACGCCCGCGACTACACGGCCGCCGCGCAGATGCTCCGCGCGCTGGGCATCGACGCCCTGGACCTGCTCTCCAACAACCCCGACAAGGCCCGCCAGCTCCGCGACCTCGGCCTCACGGTCACCCACCGCGTCCCCACCGGCGTCTTCACCACCGCCCAGAACGTGCGCTATCTGCGCGCCAAGGTGGTCCACACCCAGCACACCCTGCCGCTGACGGAACTGACGGCGGGATGAACAGCAGGGAGATTCCCACGCTGGGATTCCCACTGGGGTTCCCACGCTGGGGTTCTCGCTGAGATTTTTGGCGCCGAGTTTCCTGCGCTGAGATCCAGGCGCGTGCCCGCGCCGTCGCCGAGCAGCACAAACGCGTAAATCCGGCCGGAGCACTACACTGGCCGCCACATTGACACACGCGACTCAAGGAGACAAAGGACCGTGACGGCCATCGTCGACGAGCTCAAGTGGCGCGGGCTGATCGCCCAGGCCACTGACGAGGACGCTTTGCGCAAGGCTCTCGCGGATGGACCCGTCACGTTCTATTGCGGCTTCGACCCGACCGCGGCCAGCCTGCACGTCGGCCACCTGGTGCAGGTGCTCACCCTGCGCCGGCTCCAGCAGGCGGGGCACCGCCCCCTGGCGCTCGTCGGCGGCGCGACCGGCCACATCGGCGACCCGCGGCCGACCGCCGAGCGCACCCTGAACGACCCGGAGACCATCGCCCAGTGGGTGACCCGGCTGCGCGCGCAGATCGAGCCGTACCTCTCCTTCGAGGGCGACAACGCGGCGACCATGGTCAACAACCTGGACTGGACCGCGGGCCTGTCCGTGATCGAGTTCCTGCGGAACATCGGCAAGCACTTCCGGGTGAACAAGATGCTCACGAAGGACTCGGTCGCCCAGCGCCTGGCGTCCGAGCAGGGCATCAGCTTCACGGAGTTCAGCTACCAGCTCCTTCAGGCGATGGACTTCCTGGAGCTGTACCGGCGGTACGGCTGCACCCTCCAGACGGGCGGCAGCGATCAGTGGGGGAACCTCACGGCCGGTCTCGATCTGATCCACCGCCTGGAACCGCAGGCCGAGGTGCACGCGCTCGCCACGCCGCTGATGACGAAGGCGGACGGCACCAAGTTCGGCAAGACGGAGACCGGCACGCTCTGGCTCGACCCGGAGATGACCACGCCGTACGCGTTCTACCAGTTCTGGCTGAACACGGATGACCGGGACATCTCGCGGTACATGCGCATCCTGTCCTTCAAGTCCCGCGAGGAGCTTGAGGAGTTGGAGAAGGTCACCGCGGAGCGACCGCAGGCCCGTACCGCGCAGCGCGCGCTCGCCGAGGAGCTGACCACGCTGGTTCACGGCGCCGACCAGTGCGCTGCGGTGATCGCCGCGTCGAAGGCGCTGTTCGGGCAGGGTGAACTCGCCGAACTCGACGAGGCGACGCTGGCGGCCGCGGTCTCCGAGCTCCCGAGCGCCGAGGTGAGCGAGCTCGGCCAGGTCACCGATCTCTTCGCGGAGGTCGGCCTGGTGGCGAGCAAGTCGGCCGCCCGCCGCACCGTGAAGGAGGGCGGCGCCTACGTGAACAACGTCAAGGTGACCGCCGAGGACGCGGTGGTCACGGCCGACCAGCTCCTGCACGGTCGCTGGCTGGTGCTGCGCCGGGGCAAGAAGAACCTGGCGGTGATCGAGGTCAACGGAGTCTGACGCAGGCTCGGGAGACCGGAGCTCAGCCGTGGGCGGGGGCGTGGTCCCCGCCCACGAAGCCGAGCCGCGGCAACCGGGAGGCGGGCAAGCCGGTCGCCGTCGGCCCCCGGACGGCCGGATCACGTCCCTGAGGCTCACCGCACGGCGCGCCGGGCCGTCCTGGTGGACCACAGCAGGGCGGTCAGGCTCGCGATGTGCACCGGGGTGAGAGCGCGGAGGACGCCACGCCTGGGGCCGACGAGGGCGAGCACCGTTCCGGTGGCGGACCCCGCCAGCGCCAACCGGACACAGCGCCGGGAGACCGTGCGGGCCGCGGTCACCGCACGCAGGATGCGCCACGCGTCCCGCAGGCCGTCCGCGCACACCAGGTCCGCCGACCAGGACGCCTCGACGCCCGGTGCGTCGGGCACCGCCACCGCGATGTCCGCGGCGGCCAGCGCCTCCGCGTCCCTGCCGGAGATCACCAGGACGCCCTCACCGTGGTTCCGCAGTGTGCACACCCGCTCGGCCAGGGTTTGCCTCCGGTCGACGATCTCGTCCGCGGGGCACAGGAGTTCACGGATCCGCTCGTCCTCGGTGAGCACCACGCGCGCCCCGGTGGCGCGTGCGGCGGCCAGCACCGGCCCGGCGGGCGGAGCCGGCCGGCCGTCCTCCGTCACCAGCACCGCCGAGTCGACGACCACGGCGGAGACCACGTCGAGCAGCCGGAGCGCCGACGGATCGAGGGAGACCACGCCACGCCGCGCCAGCTCACGTCCGACCGTGGCCGCGAAGCCCTCCCGCCCGTAACGGGCGGCCCGCGGGACCGCGGCGAGCAACGCGTCCGCCGCCCGGCTGGTACTGCCCCTGAGCGCGAACACGGCCGCGGCGGTGAGCGGGGCGAACGGCGCCAGCCGCGCCTCCCACCGCTCGACGGGACCGGGCGGCCGGGCCCTGCCGCGCAGATGCCGCGCCGGCCGGGTGTGCGGGACGCAGGCCGGGCCCGGGCACAGCTCCCTCTCGCGCCGCTCCCATGCCCGGCGCCGGGCGCGAATCTCGCGGAGCAGCAGCATCCGGTTCGCCGCATCGACGGCGGGCATGCCGACACCGCCGTACAGCCCGCCCACGACGGCGCCCGCCAGGGACAGCAGCAGATCGGTCTCCAGCGGCCCGATGCGGCGCACCAACGGCCTGCGCAGGCCGCGCTCCAGCTCCAGCGCCGCCAACGCCACGGGCACCACCCGGGGCAGCGACGGCAGCCGGAAGGCCCGCTGCACGGCCCCGGCGGCCACCGCCGCGCAGTCGACCAGCAACTCGGCCGTCACCGCCGCGGCCGGCGCCTCGTCGCCCGGGGTCACCGGCTGCGCCCAGGGGAAGTCCGCGTCCCGCACGCCCTGGGCCCGCTCCACCGCCCTGACCGTGTTCAGAAGCCGGTCGACGCCGACGCTGCGCTCGTCGAACGACAGCAGTACCTGGCCGGTCACCGCGTTGACCTCGGCCCACCGCACGCCGTTCAGCCCGCGCAGCGCCCTGGTCACCCCGCCGGCCAGCCGCTCCCTCGTGCGGCCGCCGCGATCCAGCCCGCGCACCTCGATGTGCGCACGTCCGTGCGAGGCCCACACATGGCGGGTGTGCCGCCGCGGGTGGAGGTCGACCAGAACACGCCCCATCCGCGCGGCCCGCCCGGGCACCCCCGCGGCCGCGGAGACCCCGTGCCGGACGGCCGCCACCGCCACCCGCCCGCCGCCCTCGGCGGCCCGCAGCCCTGTCCTGGCCGCCACCGGCGCCACGCGCCCGGCGGTACGGACGCCCGCCCCGCCGAGGGCCCACGCCCCGCCGACCCCGGCACGGGTCACGGCCGCCAGAGACGACACCACACTTCCGGCCACCACGGCCGGGTACCCGCACGACTCATTCCCTAATGCCGCTCGCGGCGGCTTCCGGGATTCCCGGGATTCCGCGCGCGCTCGTCCGCGGCGGCCCCGCTCGCCGCCCGTGCGGCCCTGCTTCTCCCCCGTGGCGGCTCTACTCGTCGTCCGCGGCGGCGGTCATCTCCACTTCCGTCACGCCGTCGCTCTCGAACAGCTCGGACGTCAGCCGTCCGGTGTCGGCCGTGCCCTCCAGCTCGAGCAGGACGCGCGCGGCCGGGTCGGTGCCGCCGGGCAGCCGGTCGACCTTGACCTGGAGGATCCGGAAACCGCGCCGGGTGCAGATCTCCATCAGCCGGGGCAGCAGGGCCGTGCCCGTGCGGTAGGTCATGCGCAACTCGAAGACGGAGGGAGCCCGGTCGGGCACGAGGCGCGCGGTGAGCAGGGGGTAGCCCCGCACGACGAGGAAGTGCAGGGCCGTGACCGCCATGGCGAGGATCGGCAGGCCGCCGCCGCAGGCCATGCCCACCGCGCAGGTGAGCCAGATCGTCGCCGCGGTGGTCAGACCGCGGACGGCGTCCCGGCGTACGAAGATGAGTCCGCCGCCGATGAAGCCGATGCCGGACACGATCTGGGCGGCCACCCGGGACGGGTCGAAGGAGACGTTGTCCAGCCCCAGCACGTTGGTGAAGCCGTGCTGGGAGACCTCCATCATCAGCGCGCTGCCGATGCCGACCAGGGTGTGGGTCCGCAGGCCCGCACTCTTCTGCTGCGCCGCCCGCTCCCAGCCGATCAGAGTGGACAGCAGCAGGGCGACACCGAGTTCGGCCAACTGCCGCAGCCCCTGCCCATTGCCCACGTCCCACAGGGGAACCGCCAGCTCGGACATGCGCACCTCCCCTCCGGTCCCACGGATACCCCGGTCACGGCGGCCATGCCTGTGAACCGGGGCACGTGCAGAGACGGAAGGCCCGTGCGCCGGGCGGGTCGGTGCGCAACTCCACCCGGCGCTGGAACGGCCCGCGGGAACTCATCCGCGCGCCCGTTGAACCTCCTCGCCGCGCGCGACGTACCAGTCACCGTGGGTGGCGCCGTGTTCGCACACGGCGCCGGGAGAAAGGGCCGAACGATCACACTGGAATCGAGCCACCCGGTCGGCGCTCTCGACTCACCCGTCCCGGTCCGGGAACCCGTCCCGGTCCGGCAAGCGGACGGGACGGGGGAGCAGCGCGGTCGCCGCCACGTGCCGGGCCTCGACGGACTCCGCGGCCTGGCGGCCCTGTACGTGCTCCTGTTCCACTGCTGGCTCCTGACCTTCCCGGGCTTCCCCCGCAACTCGGGTCCCTCCTGGCTGGGCTGGCTGATGTACGGGCGTCTCGCCGTCGTCTTCTTCCTGGTGCTGTCCGGTTTCTCCCTGGCCCTCTCGCCCGCCGACAACGGCTGGCGGTCGGGCGGCGCCGCTCGTTTCCTGCGCAGACGCGCCTGGCGCATCCTCCCGCCCTACTGGGCGGCACTCGCGTTGAGCCTGGCGGTCGCCTGGTCCGTGGTGCCCGCGTCGCACTTCGGAGCGCCGACCGGCACGTCGGTTCTGGTGTACGGCCTCCTGGCCCAGGACGTGTTCACGGCTCCGACCCCGAACGGCGCCTTCTGGTCCATCGCCGTGGAAGCGGAGCTCTATCTCCTCTTCCCCCTCCTGCTGTTCGTCCGGCGGCGACTGGGCGCGGTGGTCCTGGTCGCCGGAGTGACCCTGCCGGTGGTCGCACGCGGCTTGTCGGCGGCGAACGCGAACCCGGTGGAAGGCGTGAACTGGCTGGCTCCGCACCTGGTCCCCGCGTTCGTCGCCGGCCTGGTCGGTGCCGGAGTGATCGCCGCGCCGGAGAAGGTCCGCCGCCTGCCATGGCAGTGGCTCGCCGCCCTGGCCGTCACGCCGGCTCTGTCCCTGGTCGTCCTCAAGGGGCCGACGTGGGCGGTGGACCACTACTTCTGGGTGGATCTCGCCGTGGTCCCCGCCATGACGATGCTCCTCGCGGCCGTCGCCACCGGCCGGCCCGTCCTCCTCATGCGGCTCCTGGCCACGCGGCCCGTGCGCGGCCTCGGCGACTTCTCGTACAGCCTCTACCTCATTCATCTGCCGATCGTCATGGTCGTCGTCCGGAAGATCGCTCCGCACTGCGTGCCGGCCGGGCTGCCCACATTCGGGTTCACCGTCATGCTGGGACTGCCCGCCTCACTGCTGGGGGCGTGGCTGTTCGCGGAGGTCTTCGAGAAGCCTTTCCGGCGAAACCGATCCTGGAAGTCCCTGCTGTCGAACGGCCGTTCAGGCGAGTGACGCCGGCTCGGCGGGGCCGGGACGAGGGCCTCGATCCGGTGACCCCCGTGTCGACGGGCCGAGGCCGGCATCGTCGCCTCATGAGGAAGGTCTGCCGGGGCAGTGACGCGGTCCGGCGCTTCATGGAATGAACTGCACCTCCGGGAAGGCCGGGCACGGGCCGTCGAGCAGGTGCCCTCGGTGGTGGCGCAGGTGCAGGTCGAAGAAGGCGAGCGGGTACGCCTGCTGGATCCGCACCGCCCGGGCCGGATCGAGGGTGCCGATCCAGTCCCGAAGATCCGCGTCGCTCATCCCGACGGCCTGTGCCAGTTGTGGGACCAGGAACTGGACGTCGCAGTACGACGAGTGAACCGCGCCCTGCGCCTGGACGTTGAGCCGCCATCCCCGCAGGCGCGACCAGAACTCGGCGACGCTCGGCTGCGTGGCCCGGGGGAACTCGGCGGTCATCAGCATGAACGGCCGGTCCAGGTCGGTGGTGACCGTCGGCTGCATCGGCCCGTCGAAGCTCAGCCCGGCCCGGACGCGCCGGTCCTCGCTCATCACCCAGGCCGTCGCCGTCGCGCCCTTCGACCAGCCGAACATGCCGATGCGCTGCGGATCGAGGGCGCCGAGCAGGCCGGCCGGCAGCGTCCGTCGTCCGGCGTCGGGGTTGCGCCCGGCCGCGAGGTCCTCGACGCGGTCGAGCACGAACCGGATGTCGGTGGCGAAGTCCCTTGGCGTCAGGGCGGGTCGGTCGAGCGGTACCGTGAGCCGGCCGTCGGGGAACACGCTGAACGCGTCGTACGTGTGGTCCACCGTGACCACCACGTACCCGTGGCTGGCAAGCTCCTGCACGACGATGGTGGTGTCCGCCCGGTGATCGTGCGCTCCGTGCGAGAAGACGACGACGGGCAGTCGTCGGCCCGTTCGCAGCACCGGTGCACCCTCGTGGCCGGCCGTGAGCGGCGCCACCGCGACATCGGCCGGAAAGCCCGCCGAGGTCAGGAGCGCCCGCGCCACGACGGGGGACGTCCAGCGGGCCAGTGGATACCGCTCGACGCCCCGGGCCGGGTACCAGACGGCGGCCATCAACTCGCGGTGATGCCCGGGGCCGACCACGGGATCGGGACGTGAAGTGTCGACGAGGTGCAGGGGCACCGTGCCCACCGGGTACGGTCCGGTGGGCACGGGCAGTTTGAGCCGCACCGGTCCCGGGGCGGTCGAAGCCGCCCGCGCCCGGCCTGCGGCGCCGATCGGCACGGCGGCCCCGGCGGCCAGCGCGGCCCCGAGCACGCGACGGCGGGGCATTCCTTCTCGGTTCGTGAACGGCATGGTCGTCATGGGCCCTCCCTGGGTCTGTGGACAGCACTGGGCAACGCCCGGCGCTCGGGCCGCCGGCCCGGGCGGCGGTGTCCCGTTCTCGATCGGCTCAGTGGCTCGGTGGAGTGCGGCCTTCGCGTGGCGCGGACATGAGGTAGGCGAGCACGGCCAGCACCCGGCGGTTGTCGTCGTCGGAGGGGGCGAGCTCCAGCTTGGTGAAGATGCCGGTGCTGTGCTTGGATACGGCCTTCTCGCTGATGAAGAGCCGGTTGGCGATGGCGCTGTTGGAGCGCCCCTCGGCCATGAGCTCCAGCACCTGGCGTTCCCGCCCGGTGAGCCTGGAGAGCGGTTCGCGTTCGCCGCGGCTGCGGCGGCCGAGCAGCTTGGTGACCACTTCGGGGTCCATGACCGTGCCACCCGCGGCGACCGTACGGATCGCGTCGACGAACTGGTCGTCGCTGAACACCCGGTCCTTGAGCAGGTAGCCGACCCCTCCGGCCCGGTCGGCGAGCAGTTCCTCGGCGTAGATCTGCTCGACGTACTGCGAGAGGAGCAGGATCGGCAGCCCGGGTATCCGCTCCCGGGCGGCGAGTGCCGCACGGAGCCCGTCGTCGGTGTGGGTGGGCGGCAGCCTGATGTCCACGATCGCGAGGTCCGGCCGGAACTCCAGCAGCGCGGCGAGCAGGCCCGGCGCGCTGTCGGTGGCCGCCGCGATCTCGAACCCGCGCGCCTTGAGGAGCCGGACCAGCCCCTCCCGGAGCAGGAAGAGATCCTCCGCGACGACTACGCGCACGGCACCTCCATGACCACGATCGTCGGCCCCCCGGGCGGGCTGCTGACCGCGAGGATGCCATCGAAGGCCGCGAGCCGCCGTTCCACCCCGGCCAGCCCGGTGCCCCGGGCGGGATCCGCGCCGCCCACCCCGTCGTCGACCACCTCGATGCGCAGCAGCCCGTCCGTCCGGGCCATGCGGATCTGGACGCCGTTGGCCGAGGCGTGCCGGACGGCGTTGGTGACCACCTCGGCGACGGCGAAGTAGCACGCCGACTCCAGCGGGGCGGCGAGCCGCCCGGGCAGATCGATCTCGGTCTCGCACGGCAGGGGCAGGTCCAGCGCGAGCGCCCGGACCGCCTCCCCGAGCCCCCGGTCCGCCAGCATCGGCGGATGCATCCCCCTGATCAGGCCGCGCAGTTCCGCCAGCGCCGCCGCCGAGGCGACACGGGCCTCCACGACGAGTGCGGCGGCCTCCTGCGGATCGCTGTGGATCATCTCCTCGGCGACCCGCAGGTTCATCCCGATGGCGACCAGCCGTCCCTGTGCGCCGTCGTGCAGGTCCCGCTCGATCCTGCGCAGCTCCGCGGCCGCGGAGCTGACCGCATCGGCTCGTGTCTCGGTCAGCTCCCGCACCCGCCGGGCCAGCGCCGGGTCCGACCCCCTTCCGAACAGCCGTCCGGCGTCCGCCAGCACGGTTCTGGGCAGCAGCCAGAGCCCGAGGGCCAGGAGCACCGCCCCCTGGATGCCGCCGAGGACCGATGCGTGGTGGGCCACCATCTCGAAGTCGACGGACGGCGCCGGCACCCGGGGGGAGCCGAACTTCCGTACGTCCACGAGTCGTGGTCCGAACCCGCTCTGGGCGATGTCGTACGCCCCGATCCCCACCAGCCCCAGGACGGCCAGGTTCGCCGCCGCCCCGGGCCACCGCACCAGCCCGGCCACGACGGCGGCCAGCAGCGCCAGCCCGACCAGGTAAGCCGTCATCGCCGGCCCGATCCCGGTGCCCGGCGGCGCGGACTGCCACAGTTCGAGGCCGAGCAGGTCGCCGGTCATCACCACGACGGCGGGCAGCAGCAGGGCCCAGCGCGCGGAGCTCGGCGCGTCGGCTCCGGCCAGACGCGCGGGCCTGCCGTTCGCCGGCCGGCGCAGAGCCGCACCGGCCAGGGCGGCGAGCACCGCGACGCTCACGCAGCCCACCAGGACGTTCAGGGGCGTCAGGCCAGAGGCGGCGGGGGAACGCGTGAGCGCGTGCGTGAGCCAGTACGTCCATTCCAGCAGTTCGCCGGTCACCGCCGCGACCACGGGCAGCACCCACCGCCTGGGCACGCGCGCCGAGGGGAGCAGCGTGGTGGCCAGGAGGCCGGCCATCAGCAGCGCCGCCGCGAGCAGCCCGTCGGGTTGCAGATCCGGCGCGGTGACGACGTAGCCGCCCGTTCCCGCGGTGTTGTGCAGGGCGAGCACCAGGGCCGGCACACTGCCGTACGCGGCCGTACCCACCAGTCCCGCCACGACCGGCCAGCCGATCCGCCCGGCCGGTCGCGCGGTACGCCCCGGCCGGTCCCGCGCCTGCTCCGCCCTGAAGGCCAGCACCGCGCAGACCGCGGTCAACGCCACGAGCACGCCCATGGGCCAGGGCGCCCCACCCACCGGAAACGGCCACATACCGCCCCCCCATCTCGTCCTCCGGGCCACACGCTGTGGCCCGGGGATCATGCTGCTGCGCGGGGACCGGCAAGCACCATGGGCCGAAACCCACTTCCGGGGTAGGCGAACACCTACCCCGGCCGGCTCCGCCCGGAGACAGTCCCGGGTCGCTGACGCAAGGCCCGGGAAACAAGGCAGCGCCCGAGCCGGCCGAAGCCGACTCGGGCGCTGCGTAGCAGGTCGGAGGGGGTAACCCCTCCCCCGCCGCCGTAGGCCCTGTGGGACTCGAACCCACAACCAATGGATTAAAAGTCCTGGTCAAGGCTTGCCGGGTGGTTCCGGGCCGTGCTTCGGGGTCCGGAACCACCTGGTCAGGGCATGTGCGCCGTGACGGGCGGTGTGGCTCGTGACAGCTCGTGCCGCATCGTCCGCTCACGCATCGCTCACGCAAAAAGAACCTGCTGAGCAGCGCGTTCAGTACCAATGAGCGCAGTACTACTGCTTCAAAATGCTCATGATCTCGGCCGCTTTGGCGATTGCGACCCGCGGCCCGTATGCGGCCGCAGCAGCCACCACAGCTACAGCGGCCGCCAAGACGGTCTCGACTCCTGAGGGAAGCCCTGTCAGAACGGCCAGGCAAACCGCTGCTACTGGAGCGGAGACCACGGCAACCAGCCGAAGCCCTTCTCGGTTGGCCACCGGAACCGTGCCTCGAAGCCTCTGCTCTGGCAGAAGCCTGCCAGCGTTTCCGGCAGCGTAGCTGTTGCCGATCTTGGCGAGCAGCGCGGCCAGACTGCGGAGCCCACCAATGCCCTTGGTGTCAACCTGCGCCTCGGCAAGCTGCAGTTTTGCCACTACGAGGGCGGCGTGACGCTTTGTGCTGCGCTGCCGGGGAGATCCACGCCTGACGCTGTTCGAGATCCGGTGGACCCGCAGAAGCGACCGCCGAACGATGGAGCACGTGTCATCCAGATGCCGAAGCGCCTGATGCCTGGCGCTCGTATCCGCGCTGGCCACAGCCTCGCACGCCTCGATGGCAGCCATGATCGAGAGCAGGAATCTGTAACCCACGATGGCCTTGCCACGCCGGGCGGCCCACATCAGGAGGGGCAACGTCACACCAGCGAGCATCAGCGCCGGTGGCCTCAGGTCCGGTTGCACCCGCTGAGTGTCGATGGTTTTGATCACGGCGATCAACAGGTCGAAGGCCCCCATGCTGACTGCGAAGGTGAGCAGTTGATAGCGGAGTTTTACGGATCCGGCGGTCTTCCGGCCAGCCTCACGGAGATCATGGATCGGCAGGTCTGCCAAACCAAGCGGTTGGAGCGCCTGAGCTGTCGGCGCTATGTCCCGATCGGCAACCCTCGCGTTCCAGGCCGACCACCACTCTTGTATCCGGCGGATCCGACGCGCGACCCAGGCAAGCGATCGGTACGTCACCATCACTATGGCAACGAGTAACACAGCTCCGATGACCGACCGCTGGATCGCGGCTATGCGCTCCAAGTCGATGTGCATAGGAGGATCCTGGCGTGGAGCGCTGACACTCGCTGCCGACTCGACCTAGTTTGGTGCTGCTTGGTGGGGGCGCCGTGGTGTGTTCGAGAGACCTTGGGGGCATCAAGCCAGACATGGCCGATCTGATCACGAAGTGGGCGACGGAGGTAGCCGAATCCGAGCTCGCCGCTGAGCTTCCCCGGAGGTGGGCCCATACGCAAGGAGTGGCCGAGCGCGCCACCGAAGTCCGGGGGCTTCTCGGGGAGCACAGCGCTCTTCTCGTCGCTGCCGCCACCCTGCACGACATCGGGTACGCACCTCGGCTGGCCGTGACCGGGTTCCACCCGCTGGACGGGGCCAGGTTCCTTCGCGACGAGGATGGGGCCGACGAGCGGCTGGTGCGGCTGGTCGCGAACCACTCTTTTGCCCTGCTGGAGGCTGAGGAGCGCGGGCTGCGGGACGAGTTGGCGTCGGAGTTTCCATTGCTGGAGGAGCCGTTGCTGGTGGACGCTCTCGTGTACTGCGACATGACGACGACTCCCGACGGTGCCCCAACCAGTGCGCGGGAGCGGATCGCGGAGATCACCAGTCGGTATGGCGCGGACAGTGTGGTCGGCCGGTTCATCCGCCGTGCGGCCCCTGAGATCCTCTCTTCTGTGCAAAGGGTCGAGGCAGCGCTGGCGGCTCAGCCGAGGTAGGGATAGGTGCCGGCCAGGTAGTCCCCGATCTGCTGGCGCATGCTCGGGTGGATGTCGTACTGGTCGAGGTCGGCCGGCTGGACGAAGCGCACCCCGTCAGCCTCGTCGTTGATCGTGGGAGCTCCGCCGATGGGCCGGCCGATGTACGTGTTCTCGTACTGCTGGCGGATCTCTCCGTCGCTGTAGGCGACGATGTGGTTCGGGTTGGTGTAGACGCCGAGGAAGCCCGTGATCTCGGCGATGATGCCGGTCTCTTCCAGGCACTCGCGTACCGCGCACTCTGCCGCGGTCTCGCCGATGTCCTGTGCGCCTCCGGGAAGCGCCCACTGGCCGGTGTCACGGCGGTGCTGGAGAAGGATGGCTCCGGTCTCGTCGACGACGAGCAGGTTGCTGGCAGGGATGAGGGTGTTTGCCTTCGGGGCGGCCGGGTCGTTGTAGTACTCAGTCCTGCCCATGGGCGGTGGTCCTCTCGTGGTCGGGTGTCCACGGCCGCGCGGCGGCCCAGACGGCATCGAAGCTCTGAGCGTAACTGTCGAACCACCCAGTGCCTTCAGTCCTCTTGAGGTGAAGCAGGGGGTTGGCGCTGGCCGGCTGCCCCCAGATGTGGGGGTTGACCAGGAGGTTGTCGTCGTAGCGGAACATGGACGTGTAGAGCGTGGTGTCGTGGAGGCGTACGGCACACCCGGCCTCGCCCAGCAGGGGTCGGTAGTACGTCAGTGATGCTCGGATCTTGGCGGCAAGAGTGTCGCCGATTCCCTCTTCGCGGCCTCGGATCGCGACGGCCTGACCGTCCGGGTCACCGAAGCACAGGCGCACCCGGACCCCCTCCGCCGCGCGCTCGGAGAGCATCTTGGCTACGTGCGGATTGGACTGCGCGAAGAACGTGCCGGAGAAGACGAGGACACCGATCTCGTGCTGGGCTTCGCGCAGCAGCGAGAGCCAGACGTCCCGCGGCACACTGGCCCGGTTCTGATAAGTGCCGACCAGTTCGGTGCCTAACCCGTCACGCGCTCGGCCGGGCCGTCGAGGCGACGCCGGCCAAAGGAAGGTCTCTTCCACGCGCAGGTGGCGGGCGACGCGGAAGCGATGCCGTGCGTGTGGAACACGCCCTCCCAGCCACCGGCTCACCGTCTTGGGGTCCACCTCGCAGACTTCCGCGAGCGATTCGGGCGAGACGCCGCGCTGCGCGAGCACAGAGTGCAGTCGGTCGTTCACAGGAGCCATGGAAGCGGCCCCATGCATGATCGCGCAAGGACGTTATGGGACGTTGTCACGGAAGCAGAGCTCCGAAGGGACTGCCTACCCTGGCGCCATGGAGCTCATCGTCCTGTGGGACATCGACCACACCCTCATCGAGAACGCGGGGGTTAGCAAGGAGATCTACGCTGCCGCTTTCTCATCACTCGCGGGACGCGAACCGTCGGAGCCGGCGCGTACCGAGGGGCGCACGGATCGACTCATCATGCGGGATATGTTCCTTCGTGACGGGCTACCTGTACCCGAGTGGTCCGTCATCGAGGCCACCCTCGCGCAAGCTGGGCATGACCGCCTTGATGATCTGCGCCTGCGCGGGACGGCTTTGCCCGGGGTTCACGAGGTGCTCAAGGCCGCTGCCGCACGAAGTGGTTGGGTCTCCTCTGTCCTGACCGGCAACATCGCCGCCAACGCTCACGTGAAGCTTTCCGCTTTCGGCCTCGACTCGCTGTTGGATTTGCCTGCCGGCGCCTACGGAGCGGACGCCGAGCTCCGCCCCGAACTTGTCGCGGTCGCGCGTGAACGCATACAGCAGCGCCGTGGCGTTCCGGCTGATGTGCCCCTGGTCCTCGTGGGAGACACCCCCCGCGACGTGGAAGCCGCCCTGGCCACGGGTTCCGCGATCCTTGCGGTCGCCTCCGGTGTCCACAGTGCCGAGGAGCTGGCCGCTGCCGGCGCCCACGAGATCCTGCCGGACCTATCGGACACCAGGCGGGTTCTCGGCATCCTGGAGTCCTTCGCGGGCGTGTAAAACGTCCCAGGACGTCCTCGGACCGTCCCCGAACGCGGTGACGAGGTCCCCTGGCAGACCGCCACCATCGGGGTTCCCACCAGGCAGTCAGCCGAAGGAGCCCATGTGATCGAGGAAGTCACCGGGATCAGGAAGATCCGGATGCTGTACCTGCAGCTGCTCTACCGCTGCAACTTCACGTGCCTGCACTGCTTCCACGGCAAGCGACTTCAGTACGCCGACGCCTTCACCGCCGAGGAAGCCGTCAGTCTCCTCACCCTGATGCGAGACGAATACGGCACGGAGGCCGTCACCCTCCTCGGCGGCGAACCGTTCGTCCACCGGGAGCTCCCGCAGGTCGTCCGGCACGCCAAGCAGGAACTGGGCCAGCGCGTCGAGATCTGCACCAACGGATATCGGATCGAGCGCCGCCTGACCGAGATCGCTCCGCACCTGGACCTGCTCAGGGTCTCCCTGGAGGGGGTTGGCTCGACCAACGACGGCATCCGGAAGCGCGGCAGCTACCAGAGCGCCCTCAGCTCACTCAGCCTGGCACGGGACCTCGGTGTTCCGACGGGCGCGACCATGACCGTGACCTCTCAGAACATCGGCGAGGTCCTCCCTCTCGCCAGCATCCTCGGGCAATTCGGGGTCCGGCAACTGAAGCTCCACCACCTGAGGCCGGTAGGCAATGCCGCTGACCACCCCGAGCTGCTGGTCACGGACACGACCGCCTACGGCCGGCTTCGCGAAGAGCTCGCACAGACCAAGCTGCCGCTTGAGGTGATCGTCGACGAGGACCTCTCCGAGCACGGTGCTCCGGCGGTCTGCGCTCCGCCCAGCGGGCCTCGCGAGATCGACCGGATCGAGGCCGACCCGCGCGGTGCGCTCACCATGTCCTGCAAGGCGGTCGGTAAGGACTCCCACGCGTTCTGGTACGAGAAGGCCGCGAACCGCATCGTCCACAGGCCCTCCGCCACCGACGAGCTCACGCTCTCCGTACCGGACGTGGTGTACGCCCGTGCCTGACCAGCCGAGATTCGAGAGCCTGGAAGGCTTACGGGCCACTGGGAAGTCGACGATCGCTCCGATGCTCGCCGTTGCCCGTCAAGCCGTCCTTGTGCCCACCGTGCCAGCCTTCTACCAGCCCCTCAGGCGCGAGGTGGACAGGCGGACGAACGTCGAGGCTCGGATGTGCCTCTACCTCTCCGCACTGTTCACAGCAGCCGAAGAGATCCAGCGGCTCCTCAGAAGCGGCGTTCCGGTTGTCGTGGAGAGCTATTTCGCCCGGTGCCTAACCAGCCACCGAGCCTTGGGCGCCCGGCTCGGCGTCACTCTGCCGGCCTGGCTGCCGACTCCCGTCACCTACTACCTCGTATGCGCTGACAACGAACGCCGGCGCCGCCTCGCATCACGGAACAAGCCGACATCGCGATGGGACGCGCTGACGGAGCCCGACACGGACCAAGTGACGGATGCTTACGCCTCGTTCCCGATGCAACGCATCGACACCACGGGGCTCACCCCTGAAGAAGTCCTCCGCGTGATCACCGCCACCGATACGCAAGGAGCGCACTCCCATGCAGACACAGAGCCTGTGGGAGCACACCCTCACCTTCTTTCCGCAGTTCCTCGCGACCCTGCAGGAACGCGTTGCTCCTGATGCCACGGTCGCGGTCGTCGGTGCAAGCGACGGCAAGTTCGTCCTGCCCCTGGCCGCGGCTGGGTACCGCGTAGTGGCCATCGAACGCGACGCGCTCGCCGTGCACGGAGGTGAGGTCCGCCTCCCGGGCGGCATCGACGTACACGCCATGGGATTGATCGACCGGCTCAAGCTGGAGGAACTCCGGGCCCGTGTGCAGGTGATCGAAGAGGACTTCCTTGCGGGGGAACCTCTGGACGTGCCGTGCGAGGCGGTCTGGACGAGCTGCTCGTGGCACTACAGTGCCAACCACCACCGCCCTCTCGCCGAGTTCGTCGACCGCATGCAGCGCCTGGTCCGCCCGGGCGGTGTGTTCGGTGCGGAGTTCATGATGCCCGTGGAACAGCGCCACCACATGGTGGAGCACTACACCTCTCCCGAACGCCTGCACCGTCACTTCCTCGGCGACTGGGACGTGCTGCTCACCCTGCGCACGAACGAGTTCATTGAGCGGCCCCACATCGGCCAGCCACACGACCACATCCATCGCATGGGCCTGCTCCTGGCGGCCCGTTCGTCCGCCCACACCGACCGTCTCTGAGAGAAGGATCCATGAAGCACGAGTACGAGGCGAAGTTCCTGGCCGTCGACGTCGCCGACCTGCAGGCCAAGCTGTCTGCCCTCGGTGCCGTCCAGGCGCTCCCCCGCACCCTCCTCACCCGCAAGATCTTCGAGAACGACTCCCTCGACGGCGGGGCGTGGCTCCGTCTGCGAGACGAAGGCACCCGCTCGACGCTCACGCTCAAGCAGGTCACTGATGCCACGACGATCGACGGCACCAAGGAGATCGAGACCGAGGTCGCCGACCTGCACGCCATGGCCGACATCCTCCGCCGAGTCGGCCTTACCGAGGTCCGCTACCAGGAGAACTACCGCGAGGAGTGGCGTCTGGGAGAGGTCGCCTTCGACTTCGACACCTGGCCCGACCTCCCCACGTTCCTGGAGATCGAAGGGCCCGACGAAGCGTCCGTCCGACAGGCCGCCGATCTCTTGGGGCTTGACTACTCCCAGGCCCGGTTCGGCAGCGTCGACGAGATCTACAAGAGCGAGGCCGGCCGCGACATCCTCGCCGAGCCCACCCTGCTGTTCTCCGATGGCGAGAAGCAGGAGAAGGCTTCCTCGGCGGCCCAGGGAGCCTAATCGGGGAAGCGTCCGAACCATGCTGACGGAAATCGCCTTACAGCACAGGGTGATCCCCGGGATCGCAGAATTCGCCCGAGGGGGACTACCCGCCCCAGCGGCCACGGACGACGGCAACGAATGGGTCGACGGGTTCTGCTGGCTCTATTGCGGCCAGCGCTGGACACGCGTCCTGTGGATCGGCCCCGCGAGCGTCGCCGGCGCCCAGGCGCCCATGTATGCATGCGGACCCTGCATCCGCGAGCTCCAAGCACGCGTCTGGGAGTCGCTACTCAGCAGGGATGAACCGACTCACTCTGACCGGCTGTACGAGCCCACCGCCCCAAGACCAACCTCGGGCCGACGTACTGGCAGAAACCGCGGCCAGAGCCGGTTCCTCCGCCACGGTTAAGCCCCCGCCCTGGCCACGGACGAGCCTGCCGTCCCCCGCGGCACGAGCCCTGTGGCCAGGGCGGGTCTCCTGCAGTACACCCACGGGCGCCACGCCCGTTGACGCCTCCGCCCGCAGGGAAGCTACTCTCCGCTTCCCTGCGCGCGGAGGCGCTCGATCTCCTTCTCCAATGCGGCTACTCGCCGCTCAAGCTCCGTACGGGTCAGCCTCTTCGGCCGCGAAGAAGGTGCTGGCTTCACAGGGGACCGCGGTTCTCCGGCCAGCCCAATCGGTTCGAAGGCCACGATCGCTGATGGGTCCTTCCCGCACTCCGGGCACTGCATTGATGACGAACCGTGCAGCGTGGGCTTGCGATTCTCGCAATGCCGCCGAGTCTCAACGATGTGGCCGCAATAGAGCCGTACGCGCCACCGCATGATCTCGCGCTCAGCGGTCTTGAAGTTGCGCAGCATGTCCAGTGCCCTGTCTGCGGCTGCGCGGCGACCTGCTGCGAGCACAGGGTCTGCCCGTTCTTCGGCCTCCTTCGCAGCGAGCACCTTCTCCACCCAACGTTCGATGTTCTCCGACTGCTCCTGCTGTCGGTGATCACCGCGGGTGAGCTGGTAGTCCTCCAACGGACAGCCGTGGCTCTCGTACTCCACCTCCCGCATGGCCGACACCGTAGTCCTGGGCAACGGGGCGCTCATGCAGAGTTCTTTCCCGGTCGACTGTCATGCCGCTCTGTGCCGAGCTGGACAGCCGACGATGGCTAAGTGATCGTGCACGACCGAGTGGACTCCTTGACCGCCCGGAGCCCGCTCGGTCATGGTCGCGCTAACGTCGGGGACGGGCGTCCCCTCCTTGAGTGGCGACACGGGCGGCCTGCTGCGGTGTCGGGATCGGGCTTCCCGCTGGCCAAGCCCCGGTGGTTGAGCGTCGGCGGGCAGCTTCGGCTCGGCGGTTGGGTGCCGGGTTTCGGCCGGTGTGCTGGATGCGGGTGATCAGGACGCGGGCAGGATGACGGGCGGTGGTCAGCTCGCGCTGTGCGGCGGCTTCCTTGAGGAGCTGGTGGGGTTGGTGGCCGCGGGCTTCGGCGTCGGCGAGCACGGTGGCGAGTGCCGGCCAGGCCGGGTCGGCGAGGATCCGCTTGGCGTGGTCGGGGACTGCCGCTCGTACGTCGCTGGCCAGGACGCCACACGCTTGGGCCCTTGGGGGCCGGGCTGCGAGTTCGGTGAGCGTGGGGGTGAGGGCGTGGTCGGCGGCGGTCCGGAGGTGCTGGACTGCCTGGCGGGCCGCTTCGGCTTGGTGGGCGTGGTTCTTTGCTTCGTGCCAGCGTCCGGCGACGATGGCGGCCCAGACAAGACCGGCGAGCAGGACGGCGAGTGCGCTGCCGTCGGGACCGGTGGCGGTGTGGACGATGTCGCGTGCCGCGCTGCGCAGCGCGTGGGCGGCGCGGTCTTCGGCGCGGATCTGGGAGCGCTGGGCTCGGGCGAACGCCTTGGAGGCGGCTCGGAGTTCGGCGCGCAGGTTGGCGGGTGCTTTCTGGGCGGTGGCTTCGAGCAGCTCGCCGAGGGCTGCGATGTGGGCCTGGGCGTGTGTGTCGTCGGCGAGGCCGATGTGGAGGGTGTCGAGGGCGTCGGTGGCCTGCTGCCAGGGGGTGCTGGGGTGGTTGCGGCGGGCGGTGGGGTGTTCTTCGGGTCGGCCGGATTCAAGGCGGGCCTTGATCTTGGGCAGGGAGAGGTCGGGGGAGATTTTGCTTCCGGGGTGGTAGATCTGCTCGCCGGCCACGTTGACGTCGCCGGGGCGGCCGGCGGCGTAGCCGAGGAGGTCTCCTGACGGACCGCGTCGCGCTTTGACCTCGATGCCGTCGGCTGCGAGGTAGGCGATGAATTCCTCGGCGTTGGTCACGTGGGGAATGGCGGCGCGGATGCGGTTCTGGAGCCATTCGGGGCTGGTCTTGTCCCAGCCGAGGCGTTCGGCCTTGTGCATCTCGGCCTGGGTGGGGCGACGGGCGCCGGTGCGGTCGCCCTTCTTCAACTGCCTAAGCCCGTAGTCCTTCTCGATCTCGCGGCAGGCGTCGCCGATGCGCAGGCCGCTGTCGTGGAGTTTGGGGCGGCGGCCGTCTTCGCGGACGGTGGTGGCGAGGATGTGGATGTGGTCGTCGGCGTGACGTACGGCGATCCAGCGGCAGGCCACGTCGTCGTCGGCGGGGGCGATGCCGGCGGCCTGGACGATGCGCTGGGCTATCTCGGCCCACTCGGCGTCGGAGAGGTAGCGGTCCTCGGGCGCGGCGCGGACGGGGCAGTGCCAGACGTGGTCGGTGACCTTCCTTCCGAACTCGCTGTTGCGCAGGCGTACGGGCGCGTCGAGGTGGCGGGCGAGGTCGGTGAGGGTGGCGTTCTCGTCGCGGCCGGGGTCGGGCATGCCGAGCATGGCGAATCCGGCCACGATGTGCGGGTCGAGGTGTTCGTCGTGGCGGCCGGGGCCGTAGAGGTAGGCGAGCAGGCCGCGGGTGTTGGACCCGGCCGGTTTGATGGCGGCGATCACGCGGGCGCCTCCGTTTCCAGGTCGGCGGGCTCGCGCAGGGCTTCGGCGATCAGCTCCAGCAGGTCCTGGAGTTCTGCAAGGTGCCGACGGATCTCGGGTGGGGTGAGGTCGCTGTTGAGGGCTCGGGCAATCTGGTTGACGTTGACGCCGATCCGGTTGAGCTGGCGCAGGACCTGGGCGCGGAAGATGTGCGTGCGGCGGCGGTCCTCGGACAGGGGCAGGTTGGCGGTGAACCGGCCGCTGATGAATGCGAGGACGATGTCGGCGGCGAAACCGGACTCGCCCTTGTAGCCGTGCTCGGTGGCAGCCTCCTGGAGCAGGACGTGCTCGTCGCCGGTGAAGCGCAGGGGGCCGACGCGTACGGTCCGCTTGGTGCCGGTGAAACGGCGGATCGCTGGCTGGACGCTCTGCACGGCTCGATCCTCGGCGGCTGGCACGGTGGCGGGTGCGGGGTGGAGGATCTGGCGCTGGACGGTGTGGAACGTCTCCGGGTCGGCGCTGCCCTCGGCCCCGAGCCCTTGGTCCTGCGCCCCCTGGCGCTGGGCCGTCTCCGCCACCCCCGGGGCGGAGACCCCCGAAGACCGGCCTTGAGTCGGACTCGGGGTACTACTGGCTCCGCCAGGGGCACCCCGTCCGAACGCACGCCGCAGACGGTTCATCAGCGTAGAGGACTTCGTCAGCGGTATCGGCTCGTCTGGGGTGTCTTGAGGGTGGTGCGGGTTGTGCGTCACGGGCGGTGCTCCAGGAGGGGTGGGCAAGGCGGGCAATTCCGCAGGAGGGGGCGGCGGAGTGGGGACAGTCACCGCCTCGTCCACAGATGTGGATAAGCGGGCGGCGAGTGAGACCGGTGGCCGACTGGCCGGGGTGACCGGAAGGGTTCCGGTCACCCCGTGGAGATTCCGGTCAGCCGCTGTCCGGACCGGTCTCGGCGGCGGCTTCGATTTCGGACCGGAGGGTGGTCATCACGTCGGTCTGCCGCTCGCTGCTGATCGTCAGGCCCTTGGCCTTGACGGCATTCCGGAGCAGTGACCGGGTGAGCGTGCCGTGCTCGGCGAGGGCGATCCGGCCGATCTCCACGAGTTCCTCAAGCGTGGCGCCGGGCGGGCGGCCACCGCGCGGCCTGCTCTCCGCAATCTCGGACGGTGGGTTCGACGGCTGGCACGACACGGCGGTCGGCGGCACGGGCTGGGCGGGCTCGGCCGGTGCCTCGGCAAGCGTGGCGGGGGCGGTGACCGGTGGTTCCGGCGCCTGGACCGGCGCGGGTTCCGGATGGCCCGCAGGCTGGTCGACGAGCTGATGGATCTGCCGCATCAGGACGCCGAAGGCCAGCAGCGCTGCGGTCGGGGGGACCGCGGCGACCACGTAGTCGAGCAGCGGCACAGTGCCCGCGCTGCCCGTGCCGTTGACCCCGGCCACGTTGAGCGCGATGGAGCCGACCGACCCGGTGGCCGTAAGGGCGATCGCCCACCTGTCGGTCACCCGGCGCAGGCCCGCACGGAGCATGAGCAGTTCGCCCGCGACGATGAACGCATCCAAGGTCGCCGGCCAGGCCCAGCGGCGAGTGGGAGAGCTGCGCAGCCCGTGCTGTCCGGCGACCTCGGCGAGGTGTGCGTACGACAGCCAGAATCCGCTGATGGTGAGGGCGACGATGACGACTCCGGCTGCACCGAGCGTGTACCGCTCGATGTCCTTCTTGGTCATCGACAGCCGTCCTTCGTCGGGACGGTGCCCCCGGTAGGTGGGGCTGGGTGTGGGGGTAGGGAGGGTCAAGCGGGGTGCTCCTGGGGTTTGGCGGTGTGATCCGTCTTGCCGTCTTGGCCGTTGCAAGCGCAGGTCAGGGCCGGTACGGCAGGGCGTGGATGTGCCGTACCGGCGGCGTTCGGGCGTCGTCCGGCGTGTGCGGCGCGGCCTGACGGCGGGCGGCCTGCCGGCGGCGTCTCGTCGTGTCCCCGGCCGGGCGGGACGGCACTTCCACGTTGTGCCGTCCCACTCGGCGGGGCTGTGACCTGCGGTGATACGGCGAGGACGCGTGGGACGGCGCAAGACGGATCCGGGCGGCGTCCTCCCGGCGGCAGCGATTCACCATGATCGCTTTGCCGTCTTGTCGCCGGCTGCCGTCTTGCCTGCATGCCGTTTGACCTGCGGAATCACGGCAGGGACGGCAGGGACGCCCACCGGGGGATGCGGGGGTCAGTCTGCGCTGGGGGCGGCAGGCTCGGTGTCCACTGAGTGGACAGTGGGGCAGTAGCGCCGCCAGGGGTCGAGGAACTTGTTGCGCATGTAGCCCTTGCGCTGGGTTCCGTCGGGGAGGCGAACGTTGCCGGGCCTGATATCGAACTCTCGGAGCATCGCTGCCAGGTCCTTGGCGTTCAGCCCGTTGCGTCCCCACTCCGCCCAGGGGCTCTCGGCATCCTGCCGGAGCTGGTGGAGTAGTTCGTCCGTGGTAAGGCTGTCGGGCTCGCGCTGGGCTACGAACACCCTGCGGATGTCGGCGAGGATTCGGGCTCCGCCGGGCCGGTCCTCCTCTGCCTCGACCTCTGCGGCGACCATCCGTGCGCACGCCTCTCGGACGCGACGGGGCCAGGATCCGGCGGCCAGGTCCGCGATGATGACCAACGGCTCCCAGGTGTCTGCGGCCCGGTCCTCCACTGGCATGTCCGGCTCCAGGTCCGCTGCCTCATCCAGCAGCGGCCTTGCCCATGCAGCGATCCGGTCGCGCAGGTCGTGCAGAGCGGGGATGTCGCGTCGGGAGCGGAAGGGCTTGACGCGCTCGCCCTCCGCCCGGCGGCGCATACGGATCACCACAGCCCGGTCCATGATCGTGTCGGGCAGGTCACCGATCCCCGCGAGGGCCGCCATGGCAAAGGTGGCGAACCGGTGCGGGGTGTGGTCGTTGCCGACCACCCGCGTGACGTAGCGGTTGCGTTGGTGGCCGGCGTTGAGCAGGCCGCGCATCTCCTCGTTCTTCTCCGCCATCTTCGGCGTGCCGAAGATGGTGTCCGCCTCGTCCACCAGGAGCGTGGGCGGCTCCTCGGTGATCGACCGGAACACCGCAGCCGGTGTGGTGTTGATGGTGAGCATCGGCTCGTGGACCGTCTCGGTCAGTACGTCCAGCAGCCGCGACTTGCCGCACCGCTTCGCCGGCCCCACCACCGCCAGACGCGGCGCGTGCTGCCAGGCCGGCTGCAGATGCGTCGCCGCCACCCACAGCGTCACCGCATCCAGCGCCTCCGGCGAGGGCAGGATCACGAACTTCGCTATCTGCTCACGCAGTTCGTCCAGCAGCGCCGAGCCGACGGTCGGCTCCGGATCCGGCGCCCGGGTCTCGGCCGCCGCGACCGACGCAGCGTGCTCGGGTTCGCCCTGGTCGGGCTTGCCCGGCACCGCGACCGACGGCCATGCGGTGGCAGGGGATACGGGGGTGGAATAGGGCGCAGGGTTCTCAGGTTGCACCAGGTGGCTCCTCTTCTGCGCCGCTGGGCATGCAGGCCCAGCGGCGCGGATCGTTCGTTGGAGACGGGCGACGGGGATTCCCGAGCCTCCGGCGTTGCCGCGCCGGAGGCTCGCTGCGTTCAGAGACTGAACACGCTCTGTGTCCCGAGTCGGGACACTCGCTCGGTGCCCCGAGGGAACACGGACAGTACGTCCACCCCCGGCGACAGTCCAGCGATTCTGTGTCAGCTCAGCGCAGAACCGTCTGCTACGCTGCCGCCCCTTCACGCCGCCAGACCCAGCAGTTCCCACAAGTCCGCGGTCACCACCCGGTAGGCGTTGCCCAGGCGCAGCACCTTGCACGGGTAGGCGCCTCGCTTCGCCAGCTCATAGCCCTTGCTCCGGCCGAGCCCCAGCGCTCGATTGCTCGTGTCCAGGTCAACCGCCACCGGGAGGGCGAGTACCTCCTCCCGACTCATCCCCTTCGAGCCCTTCGAGTCTCCGGCCATCGCGTCGTCGCGCATGCAGTGCGCCCCTTTCCATGCAGCCCTCGGCGAACGCAGTCATCACGTCCGGCTCCAGGCGTCTACCAACCAGGATGGCCAAGCTAATGTGTCTTTATGACACAACGCGGCTTCGATGATGGAAGTGACGAGGACGACGTCCCCGAGTGGGCGGACCGGATCAAGGCCAACGTCGCCGGCGAAGTCCGGCGCAGAAGGAAGGAGATGGGGTGGAGCGCACAGGACCTGGCGGACCGGTGCGAACAGCTCGGACATGCCATCCCGCGCAACGTGATCGCCAACATGGAGTCCGGCCGCCGGGCCAACCTCCCCCTCGCGGACGTCATGGTCCTGGCCGCCGCCCTGGAGACGTACCCGGTCTGCCTGATCTTCCCGGTCGGCTACGTCGAAAAGACCCAGGAACTCCCCTTCCAGCACCTCGTGCCCACCTGGGACGCCCTACGGCGCTTCACCGGGGAAGAGGACGTACCCGGCTACGACGCGGGCCTGGTCCCCGACTTCGAGCTTCACGCCAGTCTCGTCCGCACCGCTCTCGCCGCGCTCGAAGAGGAAGAACAGGCCCGGTTCGCGGCCAAGACGGCCACCAGCCGCGCCGAGAAGGAAGAAGCCGAGCGCCAGCAGGCCAAGTACGCCGATCAGGCCGTCTCGGCCAAGTACAGGCTCCGCTACCTCCGCCGCGACCTCCGCGAGGAGGGGGCCACCCCACCTGATCTGCCACCCGCACTGGGCGATGTCGACCCGCCCGAACCCGATACCGAAACCACCCCGGAGGAACGCCTTTGAAGGGCTCCACCTACCGCCGTTGCTCCTGCCGCGACCCGAAGACCGGCAAGGAACTCGGCGCCTCGTGCCCCAAGCGCAAGGGCCGCAAGCACGGTTACTACTCCATACGCCAGGAACTGCCGCCCCGCGAGGACGGCACCCGTCGCTCCTTCAGCCGCGCCGGCTACGAGTCCCTCAAGGACGCCCAGTCGGAACTCGACCACGTCCGCTCCCTGCTGGCCCTCGCGGACAAGGACGACCCCGACAGCCTCCAGCGCCTCGCCGCCATGCTGGCGGAGGTCGCGGCCGAGAAGGCCCCACTGCCGGCCATCGAGGAGACCCAACGCCGTCTGCGTGCGGGCCTGGCCCTCCGTGGCAGCCTCACCGTCGGCGAGTGGCTCGACCAGTGGTTCGCCGCGAAGAAGCGCCGCAAGACCACGCTGAACGGTTACGCCTCCCACATCCGCGTCCACCTGAAGCCGCGCATCGGCCACGTGCGCCTCGACCGGCTCAACGTCGGCCACCTGGTGGAGATGTTCGACGCGATCGCCGACGAGAACGAGGTGATCGCGGCCGAGAACGAGGCCCGCCGCGAGCAGATCGCCCGCTGCAAGCCGAGCAAACCCGGGCGACCCGTAGGGGCCGAGCGAAAGCTGCTCGCGGCCGAGCGGGCCAAGCTGGCGGAGATGAAGCCGTTCCGAAAGATCACCGGCCCGGCCACCCGGCAGGCGATCCGCCGCACCCTGCGCGCGGCGCTGAATTCCGCGATCGCCCAGCAGCTCATCACCTTCAACCCTGCCTCCCACGTCGAGCTGGAGTCCGGCAGGCGCCCCAAGCCCCTCCTCTGGACCGAGGAGCGGGTCCGACGCTGGCGCGAGACGGGCGAGATCCCCGGCGCGGTCATGGTCTGGACCCCGCAGCAGTTCGGCGCCTTCCTGGACGCCGCCGAGGGTGACCGGCTGTACGCGATCTTCCACCTGATGGGCACCCGCGGCCTCCGTCGCGGCGAGGCGGTCGGCCAGGACTGGCACGAGATCGATCTCGGCGCCGGCCTCATCACTCCGGCCAAGGAGATCGTGGTGGACGGCTGGGACCTCTACGAGTCCGAGCCGAAGACAGACGGCAGCGCGAACACGATCGCGCTCGACAGCATGAACATCGCCGTGCTGCGCGACCACAAGGCCCGCCAGGACAAGGAGCGTGCGGACTGGGGCGGCGCCTGGCAGGACACGGGCAAGGTCTTCACGAAGGAGGACGGCTCCTGGCTCCACCCCGAGACGGTGTCGGAGACCTTCCGCCGTATCCTCGCCACGACCGACCTGCCCCCCATCACCCTGCGGGACCTGCGCCACGTGGCCGCGACGCTCACGCACGGAGGCGGCGGCGACATCCACACGGTGAAGGAGACCCTCCGGCACTCCACCATCACGCTGACCTCGGACACGTACACGAGCCTGCTCCCGGAGCTCGACCGCGAAATCGCTGAGAAGGCAGCGAGGCTGATCCCGCGGTCCCGTCCGGCAGCCGCCGAACCGTCCGCCCCGGCAGCGTTCGATCCGCAGGCCACCGGCACATCCGCCCAGGCGTCACACGGGGATTGAAGTCCCGGCCCGAAAAGCAGCGACCGGGCGTGGAGCCGCGTCACTCACTCGGCCTGGGATCACCCCACTCCTCTTCCTCCTCCATGTAACGGATGCCCTCATGGGACAGTGAGACGGTGGCGGGCGTCTTGTGCGACGTCCACTCGACGGTGATCAGGCCCTCGTCGGCCAGGTAGGCGCAGGCTGCGGACAGGTCGTCGTCGGGCAGCCGGAGCGCCTCGCGCAGTGCCGCCCCGCTGACCTCAGGTCGGTTGCGTTCCATGGCTCCGTAGAGTTGCCGGAGGACGGCCTTGCGGTAGGTCTTGCGTTCACGGAGTGTCGTCATCTCTGGCGCTCCCAGGCTGGTATCCGAGGCTGCTGATGCCGACAGGCAGTGGGCCTTGCGGCCTCGCTCACAGCCTCCGCCGCCCGGGTGCCCCGCCGCGCAGCCCCTCATGCGGCTTCCCCTCGCTGTATGCGGGCGTCCCGGCGATTCCCGGCGACGCCGATGCTCGCGGTGATGGGGAGTAGCGTGGTCAGAAGCGAGGCGGATCCCGTGTTCGCACCGGATCCCGGACAGGTGGTCCTCCATGACCGGCTCCGACACATCCCCTGGTTCCAGGCACCTGCCGAGCGGTGTGCACCATGCCGTGCGGCCGGGGAGTGCACTGCTCCGGCTGGAGACGACGGCATCGCGCGAAGGCGTCCTCGACGGGGCGTGGTGGCCGCGGTCGCGCGACATCGGTGCCGAGCTGCCCGCGCTGCTGAGCGCCCTCACCGAGCACCTGGGCCCCCTGACCCGCGTCGGGCTGGATGCCACGGCCTGGGAGGGGCTCCCGACCCGGATCGTCGTCGGCGACCACGTGGTACACGTGGACTCCTTCCCGGTGGGTGACGACACGGTCCTGATCACCCGGGGCGAGGGTGACCTCTTCTCGCTGCTGGTGGTCCCACCGGACACGCCTCCCGAGGCCGCCCGCGCTGCGATGGCACAGGCTGCCCTGGCCGGCAACGTCAGCGAGGCGGGGCAGATCCTCATCGACACGGGAAGCGGGCAGAGGCCGTCCGGCTGACCTTCGTCGTTGCCGGTGGTGCGGTCAGCCGCGCCACTCCACCAGGAGCAGCGTCGCGTCGTCCGTCGTGTGTCCGCCCCGTGCTCGCTTGAGGGTGTGCGACAGGGAGCGCGCCACCGCCCGGACCCCGCGACCGGTCCTCTCCAGCCGGTTCACGCAGTCGATCAGCTGGTCCTCACCGAACTGCTCCTCACCCACGGCGTGTTCCTCGATCAGTCCGTCCGTGAAGCAGAGGACGCGGTCTCCACGCTCCAGGTCCAGCTCACTGACCTCCGGCGCCGGCCCGCCCAGGCCGACCGGGAGGGTCGTGGGGGCGACCAGCCGACGCGCGACGCGGTGATCGCGCACGAGTATCGGTGGCGGGTGTCCCGCATTGACCCAGTGCATCCGCCCCGTGGCCGTGTCCAGCCGCATCATCTGGGCGGTGACGAAGTGGTCCGGGCCGAACTGGTGTACCACGGCGACGTCCATGGCGGCGTAGATCTCCGACAGGCCGGTGCCGAGGCGGCGGGCGTGACGGTAGGCGCCGATGGCCACGGTGGCCATGGTGGCCGCGCCCAGGCCGTGCCCCATCGCGTCGATCATGGCCACGTGGAGGATGTCACCGTTGAGCGCGTAGTCGAAGCTGTCCCCCGCCACGTCGTAGGCGGGCTCCAGGATCCCGGCCACGGCGACCCGCGGCATGACCATGGCCAGAGGCGGCAGCAGGGACCACTGGATCTCGGCGGCGACGCTCATCGGCTCACCGCGGCGGGTGGAGAAGAACAGGTCGGAGTAGCCGTGCTTGGTCACCAGCAGGTCGGCAACCAGGCCGGAGAGCCTGGCCAGCAGCCGCCGGTCGTCGTCATCGACCCGGTCCAGCGTCACGGCCATGACGCCCACCTGGTCGCCGCCGTCCAGCAGCGGCAGGTGGACCCGTACGCCGTCGGCCTCGGGCACCTCGACGGGCTGGGCGTCGAGAAAGCACCGGCCCGCGACGGAAGCGTCGATGTCCTGCGGATCCCCGCCCGTGAGGCCCTCACCGCGCAGAGGTACGAGCAGCAACTGACCGTAGTCCTGGAGCAGCACCTGCGGACGGCGGCCGCCGAGCCGCTCCACCACGTCGGCGACCAGCGGTCCGATGAGGTGGGGCGGGAGCTCGTGCGCCCGGTCGAGAACCGCCCCCAGAAGCGCTTCCCCGAAGCTCTCGGAGCGGTCCGTGCCCGGTTCGGCCGTCATCAGCTCACCCACCGTGATCCACACGGACATCGGCGGCGGGGTCGACCGGCGAATGGACTACCCGTCCCATCACTCCATCATGGGCCGTGCTGTTCCCCTGCGCCCTCCCGGCCGAAGCTGTCCTCGACATGTGCCAAGGTGCGCTGAGCCGACAGCGGATTCCACGGATCGGCGGCGGCGGTCAACAGGCATTCGGCGGTTCCGGCCGGCTCGTCGGGCGGGACGACCAGCAGCTCCCAGCGCCCCAGGGTGCCGCAGTCCAGGGTGATGGCATGCTCCTCGGCGGTGGCGTCGCTCAGGACGACCTCGATCACGTGGTCCGGCGCCGACACGGTCAGTGGCGCGTCAGGCCAGGCCGCAGCGCCGACCGTGACGCGGGTGACCGTGCCAAGGCCGGGGTCGAGCGAGCCCACGAGCGCGGGCAGCTCCAGTTCCAGGGCGTCGCAACGCGGCCACCACGCCCCGTCCAGCGGGCCATGGCTGGCCTCCGGCGTGAGCCTCAGCCGGGCCAGCGGCATCCTGTACGTGTGCGCGTCACCCGGCGGCCGGTCTCCTACGGGCGGTGTGGGGGAGTCCATCGTGCGATCCCGTCCGGGCGGCCTGGAGCTGCCCTCGTTCGCCACTCGCCGGGAACGGCGCTGTCCTGATCATGCGCCCGACATGCTCTCGGTGTCTTCAAGGCTACGCCCGGCTTGGAACGGCGGCCCGAGGCGCAGGCAGCGAAGATCCGCTCTCCCGGAACAGGGTCAGCACGCAAGGAGCGCCCCGACCGGGCAGCCCGACCATCTCCCCGTGGTTCCGCCAGCCCCACGAGTCGTAGGCGGCTTGTCCGGCCCGGTCGGCCGGAATCAGCAAGGCCACTCCGAGCTCGGTGCGCTCATCGGCCAGCAGACGCTGTTGCAGACGGCGGCCGATGTCGCGGCGCTGTGGGTGCTGGTGCGCCACGACCTGGGTGAGGAGCAGGAACCGGGCACAGCCGGTGAGCCGTTGGACGCTCTCCTGCAACCCCTGCTCGGACCGGCTGACGGGACTCACCGGAAACCCGAAGACGCACCCCACCAACACCGTCGTCTCGGCCACCAGCAGCGCGAAGCCAGGCCGTCGGGCGCTGACGGCAAGCCGCCGCAGGAAGTCGTCCCGCAGGAAGGGGCCGGCCACGGCCAGGTCGGCGATGTCCTCGCTCATCCCCTCCACCTGCCGGCGAGTCAGCCTGCGCAGGCGGATCCCGTCCTTGACGACCGGCGCACCGGCGCGGTCGCCGGACGTCTGCGTCCCGCCGGCCGACGGACCCGCCGCGGACGGGTCCAGCAGATCGCGGAGCAGGGGCGCGGAGCCGGTGAAGGCGAGGAGCCGGGTGATCTGCGCGCACGGATGGTGCAGGTGCAGGCAGGCGTGCACGCGGCCGGCATGCCGTGACGCCGCCAGGAAGACGTCCAGGCCCTTGGCGTCACAGGAGCCGACCGTGGTGAGATCGACGTCGATGGCGGTCATGCCGTCGCGCAGGCACTGCTCCAGCGCGGCCCGCAGCAGGGGCGCCGAGGCCGGCCAGATGTCGCCGACGAGCGTGACGAGGGCCCGCTCCCCCCGGTCACGCCGGTGGATGTCCAGGCGCTGCACGGCCATCACCCCGCCCTTCGGCAGGGAAACGCAACGACCAGGGAAGGGTGCGGAGTTGTTGTGATCGCGGCGGGCATGATTGCCGACCCGTCTCCGCACCGCCGCTCGGACGGCCCGGGGTTCGTCTCTCGCCGAGGACGACCCGGCAGGACGGCCGGAGTGCGTGATGCCCTCGGTATCTCCACCGTACGCCGCCGGCCGACTCGACCCGCAGCACCGGACGGGCTCACCCGTAAGGCCCGTAAGGAGCGCACCGCCTGCCGAGGCTCATGGAGACATCCGGGGCAGACGGCCCACTCGTGGGGCACACTGCCGTACCTCACGCCCGCCGGGTATCCGCTGAGGGCGGTCTCACACAAAACCGCCGCAGGTGGCCGCTCTTCCCGCTCACGCATCGCTCACGCAGGAGCCCGGAAACGAAGCAGCGTCCGAGCCAGCTGACGCCGGCTCGGACGCTGCGTAGCAGGTCAGGGGCCATATCCCCCGCCTACCAGCCGTAGGCCCTGTGGGACTCGAACCCACAACCAATGGATTAAAAGTCCACTGCTCTGCCAATTGAGCTAAGGGCCCTCGCGATGTTGCCTCCCCGAGCATAGCCCGAGGAGGCCGTGTCTCCGATCGGGTATCGGGGAGGCGGGCCGGATGTGTTCGTTGTGGGTGGCATGCGGGTGGGTGGCGGGACGGCCGTGCGGGTGGCCGGTGAGGTTACGGGTCGGCCGGTTCGGGGGCGCCGCCCGGGGTCTCCCCTGCTCGAGCGGAGCCGAGAGGTCGGGGAAGGGCGGCCTCGCGGGCGCGGGTGCGTTCGTGGCCGGGGTTCAGGAACCAGTGGCGGGCCGAGGCCAGCCACCAGGTCGCGGCGAAGCCGAGGACGACCAGGACGGCGACCGGGGCGTAGTTGAACGTCTCCCAGGTCACCGGGGAGACCTGCGGCAGCATGAACAGGACCGTGATCACGACGACCCAGGCCACCGAGATCACACCGATCGGCTGGGACCAGCGGCCCAGGTGCCAGGGGCCGCGTTCGAAGGTGTCGCCCCGGCGGACCCGCAGCAGGGTCGGGATGACGTAGGCGATGTAGAGGCCGATCACCGCGATCGACGTGACGGCCGCGTACGCGGTCACGTTGATCAGGTACGGCAGGCCCAGGACGAGCGCCCCGACGGCGGCCAGCCAGACCGCCGCCACCGGGGTGCGCGTGCGCGGGCTGACCGTGTGCCACACGTGCGAGAAGGGCAGCGCGCCGTCGCGCGAGAAGGCGTAGATCATGCGGCTGTTGGCGGTCACCGACGCCATCCCGCAGAACAGTTGCGCGCCGATCACCACGAGCAGCAGCAGCTTGCCCGCACTCGCTCCGAGGGCGTCCAGCAGGATCTGCGCGGGCGGCGCGCCGGTCGGGGACGCGAGTTCCCTGTCGTAGGACTGGATGGCGAAGGTGAAGCCCAGCAGGAGGACGAAGCCGGCGATCCAGGAGGTCCAGATGGAACGGACGATACCCTTCGGGCCCGCGGTGGACGCGTCGTGCGTCTCCTCCGTCATGTGGGCGGAGGCGTCGTAACCGGTGAACGTGTACTGCGCCATCAGCAGGCCGAGCAGGACCACGTAAGTTCCGCTGCCCCACCCGGTGTTGTTCACGAACTTCGTGAACACGAAGGACGCCGACTGGTGGTGGTCCGGTACGAAGGCGAGGGCGCCGACGATGACCGCGACCCCGAGCACGTGCCACCACACGCTGACGCTGTTGAGCAGGGCGACGATGCGGACGCCGAAGGTGTTCAGCAGGCCGTGCAGCAGCAGGATCGCCGCGAAGAGCAGGACCGTGCGGCCGGGGGTGACCTCGAAGTCGAACTGGAGGTTGAGGTACGCGCCCAGGAAGGACGCGGCACCGAAGTCGATGCCCGCCGTCACCGCCACCTGGCCCAGCACGTTGAACCAGCCCGTGAACCAGGCCCAGGCCGCGGCCGTGCGCGGCGGAGCCAGGCGGTGGGCCCAGAAGTACAGGCCCGCGGAGGTCGGGTACGCCGAGCAGATCTCGGCCATCGACAGCCCGACGAGCAGCGTCATCAGGCCGACGGCCACCCAGCCCCAGGTGATCACGGCGGGGCCGCCGGTGTTCATCCCGAAGAGGTACAGCGTCAGGCAGCCGGACAGGACCGAGATGATCGTGAAGGAGACCGCGTAGTTGGAGAACGCCGACATGCGGCGCGCGAGAACCTGTGTGTAACCGAGCTGGGCCAGCCGCTCTTCGTCCGACGGCCCACTGGCTCTGGCGTCATCTGTCATGCCCCCAGCGATTCCCTCGCCGAGGGCGTGACATGCGTCACTCGGTGACCTGAAACCGGCGGTTGACCAACGGTTGGGCAAGGTCTGTCGCCGCGGTCGTCACGGAACGCGGAAGGGCCCGTACGACGGGAAGTCGTACGGGCCCTTCGAAATCACCGGCCGTCAGCCGTTGCGCTTCCAGCGCGGCTTGTCCTCGCGGCGGCCGAACGAACCGGTGCCGCGGTGGTCGTCACGACGGCCGTAGGGGCGGTCGTGGCCGCTGGAGCGGAAGCCGGGGCGGTCGCCCTGGCGGTCCCGGTTGAACGGGCGGTCGCTGCCGCGGTGCCCGCCGCGGTCGTCACGGCGCTCGAAGGGGCGCCGGTCGTTGTCACGACGGAAGCCGCCCCGGTCGTCACGCCGGTCGAACGAACGACGGTCGTTGTCACGACGGTCGCGGTCGAACGGGCGGCGGTCGCGGTCGTTGTCACGGCGGAAGCCACCACGGTCGTCGTCCCGGCGGAAGCCACCGCGGTCGTCACGCCGGTCGAACGAACGACGGTCGTTGTCACGACGGTCGTTGTCACGACGGTCGTTGTCGCGGCGGTCGTTGTCGCGGCGGTCGAAGCCACGGTCGCGGTCCCGGCCGGCGAAGCCGCGGTCGCGGTCGGAGGGGCGACGGTCGCCGTCGCGGCGGAAGCCGCCCCGGTCGTCACGCCGCTCGAAGGAACGGCCGCCACGGTCGTCGTCCCGCCGGTCGAAGCCGCGGTCCCGGTCACGGTCACGGTCGAAACCGCGGTCCCGCTGGAAACCGCCGCGCTCCTCCCGGCGTTCCCGCCGCTCGTACGACGCCGAAGCCGCCGTACGCTCCGCACGCTCGCCCTGTTCGGCGCTCTCGGCGCGCTCGGCGTCCTTGGCGGTCCGCTGCTCCGGCACCGAGATCTCGGTCCGCGCCTCGGTGCTCTCCGCCGCCGCGGCCGCCACCGCCGCCTGAGGGTCCTCGCCCCGCTCCCGCGCGGCCCGCGCGACCAGGCGGTCGGCCTCCTCCCGCAGCTCGGCCGCGCGCCGCGTCGCCCGCTCCAACTGCTTGGTGAGCTGCTCGACTTCCCGCTCGGCCTGCTGCGCGGCCATCCCGGCGGACTCCGCCTGGACCTCGGTCATCGACCGGGCGCCGGTGATCTCGGCGACCTCGGGGTCGAAGGCGGCCCCGCCCTGGATGATGTGGCGCGAGGCGTCGACGCCCGCGTCCTCCATCAGCCGGAAGATCTGGCGCCGCTGGTGCGGCAGCGCGAGGGAGACCACCGTGCCCGTACGGCCCGCACGCGCCGTACGGCCGGCGCGGTGCAGGTAGTCCTTGTGGTCCCCGGCGGGGTCCACGTTGAGCACGAGGTCGATCCCGTCGACGTGGATGCCGCGGGCCGCGACGTCCGTCGCGACGAGCACGTTGACGTAGCCGTCCTTGAAGTCGGCCAGCGTCCGGGTGCGCGCGCCCTGGGTCATGCCGCCGTGCAGCGCGTCCGCCTTCACCCCGGCGTCGCGCAGCTGTTCGGCGACACGGTCGGCGCCCATCTGGGTGCGGACGAAGATGATGGTGCGGCCCTTGCGGGAGGCGATCGCGGCGGTGACCGGCGCCTTGTCCTTGGGCTTCACGATGAGGATGTGGTGCGACATGGTCGTCACCGCGCCCTGGGCGGCGTCCACCTCGTGGCTCACCGGGTCGTTCAGGTAGCGGTCGACGAGGGTCTTGATCTCGTTCTCCATGGTCGCGGAGAACAGCATCCGCTGGCCGCCCGCCGGGACCTGGTCGAGCAGTTCGGTGACCTCGGGCAGGAAGCCCAGGTCGGACATCTGGTCGGCCTCGTCGAGGACGGCGATCCGCACGTCCTCGAGGGAGCAGGCGCCGCGGTTGATGATGTCGCGCAGGCGGCCGGGCGTGGCGACCAGGATGTCCACGCCGCGCTCGAGGGCGTAGATCTGGTTGGCCATGGAGGTGCCGCCGCAGACGACCTTCATCTTCAGCCCGAGCACGTCGCCGTAGGGCTGCAGCGCGTCCGCGACCTGCATGGCCAGCTCACGGGTCGGGGTGAGGATCACGGCCCGGGGCTTCTTCTTCTCGGTGTGCCCGCCGGCCAGGGTGGCCAGGGTGGGCAGACCGAAGGACAGCGTCTTGCCCGAGCCCGTGCGGCCGCGGCCGAGGATGTCCTTGCCCGTCAGGGCGTCCGGGATGGTCGCGGCCTGGATCGGGAAGGGGACGGTGACGCCGTTCTGCGCGAGCTTGCGGACGATGCCCTCGGGCAGGCCGAGGTCGGCGAAGGTGACCTCGGGAGCGGTGTCCTGGGTCTCAGCGGCCACGGAGGTGTGCTGGGTGCCCTCGGTGTCCTGGGAGTCGTCCTCGGACAGGACGATGTGCTCGGTACCGGCAACAGACATACGAAATGCGAACCTTCCGGAGTTCTGGCACGTGCCCAAACATCCGTGAAGTCACAATCGACCGCCTCGATGCGGTCCGGCCACGGCAAGGGAGAGTACGCGCCACACGCGGCGCGTCTTCATGGCGCCGGGCAAATGGGATCAAACGATCTACCAAGATACGCACCTCGCCCCGCCGAACGCAAACCGATCCCCGCTCCCTCCGGGTGACCCTCGCCACAGCCACAAGGGCCGTCCACCCCTAAGCGGCCGGAATTCCCGCGCGTGGCGCGGGCTCCCGCTGCACCAGCTGCGTGGCCTGCCCGGGCGCCGAGGACGACGGCTCCGCGGTGGCCGGGGTCGGCGACGGCGGATCCGGACGGCTCGTCGGCGAGGGGTCGACCGAGCTCTGGGTGGGGTCCGGCTGCCCGGCCGTCGGCGCGGGCGGCACCGCACCGCCGCCCCCCTTGCCGGGGTGTGTCGTCGCCCCGGCGGTCGGCCCGGCGCCCTTCGACCCACCGCTGCCCCTGGACGCCGACGCGGAGGGCGGTGCGGAGGATCCCCCGGTCCCGGGCACGCCCGGCTTCGGCGATCCCCCCTTGGCCGCCGCTCCGCCCAGGCCCGCGTCCGCACCCCCGCTCGTCGCCGAACCGCCGTCCGGAGCCGCCCCGCCGCGCCGCCCCACCGAGGGCGCCTTCGACGGAGCGCCCGCGCCGTCCCCCACGCTCATGCAGCCGGTGGCGGCGGCGAGGGCCATGACCGCGGCGGCCAGACGGACGGGTACACAACAGGCGCGCACGGGCAGCCACCTCCGGGGGGCGTACGAGAAGTCAGCCTGCCCAACTCCCGTCGCCCGCAAGAGGACACGCGCCGCGCGAAGGGAATGTCACCCGCCCGAGGTCACCCGTGCGTGAGGACGCTCGACCGTCACCGCGGGCATCGCTTCCGGACGTGCCCCCTGCCGGAGCGCACGCCGCGCCTCACCCGTACCCCAGCGAGTGCAGCCGGGTGTCGTCGATGCCGAAGTGGTGCGCGATCTCGTGCACCACCGTCACCTCGGTCTCGGCGACCACGTCCTCCCGGGTGTCGCAGATCCGCAGGGTCGGCCCCCGGTAGATGGTGATCCGGTCCGGCAGCACGCCCGCGTACCACTCGCCGCGGTCCGTCAGCGGAGTGCCCTCGTACAGACCGAGCAGCCCGGGATCGTCCGTGGGCGGCTCGTCCTCGACGAACACCGCGACGTTGTCCATGAGCCGCGTCAGCTCCGGCGGGATCCGGTCGAGCGCCTCGGACACCAGTTCTTCGAACTCCTCGCGCGTCATCTCCAGCACAGGCCCATTGTCCGGCACGATCCCCCGCCAGGCGGGGCGCGACCGCCCGCGGATCCGGTGATCCACTCCGCATATCCGCTCGCCAACCTGGGCATACGGGACCAATGGACCGCGTCCCCGCAGCAGCTCTGAACCGCGTTCGACGGGCGCCCTCCACGTTCGCCCGGTACTACCGCTCACTCCGCCCGCGCCCGGCCGCCGAACTCCTCCCGCAGCCCCACCCCTGGCTGCGGGCCCTCGGCATGGTCGCCGTCGTGCTCCTGGGTTCCTGGCTCGGCCTGTTGATCGTGGGCGACGTACGCGTCCCGGTGGGCCCCATGAACACCACGATGACCCTGCGCCCCTCGCTCGCCGGGGGCACGAAGATCAACGTGTCCCCGCTCGGCGCCCTGAGCCTGAACAGCCACGAGGCGCCGGTCCGCCTGGACGTCAACGTGGACCAGCTCGACCCGGCCCGCGCCCAGGAGCTGGTCGAGCACCCCGAGCGGATCTCCGGGCTCCAGGAGGAGATCACTCACGACGTGGAACACGGCACGCTCGACCTGGCCGTGCGCTCCTGCGTCGCGGTGGTCGCCGGCGCCGGCGCGCTCGGCCTGGCGGTCTACCGCCGTCCGCGCCGGGCCCTCGCGGCCGGCGGACTGGCGTTCACCCTCCTCGCCGCCTGTGGGGCGACGGCGTACGCCACCTGGAACCCCAAGTCGGTCCTCGAGCCGAAGTTCTCCGGCCTGCTCTCCTCCGCGCCCTCCCTGGTCGGCAACGCGCGCAGCATCGTCACCGAGTTCGACGTCTACCAGCAGGAGCTGGCGCGCCTGGTGACGAACGTGACGAAGCTCTACGACGTCACGTCCACCCTCCCCGCCTACCAGCCGGACCCGACGACGATCCGGGTTCTGCACGTCTCCGACATCCACCTCAACCCGGCGAGCTGGAAGATCATCGCCTCGCTGGTGAAGCAGTACGACGTCAACGTGATCGTCGACTCCGGCGACACCATGGACCACGGCACCGCGGCGGAGAACCGCTTCCTGGATCCGATCGCCGACCTGGGCGCCCCCTACGTCTGGGTCCGCGGCAACCACGACTCGCTGACCACCCAGCGCTACCTGGAGCACATGAAGAACGTGCACGTCCTGGACGGCGGCAGGGCGGTCAGCGTCGCGGGCCTGCGCTTCGCCGGGATCGGGGACCCGCAGTTCACCCCCGACCGGTCGGTCACCCCGGGCGGCGACCGCGCCGAGGAACTGGCGGGCGCCCGCCTGGCCACGGCCCTGCGCGACCAGAAGACCGCGGGCAGGCCCGTCGACATCGCGATCGCCCATGAACCGACCGCCGCACGCCAGGTGGACGGCGACGTACCGCTGGTCCTGGCGGGGCATCTGCACCACGAGGGGATGGAGGTCATGAAGTACGGCACCCGGCTGCGCATCGAGGGATCGACGGGCGGCAGCGGGCTGCGGGCGGTCGAGCGCCGGTATCCGGCCCCGATCGAGGCCTCCATCCTCTACCTGGACCGGGACACCCGCCGTCTGCAGGCCTGGGACGAGATCAAGCTCGGCGGCCTGGGGCAGACGACGGCGGAGGTGACCCGGCACCTGCCCGAGGAGAACCAGCCGGGCCGGACCCCCGCGCCGAGCGGCAGTCCCACACCGAGCGGCAGCCCCACACCGGGCACCGCGCCCCCGAGCACGCCCCCGGCGAGCCGCCCCGGCGCGACCCCGGCACCGAGCGCCCCCTAAACGGTTTTGGCGAACCCTCCTCCCATCCCATATGCTTCTCACGTCCCCGACGCGCTGAGAAGCGCCCAGGCGGGCCGATAGCCCTCATCGTCTAGCGGCCTAGGACGCCGCCCTTTCAAGGCGGTAGCACGGGTTCGAATCCCGTTGGGGGCACGCACCACCCTGTGCGACACTGTCGTACGCAGCGCTTGGTCCTGTGGAGCAGTTTGGAGTGCTCGCCACCCTGTCAAGGTGGAGGCCGCGGGTTCAAATCCCGTCAGGACCGCTGAGGTTTCACCGAAACCTCGTGGCTGGGTAGCTCAGTTGGTACGAGCGTCCGCCTGAAAAGCGGAAGGTCGCCGGTTCGACCCCGGCCCCAGCCACAACCGCCCTACCAGGGCACACAGCCCCTCCGGGATCTCCCGGAGGGGCTGTGTTCATGTCGGCCGCGCCGCTACTCGCCCCCCGCCGTCCCACGTGCGGGTACGGCGTTGGTGAGGGCCACCGCACGGCGCAGGCCCCGGGCGATCTTCACGGGGTCGCCGACGGCCCAGACGTGGATGAAGAACATGCGGGGCGTGTCGACCAGGCCGTGGTTGTGCAACTCGACGATCTGGATTCCGCCGCGCTGGAGGGCGTCCAGCACGTCCTGCGTCTCCCCGGCCACGACGGCGACATCCCCGCTGACCGCGGCACGGCCCCCTCCCACCGGCTGGAAGCTGAGGGCCGTGGTCCCCCCGGAGCCGGGCGGCAGGACGTAGTTGCCGTCGATGATCGTTTCGCGGCGTACGAAGGCGGACTTGTAGACGTTGCCGTAGACGGTGCCCGTGGTGCCCAGGGCGGCGTCGATGCCCGCCGTGTCCAGCTTCAGCTTCTTCGGGAGAGTCGTCGAGGACCTGGCGGGCGGCGTGCCGGTGCAGGCCAGCGCGGCACGCAGGCCGCGGGCCAGGGTCTGGGGCTGCGGACCGTGCCCGTGCGTGTGGACCCACACGATTCGGGGAGTGTGGGCGAGCAGGTGGTTGTGAATGGCCACCTGCTCGATGCCGTGCGACTGCAGCGCGCCGGTCACCCGGTGCAGCTCCTTCTCGGTGACGGCCAGTTCCCCCATGGTCAGGGCGGTGCCGTCGGCATAGCGGATGAAGGACACGTGCGAGCCGACGGCGAGTTCCGGCGACACGATGACGCCGTCGGAGACGACATGCAGGTCGGAGCGGGGGAAGGCCGTCCGGTAGATGAGCCTGCCCAGCATGCTGCCCTCGCGGCCCAGCTCCGCCGCCACGTGGGCCCAGTCCTTCGCGGTGCTGTCGGCGGGACGCACCAACGCGTCGGCATTCCGGCCGGCCCTGCCGCCCGCGCCTGGGGACTCACCGCCGTGCGGGTGATCCGTGCCGTTGTGCGCCCCTTCGTGCGAGGCGCCGTGCCCGATGCCGACGGCCCGTCCCGGCAGTGCCGCGCATGTCGTTCCCAGCGCAGCCGTGGTCAGTACGCGGCGTCGTGATGTCCCTGTGCCTGTTCCGGTCGGCCCCGACCTCGCTTCATCAGCCATGTGTTCGCCATCCCCATCACGTCGTGAACGGCCCGCCGGATCCTCCCGGAGAGCCGCTCACGCGACCTGTGTGCCGGCGGTCTCCTCGACCTGGACCGTGATCAACAGGCACAGCGTGACGGCCGAACCGCCCACAACGCCCGATTGCGCCGAAAGCAGCATGTCACGACGATCACACGGGTCCGCGCCGGCGGTTCCCCGCCGCGCCCGCTTGGCATGTCCCCTTCCGGGCGCTACGTTCTGCCGGGTCGGGGCAGCCGTGGGGGAGTCATGAGCCGGGACGAGGCGGGAGCCGTGCGGGACGATCTGGAGAAGACCCGGGCCCGCTACGGCCTGCTCGCGGTGATCACCACCAATCTGGCCATAGCCGGCGTGGCGGCCTTCGGCGTCTGGCGCCTGGGCGGGAACACATCGGTGATCGTGAGCGTCCTCACCGCGGCCTTCACCGCCGTCAGCAGCGTGACCACGGCGTATCTGGGCATCAAGGCGGTCTCCAACACGGCGAAGTCCATGGCCGCCCGCGACCAGGCACCGCCGGCGTCCCAGCAGCAGCACTAGTGCCGCGACAGGCGACGTGCGCCCCGTTGCGCGCCCGTCACGCGGAAGGGCCCCAGAGGCCTCCCGACCTCCGCACGCCGCGCCCCGCCGTCCGCCGACGGCAATTCGTTAGCCACGATTTTCGCCGAGGTGAGATCCTGGACCGCGTATGTCTACGCATCCCGCCCCCGCCCTCGGCACCCTCGCCCCCCGCCTGAACGAGCTCTCCCTGCGCGACGCGCACCGGCTCGGCCGCAGGCTCGAAGGCGCGCGCAAGATCCGCAAGCCCGAGGCCCGGGCCGCCGTACTCGCCGAGATCGAGGCGGAGGTAGCCAAGGCCGAGGCGCGGATCGCGGAGCGCACCGCCCGCGTGCCCGCCGTCACGTACCCCGGACAACTCCCGGTCAGCCAGAAGAAGAACGAGATCGCCGACGCCATACGCGACCACCAGGTCGTGATCGTGGCCGGTGAGACCGGCTCCGGCAAGACCACCCAGATCCCCAAGATCTGCCTCGAACTCGGCCGGGGCGTCCGCGGGATGATCGGCCACACCCAGCCCCGCCGCATCGCCGCCCGCACGGTCGCCGAACGCGTCGCGGAGGAGCTGGACACGCCCCTCGGCGAGGCCGTCGGCTGGAAGGTCCGCTTCACCGACCAGGTGAACCCGGACGCGACCTTCATCAAGCTGATGACGGACGGCATCCTGCTCGCCGAGATCCAGACGGACCGCGAGCTGCGCGCCTACGACACGATCATCATCGACGAGGCCCACGAGCGGTCCCTCAACATCGACTTCCTGCTGGGCTACCTGGCCCAGCTCCTCCCCCGGCGCCCTGACCTCAAGGTCGTCATCACCTCGGCCACGATCGACCCCGAGCGCTTCTCCCGGCACTTCGGCGACGCGCCGATCGTCGAGGTCAGCGGCCGGACCTATCCGGTCGAGGTGCGCTACCGGCCGCTGTTGGAGGAGGACTCCGACGACGCGGACCGGGACCAGATCACCGCGATCATCGACGCCGTCGAGGAACTGATGGCCGAGGGTCCCGGCGACATCCTCGTCTTCCTCTCCGGCGAGCGCGAGATCCGCGACACCGCGGACGCGCTCACCAGGAAGCAGTACAGGTTCACGGAGATCCTGCCGCTGTACGCCCGGCTCAGCCACGCCGAACAGCACCGCGTGTTCCAGCCGCACACGGGCCGCAGGATCGTTCTCGCGACGAACGTCGCCGAGACCTCCCTCACCGTCCCGGGCATCAAGTACGTCATCGACCCCGGCTTCGCCCGGATCTCCCGGTACAGCCACCGGACGAAGGTCCAGCGGCTGCCCATCGAGCCGATCTCGCAGGCGAGCGCCAACCAGCGCAAGGGCCGCTGCGGCCGGACCAGCGACGGCATCTGCATCCGGCTCTACGGCGAGGACGACTTCCTCGCCCGCCCGGAGTTCACGGACGCCGAGATCCTGCGGACGAACCTCGCCTCCGTCATCCTCCAGATGACCGCCGCCGGCCTGGGCGACATCGAGAAGTTCCCCTTCATCGACCCGCCGGACCACCGCAACATCCGTGACGGCGTGCAACTGCTGCAGGAGCTGGGCGCGCTCGACCCCGCCCAGAAGGACCCCCGCAAGCGCCTCACCGACACCGGCCGCAAGCTGGCCCAGCTTCCGGTCGACCCGCGCCTGGCGCGCATGGTCCTGGAGGCCGACAGGAACGGCTGCGTCCGCGAGGTCATGGTGATCGCCGCCGCCCTGTCCATCCAGGACCCGCGCGAACGGCCCGCCGACAAGCAGACCCAGGCCGACCAGCAGCACGCCCGCTTCAGGGACGAGACGAGCGACTTCCTCGCCTACCTCAACCTCTGGCGGTACATCCGCGAACAGCAGAAGGAGCGGGGCTCCTCGTCCTTCCGCCGGATGTGCAAGCAGGAATACCTCAACTTCCTGCGCATTCGCGAATGGCAGGACATCTACACGCAGCTACGCACGGTCGCCAAGCAGATGGGCATCCACGTCAACGAGGACGACGCCCCGGCCGACCGCATCCATGTCTCGCTCCTCGCGGGTCTGCTGTCGCACATCGGCATGAAGGACGTGAAGAACGCCGGGGGGGAGGGCGGGAAGAACACAGCGAAGAACGAGTACCTGGGTGCCCGGAACGCCAAGTTCGCGATCTTCCCGGGCTCGGCCCTCTTCAAGAAGCCCCCGCGCTTCGTGATGTCCGCCGAGCTGGTGGAGACCTCCCGCCTCTGGGCCCGGGTCAACGCGAAGATCGAGCCCGAGTGGGTCGAGCCGCTCGCCGGCCACCTGCTGAAGCGGACCTACAGCGAACCGCACTGGGAGAAGGACCAGGCGGCCGTGATGGCGTACGAGAAGGTCACGCTGTACGGCGTCCCGATCGTCGCCCAGCGGAAGGTGAACTACGGCCGGATCGACCCCGAGGCCAGCCGCGAGCTGTTCATCCGGAACGCCCTGGTCGAGGGCGACTGGCGCACGCACCACAAGTTCTTCGCCGACAACCGCAGGCTGCTGAGCGAGGTCGAGGAGCTGGAGCACCGCGCCCGGCGGCGGGACATCGTCGTCGACGACGAGACGCTGTTCGACTTCTACGACCAGCGGGTGCCCGAGCACGTCGTGTCCGGTGCGCACTTCGACTCCTGGTGGAAGCGCAAACGCCACGAGCAGCCCGACTTCCTCGACTTCGAGCGCGAGATGCTCATCAACGAGAAGGCGGGCGCCGTCACCAAGGACGACTACCCGGACTCGTGGCGCCAGGGCCGGCTGAAGTTCCGCGTCACCTACCAGTTCGAGCCGGGCGCGGACGCGGACGGCGTGACCGTCCACATCCCGCTGCAGGTCCTCAACCAGGTCACCGACGAGGGCTTCGACTGGCAGATCCCGGGCCTGCGGGAGGAACTGGTCACGGAACTGATCCGCTCCCTCCCCAAACCGATCCGCCGCAACTACGTCCCGGCGCCGAACTACGCGAAGGCGTTCCTGGACAAGGCGGTGCCCCTGCAGGAGCCGCTGACGGCGGCGATGGCGCGCGAGCTGAAGCGGATGGTCGGGGTGCCGTTCGAGGCGGAGGACTTCGACTGGTCCAAGGTGCCCGACCACTTGAAGATCACTTTCCGGATCGTCGACGAGCGGCGCCGGAAGCTGGCGGAGGACAAGGACCTCGAGGCTCTGAAGCTGAAGCTCAAGCCCAGGGCGCGCAAGGCGCTGTCGCAGGCCGCCGCGGCCACCGCGGAGCGGCAGGGCGGGGAGTCCCTGGAGCGCACCGGCCTCACGGACTGGACGATCGGCACGCTCACCCAGGTGTTCGAGACGCGCCGGGCCGGACAGCCGGTGAAGGCGTTCCCGGCGCTGGTGGACGACGGCGACACGGTGTCCGTGCGCCTCTTCGACACGGAGGCGGAGCAGGCCGAGGCCATGTGGAAGGGCACGCGCCGGCTCATCCTGCGCAACATCCCGGTGAACCCGGCGAAGTTCGCCTCCGAGAAGCTGACCAACCAGCAGAAGCTCGCCCTGTCGGCGAACCCGCACGGCTCGATCCAGGCACTGTTCGACGACTGCGCGACGGCGGCGGCGGACAAGCTGATCGGGGACTTCGGGGGACCGGCGTGGGACGAGGAGTCCTACCGGAAGCTGTTCGACAGGGTGCGCGCGGAGATCGTCGACACGACGGTGCGTACGGTCGCGCAGGTGCAGCAGGTGCTGGCCGCCTGGCAGGCCTGTGAGCGCCGCCTGAAGTCCGTGCGCAGCCCGGCGCTGCTGCCGAACCTGGCGGACGTACGGGCGCAGCTCGACGCCCTCGTGAAGCCCGGGTTCGTGACGGAGGCGGGGATACGGCGGCTGCCGGACCTGATGCGCTACCTGGTGGCCGCGGACCGCCGCCTCCAGCAGATGCCGACGAACGTGCAGCGGGACACCACGCGCATGGAGAAGGTCCGGGAGATGCAGGACGAGTACGCGTGGCTGCTGGAGCAGTTGCCGCAGGGGCGGCCCGTGCCGTCCTCGGTGCGGGACATCCGCTGGATGATCGAGGAACTCCGGGTCAGCTACTTCGCCCACGCACTGGGCACGGCGTACCCGGTCTCGGACAAGCGGATCGTGAAGGCGATCGACGCGGCGGCGCCGTGACGACGCGTGCACGAAGGGTGAGTTCGACCCGGGGCTCACCCTCCTGTACAGTCTCTTCTCGCAGCGCACGACGCGAGAAGCGCCGCGAAACCTGGTCCTGTGGAGCAGTTTGGAGTGCTCGCCACCCTGTCAAGGTGGAGGCCGCGGGTTCAAATCCCGTCAGGACCGCATCGAACAAAGGCCCGCATCCGGCAACGGACGCGGGCCTTTGCCGTACCGCCCGCCGAGCGGCCGCCCGGCGAAGGCGGAGGTCTCGGCCCCTGCGGCGCAGCCGCGCCCCGGCATCAGGGCCGGACAGCTCAAGGCCTCTCTCCCCCGCCAGGCGCGGGACTTCGCCGTGTGGCGGGGGAGGACGCAGTTCCTGAGAGGTCACGGCCCGGCAGGGTGCGGGCGGGACAGCGGCGGCGTCACCGGTCGGCGTACGTCCCGCCGCGGCGGAGGCCGGCCGGCAGCGTCCGGAAGCGGCACGGAGCCGGGCCGCCACCGCGTGGCCCCGGGCATCCCCGGGCGACCACCCGCCCACCGTCACCGACGCGGCGCCCCCGCCCACGGCGGCACAGCGCCCGGAGCCCGGCGGGGCGGAACCCGGTGACGGCACCCCGGGCGCCGGGCCCCGAGCGCGGCCCGGGCGGCAGCGCGGGCGTCCCGTGGCTTGACGGCGTCACTTTCCCTCGGTACCCCGGAAGTCAGGGCCCCCCGAGGCGGGGGCGGCCCCGGGGAGGTGGCGTATGGCGGCGTCCGTTCGGCACGAGATCCGTGCTCTGCTCCGCGCCCACCTGTCCGCCGCCGCCGGATACCGCCATCTGACGCGGCACTGCCCGATCTGCCACCACCTGCTGCGCCTGGCCATGGAACCCGGCCAGCGCGGCGAGGAGGCCCCGGAGACGGCCCCGGAGGACGACAGCGCCTCCGAGAGCGCCGCGCCGGCCTGACGAACCGGTGGGGTTCATCCCGCGCCCGCGGGGGCACTCCTGGACGTACGGGCGCCCAACACCCGCTCCGCAGCGGGCCGTTCCCTAGCAAAGAGACCGCTTGCGCAACAAGGACTCTGGCATGTGACGGGTGTCACCGCCCCAGTTTCGGGGACCGCCGCCCTTACCCCTCTCCTACAAAGGGTCAATTTAATATGTGCAATTGCACCATGCTCTGAGGTCGCACACAGCGGTTCCGACACCGCTCCCCAGACTTCGACAAGGCCGCTCACAGACCGGCCCCGCACCCCCGGTCGGCGCACAAAAAAGATCGCGCTGGACCCGGCGGAGTCCAGCGCGATCCACGACGCACCCTTGTCGTGCCTCTGTTGACCTCGGGCGTGAGTCCTGTTGGGGCAGAACCCGCGTCGCTTGGAGCTGTTGTTCCGGACGTCACGGCAGGTGGGGGACCTGCGCGTAGGTCCGGCTATGCGATGGTCAGGCCTCGCTGCGCTGCTGCGGGATGCCCGCGAGCAGGGCGCGGACCTCGGCCTCGCGGTAGCGGCGGTGCCCGCCGAGCGTACGGATGGACGTGAGCTTGCCGGCCTTCGCCCACCGCGTGACCGTCTTCGGGTCGACGCGGAACATGGTGGCGACCTCAGCCGGGGTCAGCAGCGGCTCGGCATCAGGGGTGCGAGCGGTCATGAGCGGCCTCCTCGGGAGAACCGAACCTTCTCGGTTCTTTCCTCTAAATTCTGCACCTTGACCCGCGTTGCCCGAAATGGCGGACGCGAGTCGAGTCGGTTATAGGACGAACGGCTTGTCCTCGGCACTACAACTACACCATCTGTCCAGCCGCGTCGGCCAAACCGATGGAATTGCCCTCCCAGGTGTTCATCAGCGACGGAAGCCGATGGACCATGCCATAGCGGACAGTCACGCCACTGTGACGATCAGTCACAGGGCGATCAGGAGGCACGAGACCCCCCAAAGAGTGCAATGCTGAGTTTCCGCCCAGATGTGGGCAGAAGGGGCCTCCCCCGGGCTCCTTGTCCTATTTTGGCATGAGGAGGGTCGTAAGACGCAAGGTCCTTGTAAGTGCCGTCCGTCACGCTTGGCGGCATTAGGCCCGGATCGGTCGCTACGTCCTCCGCGCCGAACCCGCACTGAACTGCGGTACGTCAACCATGGGCCAAGGGTTGCGACTTCACCATGTCTCGTGAGTCACAATTCGAGCAACGGTTCGCCACGACCCGGTCGAGGGGCCGCTCCCTCAGTTCGCCGACCGGCGCTCCCGTACGGCCCGCCAGCGCTCCACCAGCCGCCCGTACGCCTCCCCGGCCGTCACCCCGTCCCCGTGCCGCAGGGCCTCGATGCCCTCGGCGACGTCCGCGGCCGAGTGGTCCGCGTCCAGCTCCACGGCCGGCAGGACGTGGACGAGCCCGCCGTAGTCCAGCTCGACCAGCGACCGCGGGTGGAACTCCTCCAGCCACCGCCCGACGTCCACCAGGCCGTCGATGAGCGGCCCCTCGTCGATCGTGTCCTTCAGCGTCCTGAGCGCCCGCGCGACGCGCCTGCGGGCCTGCACCATGGGCGTGCGGTAGCGCAGCATCGGGGGAACCCCGCCGGACCCCTTCTCGTACCTGCGCTCCTCGTCGGAGACCAGCACGAACCAGTTCAGCGGCACCTGCCAGGTCGCGGTGCGGATCCAGGGGCGCGCGTCCGGGTTGCGCTCGAGCCAGCGCTCGTAGTCCTGGGCGGCCTGGCGGCGCACGACGGGCGGCAGCACCGCGTCCAGGACCGGCGCCGGCAGCTCCTCGGGCAACTCCCCGAGCGCCTGCCAGCCGCGCAGCCGGGTGCGCCAGGGGCACACGCACAGGACCCCTTCGACCTCGGTCACGAAGGCGTCGTCGCTCTCGTGCACCGGTACCGGGACCGGTGGCGTGGGCAGCAAGTCGGCCAGGGAACGGCGCAGTTCGTCCTGGTACGAGGGGCGGTCGGGGCGGCGGGCGTAGCGCGCCCAGTGGCTGCGTTCCGGCTCCGGGAAGGCGGCCAGCGGCTCGTACACGCGCAAGTAGGACGCGTACGGGACGATCACCGAGGACACCTTGGGCACACCTGCTCCCTCCCCACCGGAACCCAACCCGAACCCGCCCGGGCGCCGGCCCGGCCGAGGTGGAAAACCCCTGCAAATCGTCCCACGAACCCGACCGGGCGTACTCCGAGGGAGGGTGATCCTCGGCACTGCGCCCGACGCGGACGCCCGCACGCTCTACGCTCATGCCCACGGGCCCCGCCACCCGCACGGGACCCGCCCTCAACCGCCGCTACTCCACCGGGAGTCACCACCGTGACCGACGTAACCGACGGCGTCCTGCACACCCTGTTCCGCTCGGATCAAGGGGGTCATGAGCAGGTCGTGCTCTGCCAGGACCGGGCCAGTGGCCTCAAGGCCGTCATCGCGATCCACTCCACCGCCCTGGGCCCCGCGCTCGGCGGCACCCGCTTCTACCCGTACGCGAGCGAGGAGGAGGCCGTCGCCGACGCGCTGAACCTCTCGCGCGGGATGTCGTACAAGAACGCCATGGCCGGCCTCGACCACGGCGGCGGCAAGGCCGTGATCATCGGCGACCCCGAGCGGATCAAGACCGAGGAGCTGCTGCTGGCGTACGGCCGTTTCGTGGCCTCGCTCGGTGGCCGGTACGTCACCGCCTGCGACGTCGGCACCTATGTGGCCGACATGGACGTGGTGGCCCGGGTGTGCCCGTGGACCACGGGCCGCTCCCCCGAGAACGGCGGCGCGGGCGACTCCTCCGTGCTCACCGCGTACGGCGTCTTCCAGGGCATGCGGGCCTCCGCCCAGCACCTGTGGGGCGACCCGACGCTGCGCGGCCGCAAGGTCGGCATCGCGGGCGTCGGCAAGGTCGGCCACTACCTGGTCGAGCACCTGCTCGAGGACGGCGCCGAGGTCGTGATCACGGACGTGCGGCCGGACGCCGTGCGCCGCGTCACCGACGCGCACCCGGAGGTCGCCGTGGCCGCCGACACCGACGCCCTCGTCCGCACCGCGGGCCTGGACATCTACGCCCCGTGCGCGCTGGGCGGGGCGCTGAACGACGAGACCGTGCCGGTGCTGACGGCGAAGGTGGTGTGCGGCGCGGCCAACAACCAGCTCGCGCACCCGGGAGTGGAGAAGGACATCGCGGACCGCGGGATCCTGTACGCGCCCGACTACGTCGTCAACGCCGGCGGTGTGATCCAGGTCGCCGACGAGCTGAACGGCTTCGACTTCGACCGGTGCAAGGCGAAGGCGTCGAAGATCTTCGACACCACGCTGGCCATATTCGCTCGTGCGAAGGAAGACGGCATTCCGCCGGCCGCCGCGGCCGACCGGATCGCCGAGCAGCGCATGGCGGAGGCCCGCGGACGGTGACCTTCCGCGGGCGCCGCAGGGGGATCGCCCGGGGCTGACCGGTACCCGCCGGTGACGAGTTTGAGAGGACTCTCACTTTCATCGGCGGGTCGTCGGCCAATAAGTGGTTAAAATCGGCCGTGACCAGCGAGGACAGGGCTCCTTGGTGGTCATGGGCACACGCCCGTCCTGCGGGCGACGTACCGTATGGGCGTGGGCTCAGGTACCGTGGAAGCCCTACGGGCCGGTCTCTCCACGGAGAGTCCGTTCCGGATCATGAACGCGTGTCAAGACTCTGGGGCCGTCGAGCCCCGTCGTTGAGGGGGTCGAGCCATGGGGCGCGGCCGGGCCAAGGCCAAGCAGACGAAGGTCGCCCGCCAGCTGAAGTACAACAGCGGTGGGACGGACCTCTCACGCCTGGCCGAGGAGCTGGGCGCATCGACGTCGAACGCGTCGCCGAACGGCGACCGGTTCGAGGACGATGAGCACGACGACGATCTGTACGCACGGTACGCCGATCTGTACGCGGACGACGACGAGGACGAGCAAGACGAGTCGTCCTCGCGGCACCGTCGCGGCGCTTGACCCTGCACCGAGCTGTGACCCGGTCCGTGGCCCTGGCCACGGACCGGGTTCTGTGCTGTCGGCAGGGTCTCAGCCGGCGTAGTCCCCGACCAGGGCGGCACCCGTTGCGTGGCCGCCCCGCTCGGTGATCTCGCCGGCGACCCATGCGTCCACGCCGCGGTCCGCGAGGGCGGCGAGCGCGACGTCCACCGACTGCTCGGGGACGACGGCGATCATGCCGACGCCCATGTTCAGGGTCTTCTCCAGCTCCAGGCGCTCGACGTCGCCTGTCCGGCCGACGAGGTCGAACACGGGCGCGGGGGTCCAGGTCGAACGGTCGACCACGGCGTGCAGGTGGTCGGGGATCACGCGGGCCAGGTTGGCCGCGAGTCCGCCGCCGGTGACGTGGCTGAACGCGTGCACCTCGGCGGTGCGCATCAGGGCCAGGCAGTCCAGCGAGTAGATCTTCGTGGGCTCGAGCAGTTCCTCGCCGAGGGTGCGGCCGAGCTCCTCGACGTGCCGGTCGAGGCCGAGGTTCGCCCGGTCGAGCAGGACGTGCCGGACGAGGGAGTACCCGTTGGAGTGAAGTCCGGAGGACGCCATGGCGATCAGCGCGTCACCCTCGCGGATGCGCTCGGCGCCGAGCAGCAGGTCGGCCTCCACGACGCCCGTACCGGCACCGGCGACGTCGAAGTCGTCCGGACCCAGAAGTCCCGGGTGTTCGGCCGTCTCACCGCCCACCAGGGCGCACCCGGCGAGCACGCAGCCCTCGGCGATGCCCTTCACGATCGCCGCGACCCGCTCGGGGTGGACCTTGCCGACACAGATGTAGTCGGTCATGAACAGCGGCTCGGCGCCGCACACCACGATGTCGTCCATGACCATGGCGACCAGGTCGTGGCCGATGGTGTCGTAGACGCCCATCCGGCGCGCGATGTCGACCTTGGTGCCCACCCCGTCGGTGGCGGAGGCCAGCAGGGGACGCTCGTAGCGCTTGAGGGCGGAGGCGTCGAAGAGGCCGGCGAAACCGCCGAGGCCGCCGAGGACCTCGGGGCGCTGCGTCTTCTTCACCCACTCCTTCATGAGCTCCACGGCGCGGTCGCCCGCCTCGATGTCGACGCCGGCGGCCGCGTACGAAGTGCCCTTGGGGGTGCCCGTCGACGGAGTCGACTGATCAAACGCAGCAGACATTGCCTGGGATCTTTCCGATCGGTGAGAAAACGGGGCTTACGGGCGACGGATCGCGTCGGTCGCGGCCGTGGCGGCGGGACCGGCCGCCAGCTCGGTCTCCAGCAGCTGCTTGCCCAGCAGCTCCGGGTCGGGCAGCTCCATCGGGTACTCGCCGTCGAAGCAGGCGCGGCACAGGTTCGGCTTGGCGATGGTGGTCGCCTCGATCATGCCGTCGATGGAGATGTAGGCCAGCGAGTCGGCGCCCAGGGAGCGGCCGATCTCGTCGACCGACATGCCGTTGGCGATCAGCTCGGCGCGGGTGGCGAAGTCGATGCCGAAGAAGCAGGGCCACTTCACGGGCGGGGAGGAGATCCGGATGTGGACCTCGGCGGCGCCCGCCTCGCGCAGCATCCGCACCAGGGCCCGCTGGGTGTTGCCGCGCACGATCGAGTCGTCGACGACGACCAGGCGCTTGCCCTTGATGACTTCCTTGAGGGGGTTCAGCTTCAGGCGGATGCCGAGCTGGCGGATGGTCTGCGAGGGCTGGATGAAGGTCCGGCCGACGTACGCGTTCTTCACCAGGCCGGAGCCGAACGGGATGCCGGAGGCCTCCGCGTAGCCGATCGCGGCGGGCGTGCCGGACTCGGGGGTCGCTATGACCAGATCGGCTTCGACGGGCGCCTCCTTGGCGAGGCGACGGCCCATCTCCACACGCGAGAGGTACACGTTCCGGCCGGCGATGTCGGTGTCCGGACGGGCCAGGTACACGTACTCGAAGACACAGCCGCGAGGCTTCGCATCCGCGAACCGCGATGTGCGCAGACCGTTCTCGTCGATCGCCACGAACTCGCCCGGTTCGATCTCACGGACGAAGCTGGCGCCGGTGATGTCGAGCGCCGCGGTCTCGGAGGCGATGACCCAGCCGCGCTCCAGCCGGCCGAGGACCAGCGGGCGGATGCCCTGCGGGTCGCGGGCCGCGTAGAGGGTGTTCTCGTCCATGAAGACGAGCGAGAATGCCCCCTTGACCTGGGGCAGGAGCTGGGGAGCCGCCTCCTCGACGGTCAGCGGCTTGCCGTCCTCGTCGACCTGGCCGGCCAGCAGCGCGGTGATGAGGTCGGTGTCGTTGGTGGCGGCGACCTTGGTGGCGCGGCCGTTTTCCTTGGGGAGGTCGGCGACCATCTCGGCGAGCTGCGCCGTGTTGACCAGATTGCCGTTGTGGCCGAGCGCGATGGAGCCGTGCGCGGTGGCGCGGAACGTCGGCTGGGCGTTCTCCCACACGGAGGCGCCGGTGGTCGAGTAGCGGGCGTGGCCGACCGCGATGTGACCCTGGAGCGAACCGAGAGAGGTCTCGTCGAAGACCTGGGAGACCAGGCCCATGTCCTTGAAGACGAGGATCTGGGAGCCGTTGCTCACCGCGATACCCGCGGATTCCTGGCCCCGGTGCTGGAGGGCGTAGAGCCCGAAGTACGTGAGCTTTGCGACCTCTTCGCCCGGAGCCCAGACACCGAAGACGCCGCAGGCGTCCTGGGGGCCCTTCTCACCGGGGAGCAGATCGTGATTGAGTCGACCGTCACCACGTGGCACGCCACCGAGTGTAGGCGAGATCGTGCACTGGTCCGAATCCGGTCTTCAGTGCCGCACGCCGTGCGACGTCGCCGATCGCCCCTGGCCCGCGCTCGGCGACCACGCCGGTGTCCCGGACGTTTCCGCTGGTCAGCCAGGCGCCGCAAGGGCCGGGGGTGGAGCTGGGCGGACGGCCGGGGAACGTGGCCGGCAGCTCCCCGGTGTCCGTGAGTGAGGCGTCGCACATCTCCCAGGGAGCTCCCTCGGGTGCCCACCGTCAGGTGACTGGCGCGTACCGTCGCCCTCTCACCCCATGAGGGGCAGCAGGCCGCCGAGGTCCGCGCGTTCACCGCTCGCGCTGACCTTCGCGGCGGCGAGGGCCGCGCCCCAGCTCGTACGGCCGGTGGCGAGCCGAACCCAGGTCAGCGGGTCGGTCTCGACGACGTTGGGCGGGGTTCCGCGGGTGTGCCGGGGGCCTTCGACGCACTGCACGACGGCGTACGGCGGAATGCGCACCTCGGTGGAGGCACCGGGCGCCCTGACCGCGAGGGCGTCGGCGAGCAGGCGGGTGGCGGCGGCCAGGGCCCGGCGGTCGTAGGGGATGTCGAGGCCGGGGACGGCGGCGTTGAGGTCGTCGGTGTGGACGACGAGTTCGACGGTGCGGGTGACGAGGTAGTCGGCGAGCGGCATGGCGCCCGCGTTGGTGTCGAGCAGACGGGTACCGGGGTGTTCGGCCAGGCGTTCGGTGACGCGCTTCCCGATGCCGGCGAGGTGGGCGCCGAGGTCGGGGTTCTCCGAGGCGAGGGTGCGTGCCCTGTCGGCGATGGCGGCGGAGTCGGCGGAGGTCGCGAAGGGCCAGTCGAGCACCGTCGCGTCCTGCCGGGACGGCTCGGGCCGCTCGAGGGACCGCTCCACGGCCGACAGGGCCATGCCGATGTGCGCGACCAGCTCCCGCACGCTCCACTCCCCGAGCCGCGTGGGCAGCGCGAGCTGCGCGTCCGTGAGGGCGCCGACGCCCTCCCGCACGTGGTCGAACTGCGCGAGAACCGCGGCGCGGGTCTTGGCGGGGTCGTAGGTCCGGGTGCGTTTCCTGGCCGGTGGCATGGGGCGAGCCTATGCCGTCACTGCGTACCTGTTCAGGCCCTTTTCGATCCGCCGGGAGGCGGAGCGAAGGCCCCGCCCGGCGAACCGGACGGGGCCTTCCCCGATGGCGTACGACCGCTTACGCGAGCAGCGCCGGAATCGTGCGCTCGTGGGTCTCCCGGAGTTCGTCCAGGGACAGTTCGAACTCGCCCTGGACCTCGACCGTGTCGCCGTCCACGACACCGATGCGGGTGGCGGGCAGGCCCCGCGCGCCGCACATGTCGTTGAAGCGGACCTCCTCCGAGCGCGGCACGGCGACGATCGCGCGTCCCGCCGACTCGGAGAAGAGGAACGTGAACGCGTCCAGGCCCTCCGGCACGATCAGGCGCGCGCCCCTGCCGCCGAGCAGCGCCGACTCGACCACGGCCTGGATCAGACCGCCGTCGGACAGGTCGTGCGCGGAGTCGATCATGCCGTCGCGGGAGGCGGAGATCAGGATCTCGCCGAGGAGGCGTTCGCGCTCCAGGTCCACCTGCGGGGGCAGACCGCCGAGGTGGTCGTGGATCACCTGAGACCAGGCCGAACCGCCGAACTCCTCGCGGGTGTCGCCGAGGAGGTACAGGAGCTGGCCCTCCTCCCGGAAGCCGACCGGGGTGCGCCGGGCGACGTCGTCGATGACGCCCAGCACGGCGACCACCGGGGTCGGGTGGATGGCCGCCTCGCCCGTCTGGTTGTACAGGGAGACGTTGCCGCCGGTCACCGGGGTGCCGAGCTGCCGGCAGCCGTCCGCCAGGCCGCGCACGGCCTCCGCGAACTGCCACATCACCGCCGGGTCCTCGGGCGAGCCGAAGTTCAGGCAGTCGGAGACCGCCAGCGGCCTGGCACCGGTGGTGGCGACGTTGCGGTACGCCTCCGCCAGGGCGAGCTGGGCGCCCGCGTACGGGTCGAGCTTGGCGTAGCGGCCGTTGCCGTCGGTGGCGATCGCGACGCCGAGGCCGGACTCCTCGTCGATGCGGATCATGCCGGAGTCCTCGGGCTGGGCGAGGACCGTGTTGCCCTGCACGAAGTGGTCGTACTGCTGCGTGATCCACTTCTTGGAGGCCTGGTTGGGCGAGCCCACCAGCTTCAGGACCTGGTCCTTCAGCTCCTCGGAGGTCGCCGGGCGCGGGAGCTTGTTCGCGTCGTCGGCCTGCAGCTCGTCCTGCCAGGACGGGCGGGCGTACGGGCGTTCGTAGACCGGGCCCTCGTGCGCGACCGTGCGCGGGTCGACGTCGACGATCTTGCCGCCGTGCCAGTAGATCTCCAGGCGGTCGCCGTCGGTCACCTCACCGATGACGGTGGCGATGACGTCCCACTTCTCGCAGATCTCCAGGAACCGCTCGACCTTCTCGGGCTCCACCACCGCGCACATGCGCTCCTGCGACTCGCTCATGAGGATCTCCTCGGGCGAGAGCGTCGAGTCGCGCAGCGGTACGTCGTCGAGCGTGACGCGCATGCCGCCGGAGCCGTTGGAGGCCAGCTCGGACGTGGCGCAGGACAGGCCCGCCGCGCCGAGGTCCTGGATGCCGACGACCAGCTTCTCCTTGAAGGCCTCCAGGGTGCACTCGATGAGGAGCTTCTCCTGGAAGGGGTCGCCCACCTGGACGGCGGGACGCTTGGAGGGCTTCGCGTCGTCGAAGGTCTCGGAGGCGAGGATCGAGGCGCCGCCGATGCCGTCGCCGCCCGTGCGGGCGCCGTACAGGATGACCTTGTTGCCCGCGCCGGACGCCTTCGCGAGGTGGATGTCCTCGTGCCGCATCACACCGATGGCACCGGCGTTGACCAGCGGGTTGCCCTGGTAGCAGGCGTCGAAGACGACCTCGCCGCCGATGTTGGGCAGGCCCAGGCAGTTGCCGTAGCCGCCGATGCCGGCGACGACGCCCGGCAGGACGCGCTTGGTGTCGGGGTGGTCGGCCGCGCCGAAGCGCAGCGGGTCGACCACGGCGACCGGGCGCGCGCCCATCGCGATGATGTCGCGGACGATGCCGCCGACGCCCGTGGCCGCGCCCTGGTAGGGCTCGACGTAGGAGGGGTGGTTGTGCGACTCCACCTTGAAGGTGACGGCGTAGCCCTGGCCGACGTCGACGACACCGGCGTTCTCGCCGATGCCGACGAGCAGGGCGTCGGACTCGGGGGCCTTCTCGCCGAACTGGCGCAGGTGGACCTTGCTGCTCTTGTACGAGCAGTGCTCGGACCACATGACCGAGTACATGGCGAGCTCGGCGCCGGTGGGGCGGCGGCCGAGGATCTCGACGATCCGCTCGTACTCGTCCTTCTTCAGGCCGAGTTCGGCCCAGGGCAGCTCGACGTCGGGGGTCGCGGCCGCGTGTTCGACCGTGTCCAGAGGCGTCCTGCTCATGCGGTGACCAGCTTCTTGAGGATCGAGGTGAAGAACGGGAGGCCGTCGGTACGACCGGTACCGATCAGCGGCTCGACGGCGTGCTCGGGGTGCGGCATGAGGCCGACGACGTTGCCGGCCTCGTTGGTGATGCCGGCGATGTCCCGCAGCGAGCCGTTGGGGTTGAAGTCGAGGTACCGGAAGGCGACCCGGCCCTCGGCCTCCAGCTTGTCGAGGGTGTACTCGTCGGCGACGTACCGGCCGTCCATGTTCTTCAGCGGGATGTGGATCTCCTGTCCGGCGGTGTAGTCGCCGGTCCAGGAGGTCTCCGCGTTCTCCACCCGCAGCTTCTGGTCGCGGCAGATGAAGTGGAGGTGGTCGTTGCCGAGCATGGCGCCCGGGAGGAGGTGGGCCTCGGTGAGGATCTGGAAGCCGTTGCAGATACCGAGGACAGGAAGCCCCGCCTTCGCCTGCTCGATGAGGGGCTCCATCACCGGCGAGAAGCGGGCGATGGCGCCGGCCCGCAGATAGTCGCCGTAGGAGAAACCGCCGCACAGGACCACGGCGTCGACCTGCTTGAGGTCCTTGTCCTTGTGCCAGAGGGCGACGGGCTCCGCCCCGGCGATACGGATCGCGCGCTGGGTGTCCCGGTCGTCGAGGCTGCCGGGGAAAGTGACGACGCCGATACGGGTGGTCACTTCGATGCCTCCGCCGCTTCCTCCACCTTGACGGTGAAGTTCTCGATCACGGTGTTGGCGAGGAAGGATTCGGCGAGATCATGGATGCGGGCGAGCGCGGCGTCGTCGACCGGCCCGTCCACCTCGAGTTCGAATCGCTTTCCCTGACGTACGTCGGAGATGCCGTCGAAACCGAGGCGCGGCAGTGCGCGCTGCACCGCCTGGCCCTGGGGGTCGAGGATCTCCGGCTTGAGCATGACGTCGACTACGACGCGTGCCACTGGCACTCCCGGTGTGTGGTGCTGAGCAGGTTCCTTCAGACTACCCGCACACAATTTCTACTCGCGTAGATTCGTAGCATCCTACGTGACCGCCGTCACGATCATGCATCGACGCGGTGCCCCGCACGGAAAATCCTCGGAAAAACACGAAGACGGATGCCCCGCCATTGCACACGGACACGCGGAGGCATTCAGTCTGTCTTCACAATGCAATGCCGGGCACTGTACAAAGGAAAAGGCAATAGCCGATACTTTCCCCAATTACTGCCGGACAGTCGACACCTCCCCGACAACCGCCGGACGACCGCGCACGTCAAGGCTGCGCACGTCATGCCGCGCGAGGCGCGGAGGTGCCGCACGAAGGGACCGATATTCGTGGCGCAGCGTGTCGTGGTCACTCTCTTTGACGACATCGACGGCTCAGAAGCGGCGGAAACGATCGTCTTCGGACTGGACGGCAAGTCGTACGAGATCGACCTCAATCAAGCCAATGCCAAGAAACTGCGTAAGGCGCTGGAGCCGTACGTGGAGGCCGGGCGGAAGAAGGCCAAGTCGGGCCGGACGTACACGCACACGGCGCTGACCCCGGATCCCGCCGCGGTCCGCGCGTGGGCCCGCTCCAACAAGCTGGACGTGCCGCCGCGGGGACGGATCCCCAAGAAGGTGTACGAGGCGTTCGCCGAGGCGCAGTAGCCGCGCGCCGGCCGCGCCCGCCTGACGGGGGTTCGGCGCGGTCGGCCGGGCCGGGCTCGGTGATGGGGTTCCGTCGCGGGGCTGCGCCCCGGGTCCGGTCGCGCGGTTCCCCGCACCCCTCGGGGGCGCTCGGCCCCCATCGGGCCCCGCACCCAACCGACTTGCGTCGCACCCCTGGTGATCAGCTAGAGTCTGGAGCACGCCGAGGGGCGAGGCCGGAAGGCCGAGGCCCGAGGGGTCACGCGGGTGTAGTTCAGTAGCAGAACACCCCCTTTCCAAGGGGGAGGCGCAGTGTGCAATCCCTGTCACCCGCTCCACGAGACCGGCCGGACCACCCTTGTGGATCAGGTAGGCTGGTGCTCGCACCGATCGGTGAAAGCCGGTCGGGGGCAATGCGGACGTAGCTCAGTTGGTAGAGCGCAACCTTGCCAAGGTTGAGGTCGCGAGTTCGAGCCTCGTCGTCCGCTCCACAAAGAAAGGCCCCGGTCGATCGACCGGGGCCTTTCTCGTGCTCGCGATCCGTACACGGTGTGAAGGTGGCCACAGCGCCGCGCACACGACACGCCCTCGCACCCGGGGGATCGTGTGGCCGACGTCGGCGCGGAGTCACGGACGTCCTTGCTCGGAACCCGAGTTCGCAGACCGGGCGGGCGGCGGAGAGGGCGCCGGCCCAGCCGGTCGTCGCAGGGCGCCGCGCGGAACCTCGGGGAACGTGTGCACCACCCGGGAGCGGGGTTGGGTATAGTTGGCTTCGCGCAGCGCGCAGTGCGGACGTAGCTCAGTTGGTAGAGCGCAACCTTGCCAAGGTTGAGGTCGCGAGTTCGAGCCTCGTCGTCCGCTCCACAAAGAAAGGCCCCGGTCGTGGACCGGGGCCTTTCTCGTGCTCGTGGTGCGTCCGGATTCGAGGAGCCGCCGCGGGGCCCGGCCGGTACCGGGCCCCTTCGGGCGGCCGGTCGCCTAGGACCAGCGGACGCCGGTCAGGCGTTCGTATGCCTCCACGTATTTCGCGCGGGTCGCCTCGACGATCTCCTGCGGCAGCGGCGGCGGGGGCTGCTCGCTGGTGCGGTCCCAGCCGGAGGCGGGGGAGGTGAGCCAGTCCCGTACGAACTGCTTGTCGAACGACGGCTGGGCGCGGCCGGGCTGCCACCGGTCGGCCGGCCAGAAGCGGGAGGAGTCCGGGGTGAGGACCTCGTCGGCGAGGACCAGGGTGTCCCCGTCGTAGCCGAACTCGAACTTGGTGTCCGCGAGGATGATCCCGCGGTCGCGGGCGATGTCCCGGGCGCGGCCGTACACGGCGAGGGTGGCCTGCCGGAGCTGGGCGGCGGTCTCGGCGCCGACCTGACGGGCGACCTCCTCGTAGGAGACGTTCTCGTCGTGCTCGCCGACCGCGGCCTTGGTCGCCGGGGTGAAGATCGGTGCGGGCAGTTCCGAGCCGTCGACCAGGCCCTCGGGGAGGGCCAGGCCGCAGACGGTGCGGGACTGGTTGTACTCGGCGAGGCCCGAGCCGGTGAGGTAGCCGCGGGCCACGCACTCCACCGGGACCATCTTCAGGGATCTGCAGACCAGGGTGCGGCCGGCCCAGTCGGCGGGGGCCCCCGGCGGTAGTTCGGTGCTCAGGACATGGCTCGGAACCAGGTCCCGGAGCAGGTCGAACCACCAGAGCGAAAGCTGGGTGAGGATCCGGCCCTTGTCCGGGATCTCGGTCGGCAGCACCCAGTCGAATGCGGACGTACGGTTACTGGCGACCATGACGAGGTCGCCCGCCTCGTTCTGGTACAGCTCGCGCACCTTTCCGGTGTGCAGATGCACCAGGCCCGGCACCTGAACGGGCTCGGGCTTTTCGACGAATCCGGACACGGTTCCTCCCCGTGGTTCTCTCCCAATGGCTCGATTCTCCCGTATGCCCGGAGCGAGCCGTCCGCGGGGCCGGTGAGTGGCCGGGTCAGTCCCGTTTGCAGATGCGGTCCAGGAGGTTTGCGGTCGCCTGCTGGATGCGGGGGTCGACGTGACCGGGGCGGTCCAGCGCGGGGGACCACGCGAACGTTCCGGACGCGAAGACGAGGGCTCCGGACGGGGCGCGGTACAGGGAGGTCTCCTGGTGGCGCAGGGCGCCCTCGCCGTCCCGGTACGGGGAGTGGGCGAGCAGGATGCGGCCCTCGTGGTCGGGCAGTGGGGCGCGCGGGAAGTAACGGTCCGCCTCCCCGGCGACCATCCCGTCCAGCCTGTCGCCCTCCTCCGCGCCGGTCCCCTCCCACAGCCAGTGGTCGGCGTTGCGGACCACCAGGGGGTGGGGCTCGGGCACCCGGCCCGCGTACTGGATGCCGATCAGTTCCTGTTCCGCACGGTCGATCTCCCGCCACAGGACCGGCTTTCCCGGGCCGCGGCGCTTGCGGCAGGTGAGCAGGCGGTCCGGGACGCCGGACGGGGACGGACCGAGCTCCACCTGCCAGTACATGGTGTTGGCGGAGAGGAAGACCAGCGAGGTGCCGTGCTCGCGAGCTAGCTCCACGGTGCGGCGCATCTGCACCGACCAGTACTCGTCGTGGCCGGGGAAGACGAGACCGCGGTAGCGGGTGGGGTCGACGCGTCCGGCGTGCAGATCGCGGGCGTCGGCGTAGGCGAGGTCGTAGCCGTACCGCTCGGCCCAGCGGATGAAGTCGTAGGCGTGCCCGACGTGCAGGGGCAGGCCCGCGCCCGCGTACGGGCGGTCGAAGGAGACCGTGGTGGCGGCGTCGGTCTCACCGAGCAGCCGGCCGTTGTCGTCCCAGGCGTGGTAGAGGCTGGCGCCGGTGCGGCCGTCCTCCGGGTAGAGGTTGTACGCCTGCCAGGTGATGTCCGGGAGCAGCAGGAGCAGGTCGGCCGGGTGGGCGTCGCGGACGGTGAACGGGACGTGGGAGCGGTAGCCGTCGGCGGTGGTCAGCACGGCGACGTAGGCGCCGACGCTCCAGTACGACGGGATCTGCAGCCGCCAGGACAGCCACCAGTGATGGCAGGAGACCGTGCGGTCGGCGGTGAGCGGGGGCGGCTGGACGATGCCGGAGAGACGGGGGCTGGTGGTGATCTTTGCTGCTCCGTCGCCGTTGTAGTGCCCGATCCGGTACACGTCGACGGAGAACTCCTGGGGCGGGTCCACCGTGATGTGGAAGTCCAGGGCCTCGCCCGGAGCGACCGCGCCGGTGGAGGTGAAGCCCTTGATCTGGCGGTGGACGTCGTCCGCGGAGCGCGGGCCGCTGGTGCGGGGGGCCGGGATCCGTGCCCCCTTGTGGCCCTGGGCGGGGACGTGTGCCGGGGTCGGGTCCACGTACCAGGGGACCACGTGGCCCGTGTCGTCGAAGTACGTCTCACTGCCCCTCAGCCAGGGAACGGGACCCTGGCCGAAAGGATCCGTCACGGCGTGCGCGAGAGCACCCGACTCCCACCGCCGGATGTGTTCCGACCCCATGTGTGTCCCCTCCCTCGCCCCCGTGAGCCGCGTCGTAAGCCCTTACCGAGTGCCCGATCGGTACCCAGCACATCACATAACGCACCCACTCCGTCACCGTTCGTCGCGAATTGACGTGAACGGAATGGGATTCTGCGGCCACGGGTCGGGGTTGCGGAATCGAGCCGGGCGGGTTCCCCCAGGTGGGACCGGGGTCGCGGGGTCTCAGCCCAGGCGGACCGGTTTCTCGGGGCGCACGCCGATGGCGCGGAGCCAGGTGCGCAGCGGGGCGGGGTCGCCCTCCTCGACGAGGGTGCGGACCCGGGGCGAGAGGTCGGCGGCGCGTTCGCCCTTCACCAGGAGGGAGGGGCCGTCCAGCCAGTCGAGGCCCGGTGCCGCCCCCGCCGTGTCCATCGCGGCGCAGCACACCACCGCGGCGACGTGGTCGACGAGCAGTTCACGGCCGGTGCGGGGCGGCTGCAGCGGGAACAGCGGCAGCATCGCGGTCGCGTCCCACACCGTTCGGTCCGGACCCGCCGCCTGCGCCCCGGCCCGGCCGCCGGGCAGGACACCGGCCGTCTCCTCCCGGGCCATTTCGGCGCTGAGGCCGGCGACGAGCGCGGCGGTCCGCACACTGGCGACCGCGTCGTCGTCGGGGACACGATCGGTTTCGTCGCCGACGCCGTCCTCGCCCGGCGGACGGCCCGGCGGACGTATGAAGTCGGACCCGCGCTCGCCCGTCGGACGTGTGCCCTCGGCCCCGTCCTCACCCGGCGGACGTACGCCGTCGGCCCCGCGCTCACCCATCGGGCGTACGCCGTCGACCTCGTCCTCGCCCGTCGGCGTGCCGCTCGCGCTGCCGCCCGGGCGGACCGTCAGGTACTCCAGGACCCGCTCCAGTGTCGGCCGGTCCGCTTCGGGGGCCGTGCCGTGGTGGGCGTGCCGGACGCCCAGGGCGTCCAGGACGCGGTGCAGGCGGGCCGCGTCCGTGCGCCACTTGCGGTCGACGACCTCGTCCGGGTACTCCTGCCAGTTCACCGGGGCCCAGTCGGGGCCGGGCTCGGCCGGTCCTCCGTGGAAGAGGCGGGCCGCGAGCAGGGACGCGGCCTCGTCCACCACGCCGGGTTCCTCGAGGAGGTCACAGGCCGGCCGCTCACCCAGCCGGGAGGTGAAACCCTCGGCCAGCCGGTCCCGGCGCGACAGCTCGGTGAGCGCGGAGACCACGCCCGCGTCCAGCCGCGAGGGCCAGCGGCCCATCCGCCAGGCCGGCAGCGCGACCCGGGTCAGCAGCCGGTCCCAGCCCGCGTACGCCAGCCCCACCTGCTCCTGCGCGACGATCCGCACGCCGTAGTCCACAGCCTGTGCACGCTCGGCCGCGGCCGCCGCCACCCCCCGCTCCATCTCCTCCGCATGCCCGCGGCAGCTACGCAGCAGCAGGCGCGCCACCCAGCCGGCGCCCGCCAGCGCCGTACGGACCACCGGTCCGTGGGCCGGCGCCGACGTCACCGCCACCGCGGCGTCCAGCCCCCGGACGAAACGCCGTGCCGCCGCTATGTCGGGGTGTGCCGAGGGCCCCGTACCGGCGACGACCGGGGCGAGGACCGCGCGCAGCTCGCCCACCCGCATCCACCACAGGAACGGGGAGCCGATGACCAGCACGGGTGCGGTCGCGGCGCGGTGCTGCCGGGGGGCCGACAGGCCGCGTATGCCGCGGGCGCCGGATATCTCCTCCCCGGGCGGCGGACACGGCGGGCCGTGCGCGGGGTGGGTGCGGTCCTCCAGCCAGCTGTCGCAGTCCGGGGTGAGCGCTATGGCGGACGGCGCGGGCACGTCGAGGCGGTCGGCGAGGTCTCTGACCATGCGGTAGAGATCGGGGGCCGCGTCCTCCGCGATGGGGACCGTGGGGCTCATGGCCGGGCGGGCGCGGGCGACCACGAGGGCGATGGCGGCGGCGCAGAGCAGGACGACCGCGGCGATGCCGGTCACGATCCAGCGGGCGATCCCCCAGCGGGCTCCGGTCAGGTGACCGGTGGCACCGCCGACGAGCAGCACGACGGCGACGGCCGCGGGCAGCAGGGCGACGGCCAGCGCCCGGCTGCGGATACGCAGCACGGCCAGGGCCCGGGAGCGCGCGGCCTGCGCGCCTGCCTCCACACCCATACCTGTCACGACCGGACGTCACCCCCTCGGACCCGCCTCTGTCCGGCACGACCTGTGCCGTGACGGTCTGCGTCACGGAGGTCGCCGCCGGATGCCCGTGCGTTGCTCACTCCCCCACTGTGGCACCCGCCACTGACATCGCAATGCCGGTGGGCCAAGTGCCGGAACGCCTGCGCCGCACCCTAGTTGGGGCTCCGGCCGACGTCAGCCGGATGGGGCACCGCTCACTCGATGGAATGGCTTTGGGGAAAGGTGGCTGACGCAGCGCAACGGCCAGGCCAGGATCGCGCCCGGCCGGCGCCCAGCCCCGCGCGACACCGCCGCATGAGAAGGGCCCCGCACCCTGAGACGGGTGCGGGGCCCGGGAGGTTCATCGCCCGGCGTCACATCGACCGGCGTCACATCGACCGGCGTCACCACCGTCGCGGGCGCGCCGGGGTCAGACGGCGGCTTCGGCCGCCTTCGCCGCGATGTCCGTGCGGTGCTGGGAGCCCTCCAGGCCGATGCGGCCGACCGCCGTGTACGCCCGGTCGCGGGCCTCGGTGAGGTCCGCGCCGGTCGCCGTGACGGACAGCACGCGGCCGCCCGCGCTCACCACGGCGTCGCCCTCGCGCCGGGTGCCGGCGTGCAGGACGTACGCGTGCGGGGCGTCCTGGGCCGCCACCTCGTCGAGTCCGGTGATCGGGTCGCCGGTGCGCGGGCTGCCGGGGTAGTTGTGGGAGGCCACGACCACGGTGACGGCCGCGTCGTCGCTCCAGCGCAGCGGCGGCAGGTCGGCGAGGGTGCCGTTCGCGGCGGCCAGCAGCAGGCCGGCGAGCGGGGTCCTCAGCCGGGCGAGGACGACCTGGGTCTCCGGGTCGCCGAAGCGGGCGTTGAACTCGATGACCCGGACGCCGCGCGAGGTGATCGCGAGCCCCGCGTACAGCAGCCCGGAGAACGGCGTGCCGCGGCGGCGCATCTCGTCGACGGTCGGCTGCAGAACCGTCTGCAGCACCTCCTCGACCAGCTTGGGGTCGGCCCACGGCAGCGGCGAGTACGCACCCATGCCGCCGGTGTTCGGCCCCTCGTCGCCGTCCAGGGCGCGCTTGAAGTCCTGGGCGGGCTGGAGCGGGACGACCGTCTCGCCGTCGGTGACGGCGAACAGGGACACCTCGGGGCCGTCGAGGAACTCCTCGATCACCACGCGCTCGCAGGCCGCCGCGTGCGCCTTGGCGGCCTCCAGGTCGGCGGTGACGACGACGCCCTTGCCGGCGGCGAGACCGTCGTCCTTCACGACGTAAGGGGCGCCGAAGGCGTCGAGCGCCTCCTCGACCTCCTCGGCGTTCGTGCAGACGTACGACCGTGCGGTGGGGACGCCCGCGGCCGCCATGACGTCCTTGGCGAAGGCCTTGGAGCCCTCGAGCTGCGCGGCTTCCCTGGAGGGACCGAAGACGGGGATTCCGGCCTCGCGCACGGCGTCGGCGACACCCGCCACGAGGGGTGCCTCCGGGCCGACGACGACCAGGTCGGCACCGAGCTCGGTCGCCAGCGCGGCCACGGCCTTGCCGTCGAGGGCGTCGACCTGGTGCAGCCGGGCCGCCTCGGCGATGCCCGCGTTGCCGGGGGCGCAGTGCAGCTCGGTGACGTCGGGGTCGAGGGAGAGGGAACGGCACAGGGCGTGTTCGCGGGCGCCGCTACCGATGACGAGGACCTTCACGGGGTCAGCCTAACGGGCGCGGGCCGGTGACCTTGTGGGGGCCGCCGAAGAGGGGCGGGGCGGGGGTTTGTGGGTTCCTCCCAGGAGCCACCCCCGGGTCCTCCTGCGGTGCTACTCGCCCTATCCGCTCTATCTGCTTTATCTACCCTGTCCGCTTTATCCGTTCCATCCGCTTTCGCTCTACCCGCACCTACTATCCGCACCTATTCGTTGGAGAACTCCTCGATCACCGTGGCCCCGAGCTCTCTCACGATCAGTTCGTGGCCGGACAGGGCCGACTCGTCGAGGTCGGGGTCGTCGTCCTCCGGCATGTCGTCCTCGGGGGCGACCACGTGACGCTCCGGGGCGGGAGGCGCGGACGGGGCGGGGGCGGGCGCCGCCGGTGCCGGTGCGGCGGGGGCCGCCGGGGCGGCGGGGCGCGCGGCCGGAGTCGGCTGCTGGGGTGCGGGACGCGGCGCGGACGGGGCGCCCGAGCCGTAGCCGCCACCGCCGCCGAAGCCGGGGCCCGAGCCGGACGGCGGTGCCGAACCGCCCGACGGGTCGACGATCGCCTCGACCTTCCACTGCACGTTGAACTGCTCGCCCAGCGCCTGCCGCAGGACGTCCTCGCTGCCGCTGCTCAGGAAGTTGTCCCGGGCGCCGGCGTTCACGAAGCCGAGCTGCAGCGTCGTTCCGTCGAAGCCCGCGACCTGCGCGTTCTGGCTGAGCAGGATCCAGGTGAAGCGGCGGCGGTTCTTCACCGCCTCCAGGATGTTCGGCCACAGCGCTCGGGGGTCGAGTCCGCCCGGCGCCGGTGCGCCGGCCGGTGCCGGAGCGGAGGCGGCCGGTGCCGGCGTGGCCGCGGGCGCCCCCGGTCGCGTGGGCGCGGCCGGGGGCTGTCCCCCGCCCGCGGACGCCGCCGTGGGCCACCCGCCGGGCCGTCGGCCGCTGCCCGCCGACGCGGCGGTGGGCCAGGCGCCGGGGGCGGTGGGAGCAGGGGCGGCCGGGGGCCCGGGCTGGGCGGGAGCGGGAGCCGCCGGCGGCGCCTCCGCGGGCGCTGCGGGCGCTGCCGGAACAGGCGTCGCCGCAGCGTTCGACGTGACCGGGCCCGGCGCACCGCCCGCGCCCGTGCCGGTGCCTCCGCCCCGCACCGCGGCCCGGGCCGCCGCCGGGCCGCCGCCGGGCGGCACCGGAGGAGCGGCCGCCGCCCCGGCGTGCGCCTCGGGGCCGGGCACGTACCCCATGGCGGGGGCCGTGCCGCCGCCGGAGAAGTCGACGCCGCGCTCCAGGCGGTCCAGCCGGGCCATGACGGACCGCTCGTCCCCGTACGCGGCGGGCAGCAGCACCCGTGCGCAGATCAGCTCGAGCTGCAGCCGGGGCGAGGTGGCCCCGCGCATCTCGGTCAGCCCCTGGTTGACGATGTCGGCGGCGCGGCTCAGCTCGGCCGGGCCGAAGACGCCCGCCTGGGCCTGCATCCGCTCCAGCACGTCGGCCGGGGCGTCGATGAGTCCCTTCTCGGCGGCGTCGGGCACGGCGGCGAGGATGACCAGGTCCCGCAGCCGCTCCAGCAGGTCGGCGACGAACCGGCGGGGGTCGTTGCCCCCCTCGATCACGCGGTCGACGACCTCGAAGGCGGCGGCGCCGTCCCCGGTCGCGAAGGCCTCGACGACGGAGTCGAGGAGCGAGCCGTCCGTGTACCCGAGCAGCGAGGTGGCCATGGCGTACGTCACACCGTCGGGACCCGCGCCGGCGAGGAGCTGGTCCATGACGGACATGGAGTCACGCACGGATCCGGCGCCCGCCCGCACGACCAGCGGCAGGACCCCGTCCTCGACGGGGATCTTCTCCTTCTCGCACACCTCGGCGAGATAGTCGCGCAGCGTCCCGGGCGGCACGAGCCGGAACGGGTAGTGGTGCGTACGCGACCGGATGGTCCCGATGACCTTCTCGGGCTCGGTGGTCGCGAAGATGAACTTGAGGTGCTCGGGCGGTTCCTCGACGACCTTGAGCAGCGCGTTGAAACCAGCCGACGTGACCATGTGGGCCTCGTCGATGATGTAGATCTTGTAGCGGCTGCTCGCGGGCCCGAAGAAGGCCTTCTCCCGCAGGTCACGGGCGTCGTCCACGCCACCGTGGCTGGCGGCGTCGATCTCGATGACGTCGATCGACCCCGGTCCGTTCCTGGCCAGGTCGCGGCAGGACTGGCACTCGCCGCACGGCGTCGGCGTGGGACCTTGCTCACAGTTCAGACAGCGGGCCAGGATCCGTGCGCTGGTCGTCTTGCCGCACCCGCGCGGCCCGCTGAACAGGTACGCGTGATTGACCCGGTTGTTCCGCAGCGCCTGCTGCAGCGGGTCGGTGACATGCCCTTGCCCGATGACCTCGGCGAAGGACTCCGGGCGATAGCGGCGGTACAGCGCGAGAGACGACACGCTTACGAGGTTATAGGCGCCCACTGACAAAGCGCCCGGCCCGAGCCTCGGCCCGTGCGCAGCCCCCGACGGCCCGCCCCGGGCACCCGTCCCCCGGATGCGAAAGACCCCCCACGCACCCGCCAGAGCCGACCTACCCTTGCTGCCTTCCGGCCCTGGGGGAGTTCAGTCAGATAGCGCCGCGTGAGGGGCTGAGCCCCAGCCTACCCGATCGCCGGGGTCCCGAACGAGTTCGCTAGCACTCCCCGGCGTCATGTAATGTTTCCGGCGGAGGATTCGCCTAGAGGCCTAGGGCGCACGCTTGGAAAGCGTGTTGGGGGCAACCCCTCACGAGTTCGAATCTCGTATCCTCCGCCAGTGCCTCACCGGGCACGATGTCGAAGGGCCCCACTGTTCGCAGTGGGGCCCTTCGACGTTGTCCGTCTCAGTTTCCGTCTCAGTTGGTTCTTTCTTCGGTACCGGGCGGCACCCAGAGCGCGTCCCCGACTTGCTGGGCGACCTTGCGGAGCATGGTTCCCGTCACATGCATGTACCGGGCGCGCATCCGCGCCGCTCCCCCAGGCTCCCAACCCATGATCGAGTCGATCACCACGTCTGGGACTCCGAGGATCAGCAGCACGGTGGCGGCAGTGTGCCGAGCGTCGTGCAGTCGGCCGTCTCGTACGCCCGCGTCCCGGAGAAGCCGCTTCCAGACGTGAAAGTCGGTGTTCGGGCTCAACGGCCCGCCGATCGGCGAGGCGAAGACGTACCCCTTGCCCTCCCATTCCGCACCGGCCGCGATCCGCTCCCGGTCCTGTACCTCCTGGTGCTGGCGGAGAATTCTGATCAGCGGGTCAGGCAGCCCGATGGTGCGCCGCCCCGCGCGTGACTTGGTCGACTTGTGCTCGCGCCGGATCTGCTCCCGCTTCGGGCAGTAGCCCGCCTTCCTGCCACACGGATCAGCACCGCAGCCGTGCGCATACTTGGGCCGCAGCCGGTTCTTGCGGATGCGGACATACCCCGCGTCCAGGTCGACGTCTTCCCAGTGCAGCCCGAGCGCTTCCCCTTGGCGGAGGCCGAGGGCCAGGGCGACGACCCAGCGCGCGCTGTTCCGGAGCTTGGCCGCCTCGACCAGCAGGCTCTGAACCTCTTCGATCGTGTACGGCTCGATGTCCTCCTCTTCGAGGCGGGGAGCCTTGGCGATCTCGGCAACGTTGGTGGCGACGTGGCCACGTCGGACAGCTTCCCCCAGGGCGACCCGGATCGTGCGGTGGACGTGGTGGGCAGTGCCGGCCGCGCTCCCGGCCTCCTGCATCTTCCGGTAGAAGCGCTCCAGGTGCTCCGGCTCCAGGCGGTCGAGCTTGTGGGCACCCAGGCCGGGCACGAGGTGGACCCGAACATCGACCTCATAGCCGTCGTACGTGTTCTCCGAGACGTACGGCTTGGCGATGTTCTCGACCCAGTGCTCCAGCCACGCTTGGACGGTCCAGCTCTGGCCCGGCTTCCTGAGCTTCTTCTCATCCCGCGCCCGCTCCATCTCGCGAACGGCCTTGGTCACCTCGGCCTTGGTCTTTCGCTCGATGTGACGGCGGTCGGGCTTGCCGTCATCCCGGACGCCGACCGTCACACGTCCGTGCCACTTGCCGTCCTTACCGAGGTAGATGGACGAGGCCCCGTTGGGTTGACGGGTGCGCTTCTGCTCTGCCACGTCCCCTTCCCTACGCAACCGCAGCCGGGCGCCGCAGCTTCGCCACGTACGCAGAGAGAGCGTCGACCGGGACTCGCCGGAGCCGCCCCACAGTCACGGACTCGATCTCGCTGGACATGACCAGCCGGAAGCACGTCGTAGGACCGATACGGATGCTGTCGCGCGGCCTCTTCCACGGTCAGCAGCACGAAGGCCGAGTCAGCGGCGGCCTCGTCAAGGCAGCTCGCTCCGCTCACCGCGCGCGGCCCGGCTCCCGGCCGGGCCTGCGCTCCTAATGGCGCGGTAAGTCGCTGGGCGGTTTCTCTTCCGAGCGTCTTTGGACGGGGAGGCATGTGGTGATCCGTAGCCGCTCCTGAGACCTGACCTCAAGACAGAGCTGGCCCCGCCGCCCCCGCTCGCACACAAACAGCGGCATCGTTGGCTCTCGTGGTCCAAGCCGCCGCCAGGGAACACCTCTCACCGCTCGGCGAACGTCCGCAGTTCTGCAGCTCACCGAACCCCTGGCGACCGCTGGGATTGCGAACGGCTAATCGGATGACGGGCCCTGGAGCCCTGCAACGGACGGCGGTGCTCCGACCCATCCCGTCGGACGCAGGGAGCGGGCTGCCGCCTGTGGTCCGCCTGCCAGGCTCCTGCCGTGCTAGAGGCGCTGACGGCTCGCCTGGTGATTCTGCGAGCTGAGAGGGGAATGCAGCTTGAGGGGTCAAGCCAGGGGAGGGCTAGCGAATGGCGCAGCGTAGTAGTGGCCGAGGCAACGAGTACCAGCGGCAGCAGCAAGCTTTGCGGCGGGCCCAGGAGCAACAGGCCCGCCAAGCAGAGCGGGCCCGCAAGGCTGCTGAAGCGGCCAGCAAACGGCGGGAGCAAGAGCGGAAGGCTGCGTATCAAGAGCAGCAGGCCGAGCATGCCAAGGTGCAGACGATCGGGGTCGAGCACGAGGTCGAGCAGCTGAGCCAGTTGCTGCGTGATGCTCTGGTCGGTGACCCGCCCACGACGTTCGAGCGCCGACGGAGGACTCATACGCCGACGGTGTTAGATGAACGCCCTTGGTCCCGCCCGGAGCCTTCACCGCGGTGGGAAGACTTCGCACCCCCAGGGCCCGGCGGTCTGGGTGCCGTCCTGGGCTTTGGCAGGAAGCGACACGAGGCGGAGGTCGCCGAGGCCCGTGAGCGATTCAGGGAAGCGCAGGCGCGGCATGCGCGAGCTGAGGAGAAGCGCCGGGCGACGCTGGAGCAGAAACGCGCGGAGCACCGTCAGGCGGAGGAGCGATCCGCTGAGGAGGTCGAGGCCTTCAACAGGCAGTTGGATGAGCAGCGCGAGGCGTATCGCGCCGGCGATCCGGAAGCAGTGGAAGCGCACCTAGGGGCCGTCCTCGATGCCTCGTCGTACCCCATGGGCTTCCCTCACGAGCACCTCATCGCCTTCCGCCCTGCTACGGGGGACGTCCTTGTGGAGATTCAGCTGCCGCCGGAGACAATCGTGCCCGCCGCGCGCGGCTACAGGTATGTGAAGAGCCGGGATGAGATGACTGTGGTGCCTCGGCCGGAGAAGGAGCGTAAGGAGATCTACTCGTCTGTCTTGGCGCAGGTCGCTCTACGGACCGTCCACGAGATCCTGGCCGGCGATCCGGACCGAGTGGTCAACGGCGTCATCTTGAACGGTCGCGTCAAGACCATCGACCGAGCTACTGGTCAGGAAGTCTCACCCTGTCTCGTCACACTGAGTGCCAGCAGGGAACAGTTCGGAAAGCTGCGGCTCAGCCAGGTCGATCCCGCTGCCTGTCTCAAGGGGCTCAACGCACTCGTATCTCCCAACCCTTACGACCTCGAACCCATCCGGCCCATCATCGAATTCGACCTGACCAAGTACCGCCTGATGGACAGCATGGACGTGGTAGCTGACCTGGACAGCAGGCCCGTACTGGTCAAGCTGACCCCCACCGAGTTCGAGCACCTGATCCGCCAACTCTTCGAGGCGATCGGGATGGAGGCATGGAACACACAGGCCTCAAAGGACGAAGGTGTGGACGCGGTGGCCGTCAGCAAGGACCCGGTCTTCAACGGTGAGTGCATCATCCAGGCCAAGCGCTACAGCAAACTCGTGGGCGTTGAGGCCGTGCAGGCATTGGCAGGCGTCGTGGAACACAAGCGAGCCGCCAAGGGCATCCTGATCACTACCTCATGGTTCGGCAGGGCCAGCCACGACTTCGCCCGTCAGCATGGTCGGCTCCAACTCATCGAAGGCCCGGAGCTCAAATACCTGATCAAGGAACACCTGGGCAAGGACGTGATCCCAGGACCGGTTCCTCCGAAGCGTCCGTCGCGCTAAGAACGGGTCGGCCCGCACGACTTCTTACTGAGCCAGGTACTGACCGTCTCTTTGAGGTCGGAGGAACCAAACGATTTACATGTCTCATGGCGTGATTTAAAAAATGCGGAGGCAAGGAATATGTCGAGCAACTCGCCTGGGCCGTCGGATCCTCGGCCTGCATCCAACGCTTCGAGCAACATCCTTTCTTTCATCGGGGGGCTCTCCGTTCCCGCTATTGGCTGGCTGGTTGCAATAATTCCTGGCACCCCTCCAACTCTTCCCTTCATTGCACGCGTCGTCCTGACAATGATAGTAATATGGCTTTTTGCGAGAGATCCTCAGTGGCTTAGTATATCCACGACTCACCTCGGAAATACCCGCTTCCGGACCGTTGCCCTGTTGGTCGTTGGTGCAGTGCTCGCCGGCTTCGCTCCTGCCATCTATGCAAATCTAGCGGCATCGAAAGAGCGTGATGCAGTTAGGGTCCGGCGTGATATCGAGTCGTCCGTCGGAGTCGCTAACGTCACGGCCGGAGATACGCGTTACGAAAAAGCAATCGGAGCGAGTGGCGGTGATCACATCATCGCCCAGGTGTACCTGCGCAATATTTCGATAGATCGCGCGTTGGATGGCTCTCGCCTAAAGTGGTCGTTCCGACATATTGCCGGAGAGGCGTGGGCCCTGGATGTGAGTCTCACAGCAACAGGGGAACTTTCCGCGAACGATGAAGCATTGATCGAACTTAATTCGACTAAAGGTTCCAAGCCGACGCTGGCGGCAGATACTGAGAGAAGTATCAACATGAGATCTGCCGACCCGAAGGGTACAGAGCACGACACCACTCTTCGTAGCGATGGTGCTATGTCTGGTGAACTAGAGCTCCCAACTCTTCAACCCAAAAATCCTTACGACTCACTGACCGTGGCCCTCCCTGCAGTAGTGCAGGGAGGTAAACCTGAATAAGTACTTTTAAGTGTCAACGCTTTTCTCGTGGCTGCCGCGCAGTTTGTGCGCCCCTAATGCGATGACCGACTAGTACGGCCGACGGTACTGACGGCAACGTTCGCGGACGGCGACGGCTCTCGGCAGTTCGTGATGAAGGTGATGAGAGGGCGTCGAGTCGGGCTTGTAGGGCCTGCCCGCATCTTCTAAGCACTTGGTCCGGACAACTGAGCAGCGCAGGACCGAGGCTTGGCCTTGTCGACGCCAGCAATTAGTCCCGCGCTGCATTCCACCCTCGGCACAACACTCGGATACGCCCACGATGAGCCAGACCTCTACCGGGTACGCCGCCACCAGAGGCACTTACGTCAGGCTCGGGCACTTGTCGGTCAGCGCTCTCGCGCGAGGTACCAGTGCGTGAAGTTATCCAAACTCGGAACGTCGCGCTCCTCGAAGCCTGCTCTTTTCAGCATCCTCTGACTTGGCAGATTTTTGGGACCAACCTTGCCCCATACATGCACGTATGAGCTATCCGGTTCGCTGTCAAGGATGTCGTGCAGCGCCTCCTCGAGTACTTGGTTGCCCAATCGGTGACCCTGCCGCCGAGTACGAGCAGCGGTGCCAAGCATCATGAGCATGCGCCGTGCCTCACCAGCAGGGGGCATGAGTGCCGGATCATTAGACACCAAACGGGCGTGTGTGAACGCAGCTGCGATGCCCTCGCTGTCCTCAGCGATGAGAAACCGGTGGCCGGGCTACTTCGACGTCTTCAGGTCCTCCCAGACTTAGGTCCGGGCTCCCGAGTTCCACACGAGGAAGGTGACGTGCTGCCGAGCCTGTTCCTGTAGGCGGTTTCCCGGAAGGCCTGTCGGCCCAGGCCGCTCACCGGGTCGACCCGCACGTCGCGCATCCCGGCCGGCGCCAGGTTCGCGCGCAGGTCGTGGGCGGCGGGCAGTTCGGCGTCGTACGTGCGGGAGGCCGAGGTGAGGGCCAGCGTCGACGTTCCGTCGGGCGATGCGTAGTTGCAGACGTCCGGGGCCCGGCCCTTGTCGGGGCTGACCAGGGCCACGAGCGGCGCGTCGGCGATGAGCGGTTTGGCGGCGTCCGCGGTCAGTGCGGTGCACAGGCGGGACGGTGGAGCGTCTTCACCGGACCGGCGGCGCCGGTGCCGGCGACCGAACCGGTGGTGCAGGCGCCGGCGGCAGGAGGGGTGGTGCCACCGGCAGCCGAGGGTGTGGAGTGGGTCGTGGTGGTGCAGGCGGTCAGCAGACCGAACACGATCACCGTGATCGAACCGGCGGCGGCACGGAGGAAACGACGCACCATCATGGGATCAGGTCCTGTGGGTCGGGCGAATGCGGGAACTGTTCGAGCCGAGAGGCGCCCCGCCGGCCGGCGGGGCGCCTCCGCGGACCGTTCACGACCGAACGCGGTCACGAGCAGACAGGGTCACTTCGACCAGACGTGGTACGTCCCGTAGTCGCTGACGCGCAGGTTGGTCGTCCAGTTGCCCCACCGCTCGTTGGACCAGTAGTACTGCCAGGCACTGTGGTTCGGGTTGCTCGGGCTCGACAGGCAGCGCTTCCCGGTGGAGTGTGCCGCTGTGGCAGCCGCTGGTGCGCCGACGGCCCCGCCCGTTCGGTCGGGCGGGGCCGTCGGCCGGTGGTGGGAAGGTCAGGGCACCGACGTGTAGGTGTTGCTGGCCCACAGGGCGCCGCCCGTGCCGGGGCCGCCGCCGCTCTTGTAGACGACGAAGTTCCCGTCGCTCTGGAGGAGGGCGTAGGCGCCGGTGTGGCCGCTGGTGTGGGTGGACCACAGGGCGCTGCCGCCGGAGGTGTAGACGACCAGGTTGCCGTCGCTCTGCATGTACATGTAGGCGCCCGCGTGACCGTAGGTGCCGGTGGACCAGATGGCCTTGCCGTCGTGCTTGCGGTACATCACGACGTTGCCGTCCGGCTGCACCACGAGGCGGGTGTAGCGGGTCTGGCTCCACCAGCCGCCCGTGAGCTTCTGGCCCGACTTGATCGTCGTCGAGCGCACGTTGGTGCCGTCCGCCCACAGGGAGCCGCCGGTGCCGGGGCCGCCGCCGGGGCCGTACACCACGAGGTTGCCGTCGTCCTGTAGCAGGAGGTAGGCGCCGGAGTGGCCGTTGGTGTGGGTGGACCACAGGGCGCTGCCGCCGGGGGCGTAGACGACCAGGTTGCCGTCGCTCTGCATGAAGGCGTACGCACCGGAGTGGCCCGAGGTGTGGCTGGACCAGATCGCCGGGCCGTTGCCCGTCGCGCCCGTCCTGAGGTAGGCGGCCAGGTTGCCGTCGCTGCCCATCGACAGCGTGACGTTGGCACTGCTCAGGCGGTGCCCGGAGGTCAGCTTCTGTCCGGGCTGCAACGCGTTGACGGTGTTCGGGCCGCCGGCGAAGGCGGCGGTGCCGTTGGGGGTGCCGAGCCCGGTCGGGCCGTCGTAGCCGGAGCCCGCGGTGCACAGGTAGCTCGGTGAGCAGGTGCCGTCGGATCCCGTGGTGACGTCGTTCAGCGCCGAGGTGTGGCCGTAGGGGTACGACGACGGGTAGCTGTTCGCGGTCGGGGTGCCCGCGAGGGCGTAGGTGGCCGCGACGATGGGCGACGACGCGCTGGTGCCGCCGAAGACGTCCCAGCCGGAGGCCCCGTAGCTGTCGTAGACCGCGACGCCGGTGGCCGGGTCGGCGACCGCCGAGACATCGGCGACGCTGCGCTTGGAGCAGCCGGTGTCCGACTGCCAGGACGGCTTGGGCTCGTCCGCGGAGCACCCGGATCCGGTGCCGTCGGTGCTGTCGGTGGACCAGACCGACTCGCTCCAGCCCCGGGAGGTGTTCGCACGGGTGAGGGAGGTGCCTCCGACGGCGGTGACGTACGGGGAACTGGCCGGGTACTCGGCGCCGTAGCCGTTGTCACCCGCGCTGACGGTGATGGCGACGCCGGGGTGGTCGAAGTACTGGACGTCCGCGGTGGTCTCGCTCGGGTCCTCGGTGCCGCCGAAGGAGTTGGAGACGTACTTCGCGCCGAGGGCCACGGCCTCGTTCTCGGCCGTGCCGAGGTCGGACACGCTGGCGGATTTGGCCTCGACGAGCAGGATGTGGCACTGCGGGCAGACGGCGCTGACCATGTCGAGGTCCAGGGAGATCTCGCCGGCCCATCCGGTGTCCGCGCTCGGGTAGGTGGTGCCGCCGGTCTGGTTGACCTTGCGGAAGCAGCCGTTCGCGGTGGTGCAGGCGGGCAGGCCGTACTGGGACCGGTAGGTGGCGAGGTCCGACTCGGCGGTGGGATCGTCCATGGCGTCGACGATCGCCACGGTCCGGCCCGAACCGGCCGTGGTGGACGGCAGGTTGTAGGCGCTCTGCAGGTCCGTGGGGCCGTAGCCGGACGGTGTGGTGTCCGGCCCGAGCGTCATGTGCTGGACGATGTCGGTCCTGGCCTCGGCGAGGCACGCCATCCGGCCGGGCTCGGTGGCGTGTGCGCACAGGTGCTTGACGTGGGCCGACGAGGTGGCCGGGGCCGCGGAGGCGGTGTCCGTGAGCGGTCCGCCCGCCAGGAGGGCCGCGGCGGCCAGCCAAGCGGCCGCGACGGCGCCCGCGCGGCCTCTGTGCCTGCGTCTGCCGCCCGGCTCCGATGTCGCGTGTTCGGCGCTTGAGCGCAAGGGAGTGTCCTTCTTGTGTGGTGCCGACGGGGAGCGACGTGCCTGATCGTGGCCGTTGTTCCGACGGATGCCGGCGGCCGGGGGGCGACATCTGCCGATCGGCGCCGTGTGACGTGCACGCAGGGCGGGGGCTGCTCGGAGGGAGCGCGTGAGCAGAACTGATGCCTCGTCAGGTGAGCTGGCGCCGACTTCGTTGACGGTCCGATGAGGGAGAAAGGCCGCTGGCCGCGACGCTATCCGCCCTGTCCGATCAGAGACAATCAGGCGAAAGTAAATCCTTGATCAGAGTCGGCTGACAGCCGGTCTGCGTCAGCCGGAGATCGTCGCGAGTCCCGCGATGCCGACGACGTAGACGATCACCGCTGTGACGCTGTCGATGCCCATCCGGGCGTACTGGCGGCGGGGCCGGAAGACGAGGCCCGCCATGTAGACGATGGTCAGGATCACGGCCAGCGCGGTGAGATAGACGTCCGTGTGGTGCGCGGCCGGCAGCACCGGCTTGCCCGAGACGAGGCTCGCGAGCAGGAACAGCACGGGCAGGAAGGCGTTCCCGCCGAATATGTCGCTGACGGCGAGCTGGTAGTCGCCGAGCCGGGTGGAGGTCAGGCCGGTGCTGATCTCGGGCAGGGCGGTGGCCACGGCCAGCACCGTGGCACCGAAGAGCACGCCGCTGAGCCCCTGCCGGGCGAAGAACTCCTCGCCACTGCGTTCGATGACCACACCGGCCACCAGGGTCGCCAGGGCCGAGACGGAGAACACGAGCGCGGCACGTGCGGTGCTCACGCCCCGGTCGCCGGCGGCCTTCTCCTTCTTGGCCCTGGAGTGGCCGCGTGGTTCCGGCTGGTTGTCGGGGGCGTCGCCGCCTTCCCGCCACGGCAGCCCGCGCCCGGCCCGGTCGAGCAGTACCAGACCGATCACCCACAGCGCGGCGATCACCACGGACGCCGGGGCCAGACCTGCGGCGTGCAGACCGGCGGGGAGCTGCGTGCCCATGACGACCACGGCCAGCACCGCCACCACCAGGGCGCCCTCCAGGACCAGTTGGAGACTGGCGGCCAGCCGGGTCAGGGGTGCGCGGGGACGGACCCCGGTGGCGTCCAGGACGGCCAGGACGACGGTCTGGACGGCGATGCCGCCGAGGATGTTGCCGACCGCGACGTCGAGTTGGCCGGCCAGCGCGGCGCTGACGGTGATGGCGGTCTCGGGCAGATTCGTGGCGATCGCCAGGAGGATCAGACCGCCGAGCGCACTGCCGAGGTGGAGCCGTTCGGCGAGTACGTCCGTGGTGTCGGACAGCTTGACGCCCGCGTACCAGATGACCGCGGCACCGGCCGCGAACAGCAGGAGCAGAACCGGCGAACTCAAAGATCCCATGGCGCGTGGAGTACCCGCCGGCCTCGAACGGAACCTGGTGGCGCGGCCGGGTGCGCTCCCGACGGGGGGATGCGCCGGGGCGTACGCCGGTTGCCGCCGTGGAGGAGGTACGAGCCGGTCGAACGGCTTGGCGGCATGGCCGGGTTCCGCGCCCTGAACCGGCCTGATCGGGGTACTCGCGAGCACACCGGAGGGTCGGGGCGCCACAGCGCCCCGGCCGATCGCTGGAACCGAGACGGATGGGTGGTGATCTCCGTGACGAGCACGCAGCCGCATTACACCGGACGCGACCACAGCGTGAACCGCTCCGCTCAGGAGCCGGTGAGTGAGCTGGTGCATCGGGCTTCGCAGCAGTTGACGGAGTTGGTGCGCGGCGAACTGAGGCTGGCGCAGGCGGAGATGAAGGAGAAGGGCAGGCGCTACGGGCGGGGCGGCGGGCTGTTCGGCGGTGCCGGAGTCGTCGGCCTGCTCGCCCTGCAGGCCCTGGTGGCCACGATCATCGCGGCGCTGGCCGTACCCCTGCCGGTGTGGGCCGCCGCTCTGATCGTCACCGTGGCGCTGGGCGTGATCGCGGCGGTCCTGGCCGTGACCGGGAAGAAGCAGGTCGGCCGGGCCGCACCGCCCACGCCCCGGCAGACGATCGAGAACGTCAAGGCCGACGTGGCCGAGATCAAGGAGAGTGCGCACCGATGAGCAAGCCGACCGACGACGGACAGGGCGCCACGGGCACGGAGGAACTGCGGGTACAGCTCGAACACAGCCGGGAGGAGCTGGGGCAGACGGTGGAGGCGCTGGTGGCCAGGGCCGACGTCAAGGCCCGCGCCCAGGAGAAGGCCGCCGAAGTCAAGGAGCAGGCCGTGGTCAAGGCCGCCGAAGTCAAGGACCAGGCCATGGTCAAGGCCGCCGAAGTCAAGGACCAAGCCGTGGTCAGGGCCGCCGAGCTGAAGGCCAAGGCCGCCGGTGTCGCGCACCAGGTGCAGGACAAGCTGCCCGACACGGTCAGGGGCAAGGCGGCCCGGGCTGTCGGCGGGGCCCGCGCGCAGGCGTCTCAGGCCGGGCGGGTGTGGGAGGACCGGGCACCGGAGCCGTTGCGGCGGCAGGCGGCCCTGGGCGCCCGGGCGGCACGGGACAAACGGACCGTGCTGCTGGTGGCCGCCGCTGGGGCCGCGACGCTGTGGCTGGCGGCTCGCCGCCGGAGGCGCGGTGGGGGCACCCTCTCTTAAGAGTCCGCGCCGCGTGGCACGGGACCACACCATCGCCGGTGGCCGGAGCACCTCCGGTGGCCGGGGGCGGGCCGCGCGACGGCCGCTGCCCTCCGGGCAGGCTCGCGCAACCACGGCGGCCGACGGCCCGCAGGTCGGTCGGTTCCGTGCCCGCCGCCCCTGCCCTCCCCGGCCCGGAGCTGCTCCCCCGGGCCTCGCCGTCGCCTTGTCCCGCCGCCCCTGGCGGCCGGGCCCACCGCACCTCCACCGTCGGCTGTGCGGCCTCGTCCTCCCCGGAGCAGCTCCGAGCGGCGAAGACCCCGGACGGGCTGCCGGCGCACCCGGCGCTCGCCGGGGCGGCGGCACCGCCACGCCCCTGAGTGGCGCCCGGCGAAGGTCCCGGCTGTGCACCGCCCCCGCCCCGGGGCAGCATGGATATACCGGAAGCCTGATTCAGGCGTGGAGCGATGGGGGTACAGGACGCCGGCCACGCCGGCAGGCGGAGGGAGGTCCTCGATGTCAGCCGAACCCTTCCAGGTGGACGGCGACGAATTCGGCCCCGCACGCTCCCGGCGGACCGGCCTGCTGGACGTGCTCAGCGTCGCCGCGGTGGTGCTCGACCAGAGCGGGCGCATCGTGTTCTGGAGCCCGCAGGCCGAGGAGTTGTTCGGCTACACCGCGGGGGAGGCGCTCGGCGAGTACGCGGCGCGGCTGCTGGTGCACCCGGAGCACGTCCAGTCCGTGCTGAGCCTGTTCGCCGAGGTGATGGAGACCGGCCGGAGCTGGGCCGGGGCCTTCCCCATCCGGCACAAGAACGGCGACACCCGGCTGATGGAGTTCCGCAACATGCGGCTGTGGAACGACCGCGGGGACGTGTACGCCCTGGGCATCGCCGCCGACCACGTCGTCCTGCAGCGTCTGGAGACCGACCTGGCGCTGTGCGAGCGGCTGGTCAACCAGTCCCCGATCGGCCTCGCCCTGATGGACCCCGACCTGTGCTACCTCCTGGTGAACCCGGCCCTGGAGCGCATCGACGGCGTTCCCGCCGAGGAGCACATCGGCCGGCACCTGCGGGAGACCGTGCCGTTCGCCGACGTCGACACCATCGAGTCCGCCCTGCACCAGGTGCTGGCCACGGGCACCCCGCTGCTCGACCAGTACCACGTGGGCCGCACCCCCGCGGACCCCGACCACGACCACGCCTGGTCCCTCTCCTTCTACCGCCTGGAGGACCCCGGCGGACGCGTTCTCGGCGCGGCCACCTCCGTCGTCGACGTCACCGAGCGGCACCGCGCCGCCACCGAGGCCGACCGGGCCCGCCGGCGCCTCGCCCTCATCGCCGACGCGTCCGCCCGCGTGGGCAACACCCTGGAGGTGGAGCAGACCGCCCGCGAGCTGGCCGACGTCGCCTCGCCCGATCTGGCCGACGTGGTCGCCGTGGACGTCCTCGACTCCGCCCTCGCCTTCCGCCGTACCGGCAAACCGGAAAGCGGCCCCGAGCTCTTCCGCACCCTGGCCCTCAAGGCGGCCCACCCCACCGTGGCCCTGCGCGCCGCCGACGCCCCCGGCGACCTCGCCGCCTACGACGGCGACCGGCTGGTGACCCTGTGCGTGCACACCGGCCGGCCGGTCCTGGTCCGCCACGTCGGCGAGCACGATCTGCCGCGTATCGCCCGCGACCCCGCGGGAACCACCTTGCTGGCCCGGGCCGGGGTCCACTCCTACCTCGCCGTGCCGCTGATCGCACGCGGCGAGGTCATCGGCGCCCTCGACCTCAAGCGCACCCGCAACCCGCTCCCGTTCGACGACGACGACGTCGTCCTGGCCACCGAGCTGGCCGGGCGGGCCGCCGTGGCCATGGACAACGCCCGCTGGTACCAGAGCGTGCGCAACACCGCCCTCACCCTGCAGCGCAGCCTGCTGCCCGACCACGCCCCGCACCACACCGGCCTGGACCTCGCCACCCGCTACCAGCCCGCCCAGACCACCAGCGAGGTCGGCGGCGACTGGTACGACGTCATCCCGCTGACCGGCGACAAGACCGCTCTGGTCGTCGGCGACGTCATGGGCAACGGCATCGACGCCGCCGCCACCATGGGCCGGCTGCGCACCGCGACGTGTGCCTACGCGGACCTCGACCTCGCGCCCGAGGTCGTGCTCCAGCACCTCGACAAGATCACCTGCGATCTGGAGCACTACATCGTCACCTGCCTGTACGCGGTGTACGACCCCCACCGGAAGGAGTGCCGCATCGCCAACGCGGGGCACCTGCCGCCCGCGCTGGCCCGCACCGGCCGTGACCCGACCCTGCTGGACCTGCCCAGCGGGGCCCCGCTCGGCGTCGGCGGCATCCCCTTCGAGGTCTCCACCACCGACCTCGAGCCCGGTGACCTGCTGGTCCTGTACACCGACGGCCTGGTGGAGACCCGCCATCACTCCATCGACGACCGGCTGAACGCGCTCCTCTCCCTCCTCGACCAGCCCCAGCGTCCCCTGGAGGAGACCTGCGACCTCCTGCTGCACGGGCTGCGCCACCCCGACGACCACGACGACGTCGCCCTCCTCGTCGCCCGCGCCCAGTAGGAGCACGGGGCACCCGGATCGGCCGAACGGTCGCGGAGGCCCGCGGCTCGGGGCGGACCGGACGCGAAGGGGCCCCGGCCGATCACGGCCGGGGCCCCCTTCAGCTCCGCCTCACGGTCGCCGGGGCTCCCGCACGACCGCCACCTCGCCCGGCTCCACCGTCACCGAGCCGGGCGCCGGCTTGCCCGTCAGCAGCTCCACCGCGTCCTCGGCGACGGTCACCCGCGCGCCGCGGCCCGTGTGGTCGATGACGAACAGGTAGTCCGCGGAGGGACCTCGCCGCCGGACCACCTCCACGCCCTCCGGCGCCGGCCGCACCGGCTCCACGCCCGCCTCGGTGCGGATGCGGGTCAGCAGGGAGGCGAGGGTGTCCGGGTCGGGCCGGGTGGCCAGGTACCAGGCGGTGCCCTCGCCGTGGGCGTGGCGCGTCACCGCGGGGACGCCCTGAAGAGGGCCGCCCTCGTACGACGACACGGCCTCGGCGCCCTCCAGGCGCAGCCGCTCCGACCACAGGGTCGCCGTCCCGCCGCCGCTCAGCGGCACCGACTCGCCCGGCAGCAGCGGGAACAGCTCGTCCGACCTGACCCCCAGCGCCTCGCGGAAGGCCCCGGGGTAACCGCCGAGGCGAACATGGCAGTTCTCGTCCACCGCCCCGCTGTGGAAGCCCACCGCGAGGGTTCCGCCGCGCTCCGCGAACCCGGTGAGCTTCGCCGCGCCCGCGTCGTCGACCAGGTACAGGCTGGGCGCCAGGACCAGGCGGTAGGGCGACAGGTCGGCGTCGGGGCGGACGAAGTCCACGGCGACGCCCGCGCGCCACAGCGGCTCGTACCAGGCGCGGACCAGGTCCGCGAAGCGGACTTCGGCGCTGGGCTGGGAGGGGAGTTCCAGGGCCCAGCGGGCGTTCCAGTCCCAGACGATCGCCACCTCGGCGGTGCCGGTGCTGCCGCGGACCTCCGCGAGGGCCTTCAGGTCGGCGCCGAGTCGTACGACGTCCCGCCAGATCCGGCTGTCCGTGCCCGCGTGCGGCAGCATCGCCGAGTGCCACTGCTCGGCGCCCGCCTTGGACGCCCGCCACTGGAAGTAGGCGATGCCGTCCGCGCCGTGCGCCACGTGGGCGAGCGCGTTGCGGCGCAGCTCGCCCTCGGTCTTGGCGCGGTTGACGGGCTGCCAGTTCACCGCTCCCGTGGAGTGCTCCATGAGGAACCAGGGGCCGCCCGCCATCGAGCGCATCAGGTCACCGCTCATGGCGATGTCGATGTGCGATTCCGGGTCCGTGGAGCGGAGGTAGTGGTCGTTGGAGACGACGTCCAGCTCCGGGGCCCAGCGCCAGTAGTCCAGCGCCTCGAAGCTGAAGTTCACCATGAAGTTGGTGGTGGCCGGGATCGAGGGGGCCGCCGCGCGCAGCACGTCCCGCTCGGCCGTGTACAGCGACAGCAGTTCGTCGGAGCAGAAGCGGCGCCAGTCGAGCTGGTGGGTGGGGTTGGCCACGGCGCCGGTCGCGCGCGGGGGCAGGATCTCGTCCCAGTCGTAGTACCACTGGCTCCAGAAGGCGGTGCCCCAGGCGTGGTTGAGCGCCGCCAGGTCGTCGCCGTACTTGGCGCGCAGCCAGCCGCGGAAGGACGCCGCGCTGATGTCGCAGTGGCACTCGGCGTTGTGGCAGCCGTACTCATTGTGGACGTGCCACATCGCGACGGCCGGGTGGTCGGCGTACCGCTCGGCCAGCTTGCCCGCGATGCGCAGGGCGGCCTCGCGGTAGGCGGGGCTGGACGGGCAGAAGGTCTGCCGGCTGCCGTAGGACAGGGTGCGGCCGTCGCGGTCCACCGGCAGTGCCTCGGGGTGGGCCCGGAAGAACCAGGCGGGCGGGGCCGCGGTGGGGGTGGCGAGGTCGGCGGCGATGCCGTTCTCGTGCAGCAGATCGAGGACCCGGTCCATGCGCGAGAAGTCGTACACGCCCTCGACGGGCTCCAGCAGCGCCCAGGAGAAGATCCCGACGCTGGCCACGGTCACCCCGGCCTCGCGCATCAGGCGCATGTCCTCGGCCCAGACCTCCTCGGGCCACTGCTCGGGGTTGTAGTCACCGCCGTAGGCGATGCCGGGTACGGACAGGGTGCGCTTCACAGGGTGCCTCCGGCGAGGAGTCGGCGGGTCGTGGCCACGCCCCACGCGTCGAGGGACAGCAGACGGTCGCTGGAGGCCATCAGGCCCCCGGTGGCCTCCACGTGGGCGGCCCAGCGCTCGCGGGTCTCCACCGCCGGGCGGGCCATCAGGCAGTCGGGGTCGTTGATCCAGAGGCGGCCGTGCTGCCACTGGCGTGCCCGGCCGGTGAACTCGGCGGAGTCCTGCCCGGGCTGGCTGAAGTCGTCCGCCTCCGGGCGGCGGTGCGGGGCCGTGTCGGGGCTGACGCGCATCGCGTCGAACAGCCCGATGGACGGCAGGATCGGCGCGCCGCAGCCCAGCAGGTAGGCGTCCGGGCCGATGGCGTCCCGGATGAGGGCGATGCCCGCGCGGTAGGCCGCGAGCGGGTCGGCACCGGAGTGCCGTACGCCGTCCAGGGCGCCCGCGTAGAGGAAGTCGACCTTGAAGTAGTCGTAGCCCTCGCCGCGCAGGGTGGCGAAGACGTGCGTCAGATATGCCGCCGCGTCCGGGTGGGTGGTGTCCAGGGCGTACAGGTCGTGGTCCCAGTTGTGGCCCGCGTGCACCGGCGCGCCCGCCGCGTCCCGGATCAGCCAGTCGGGGTGGGCGGTGGCCAGTTCGCTGTCCGGGGCGACCAGGAAGGGCGCCGTCCAGATGCCGGCCCTGCGGCCGCGCGCCCGGATCGTGTCGGCGATCGCGGAGCGGGAGCGGAAGCGGCCGGAGAGGGTGAGCCAGTCACCGAGGGCGCTCTGGTAGCCGTCGTCGATCTGCACCACGTCGACGGGCAGGTCCAGGGTGTCCATGGCCCGCAGGTTCTCGTGGATGTCGTCCTCGGTGACCTCGGTGAAGTACTCGTACCAGGAGCACCACACGGTCGGCGCGGGGCGCGGCGGCGCCACGCCGAGACCGTCGGCCCACGCGGCGAGGACGGACCGGATGTCCGTCCCGGTCAGCTCCCGGACCGGCCCGTCCGCGCTCACCTCGGCCCGGTCGCCGTGCACGTCCAGCCGGATGGAGGGGACAGCGCGGTACGGGTCCGCGGCCGCCCACAGCCTGACCGGCGTGCCGTCTCCCGGGTCGAGCGCGAGCAGCCCCTCGCCCTGGAAGACGCCGGCGGGGACCGTGCGGCCGGGGCGGTAGCAGACGGTCGCCCAGTTGTCGTTCGCCGGACGGTGGGGCTTCTCCCCGAGGGCGTAGGCGCCGCTCGGGCTCCAGGACTGCCAGCCCTCCTCGTGGACCCGTGCACGGGCGACGTCCACGGGCACGGAGGCGAGCGGCGTGAAGGGGTGGTGCACAGTGCTTCTCTCTCGGAAAAGGGGTCGGTCAGCCCTTGTTGGCGCCCAGGGTCAGGCCGCTGACGAACTGGCGCTGGAGCACGAAGTACACGATCAGCGTGGGGATCGCGGTGAGCAGCGCGCCGGCGGCGACCAGGTTGGGGTCGGTGAAGTACTGCCCGGACAGGTTGTTCAGGGCCGAGGTGATCGGCATCCGGTCACCGGTGGAGATCAGCACGATGGCCCAGAAGAAGTCGTTGTAGATCCAGATGGACAGCAACGTCGCCAGGGCGGCCATCGCGGGCTTGCACAGCGGCAGCACGATCTGCCAGTACATCCGCCACACCGACGCGCCGTCCACGAGGGCGGCCTCGGTCAGTTCGTGCGGCAGCATGCGCATGTAGTTGCTCAGCACGAACGCGCAGAAGCCGGACTGGAACGCCACGTGGATGAGCACCAGGCCCAGCGCGGAGTCGTACAGCTTGCCGCTGGTGGTGATGCCGGGCAGGTCGATCAGCAGGTACAGGCGGTACAGCGGGGTGATGATGACCTGCTGGGGCAGCAGGTTGCCGGCCGTGAACACCAGCAGCAGCGCGATGTTGAACCGGAAGTCGAAGCGGCTGACGTAGAACGCGACCATCGACGACAGCAGCAGCGTCAGCAGCACGGCCGGGACCGCGATGATCAGCGTGTTGCCGAAGTAGTGCATCATGTCGGACTGCTTGAACGCGTTCGTGAAGTTGTCGAAGCTCAGCTTGTCCGGCCAGGAGACGTAGCCCTTGGCGCTGGTCTCCGAGTACGGCCGCAGGGCCGCGAAGATCGCCCACAGCAGCGGGGCGAGCCAGGCGAGCGAGGTGACGACGAGGAACACGTGCAGCAGGACCCTCGCCGGGCGGACGGGGGTGCGCTGCTTGGCAGCGAGCGCGACGGTGGGGGTGCTCATGCGCGCCGCTCCTTCCGGAAGGTCGCGATCAGGTACGGGATGATGACCGCGAGCGAGATGACCAGCAGGACGACGGCGATCGCGGAGCCGTATCCGATCCGGCTGGACTCGCCGATGATGTTGTTGGTGATCAGGATCGACAGCAGCTCGGTGCCCTGGGCGCCCTTGTTGAAGACGAACACCAGGTCGAAGGCGCGCAGGGCCTCGATGATGGTGACGACCAGGACGACGGTGTTGGTGGGCCGCAGCGTCGGGAAGATGACGTTCTTGAACGTCTGCCATTCGTTGGCGCCGTCCAGCGCGGAGGCCTCTCGCAGGGACGGGTCGACGCCCTTCAGACCGGCCAGGTAGAGGATCATCATGTAGCCGGTGTGCCGCCAGGACGCGGCGACCAGAACCGCCCACAGGTTGAGGTGCGGGTTGCCGATCCAGTCGATGTAGTGGCCGGGCTTGTTGGCCCCGATGAGGCTGTTGATCAGGCCGGTGTCGGGGTTGTAGACGAGCTGCCAGACGAACCCGGTGACCGCCAGCGACACCACGACGGGCAGGAAGAACGCCGTCTGGTAGATGCGGCTGAACCGGATCCTCTTGTCGAGCTGCACGGCCAGGAACAGGCCCATCGGCGTCGGGATCAGGATGAGCACGACGAACCAGATGATGTTGTGCTCGACGGCCGGCCAGAACTGCGGGTTGTCGGTGAACAGTTGCTTGAAGTTCTGCAGCCCGACCCACTTGATGGAGTCGAAGCCGATGCCGTCCCAGGTGGTGAAGGCCAGCGCGACCGAGGCGAGGGCCGTGACCCACACGAGCGCGACGTGCAGGATCGTGGGAACGCCCGCCATCAGCCCGAGGGTGAGGCGGTCGCGGCGGGTGAGCAGGCGGCGGTGCCCCTGCGGGACGCGCTTCTTCTGGACGGGCGCGCCGCCCGGAGGCGGCACCTCGGCCGCCTCCGGGTTCTGGATTCCGGTTTCGATGCTCATGAGGACGCGAAGATCGTCTTCTTCTGGCGCTCGATGGAGGACAGGATGCTGTCCACGCCCTTGGGGTTGCGGACGAAGTTCTGCAGCGCGGGCTGCATCACCGTGGAGGTGAAGTCCGGGCGGCTGTCGCGGTCCATGAACTGGGTGAGGTTCTTGGCGCCCGAGATCATCGTGTACGCCTTCTTCTGCAGCGCCGTGTACGAGGAGGTGTCGGCCTTGCTGGAGGCGGCCACCACGCTCGGGTCGGACTTGAGGTAGATGGCCTCGGCCTCCGGCGTGCCCAGGTACTGAAGCAGCTTCACGGCGCCCGCGTGGTTCTTCGGGCTCTTGCTGAGCATGAAGCCGTCGGTGGGGGCCTCGACGGTGTCCTGGCCGTAGGCGGAGTTGATCTCCGGGAAGGCGAAGAAGTCGAGGTCGTCCACGTCGGCCTTGTTGGTGAACTGCTGTGCCACGAAGGAGCCCAGCAGGTACATGCCCGCCTTCTTCGACACCAGCGTCTGCGCGGCGTCCTGCCAGGTGCGGCCCACGGCGCCGTCCTGGTGGTAGGGCAGCAGCTCGGCCCAGTGGTCGAAGACGGCCTTCACCTTGGCGTCGTTCCACGACTCCTTGCCCGCCATCAGGGACTTGTGGAAGTCGTAGCCGTTGAGGCGGAAGTTGATCTGGTCGAAGGTGCCCATCGCGGGCCAGGCGTCCTTGTCGCCGAACGCGATCGGGACCAGGTTGTCCTTCTTCATCTGCTTGCACAGCGCCACGAGTTCGTCCCACGTGGTGGGGACCTTGTAGCCGTGCTGCTGGAAGACGCTCTTGCGGTAGAAGATCGCCCACGGGTACGTGTACAGCGGCACGAAGTAGTACTTGCCGTCCTCGCCCTTGCTGAGCTGCTTCATCGCGTCGGGGAAGTTGGCGCCGATCGTCTGCCACACGTCGTCGATCGGGGAGGCGAGCCCCTTGGCCGCGAAGAACTGCATGCGGTAGCCGGCGAACCAGGTGAACACGTCGTCCGGCGTGCCCTGCAGGTAGGAGTTGATCTGCTCCTGGAACGTGTTGTGGTCCTTGGTGTTCACCGCGACCTTGATGCCGTCCTTCTTCTGGAAGGCCGCGTAGATGTCGGCGAACGCCTTCTTCGGCACCGCGTCCGAGGCGTTGGAGCCGAGGGACACGGTCTTCGAGTCACCACCCGAGCCACTGCTGCCGGCGCAGGCGCTCAGCAGGGGGACGGCCGCGCTCAGCGCTGCGGCGCCGCCTATCCCGCGCAGCAGGGTGCGGCGGCTCGGACCGGGGAGGGAGAGACCGGAGGGTGAGTGATGCATTGCGGCTCCTGGGGGCAGGGGTCCCGGGTGGTTCCGATCGAAGGGTCAGAAACGATCAGAATCAAACTTGACCGAACATCGTGGCGTCATAAGACGCGAATGTCCGCTCCTCCGTCAAGAGCCGCCAAGGGCCGTTTTTGAAACGTGACCGACACGGCGTTGATCGGTGGCGGTCACGCCGGGCCGTCCCCGAGGGATGGCAAGACGAGTGCCGGTAAAGAAAAGTAAACAGTTTCAGACAGCACCTATCGGAGCCCCTGTCGGCCCGGGGCCGGTGGAACCGCTGCCGCTAGCCGATCCGGACCGTCTTCGAGACGGTCACCTGGTCGATGTCGCTCGTGCGTACGGTCGCCTTCATCGTCCACCGGCCCGGCAGCGGGAGGTTCAGGGTGTCGGTGGCCCAGTAGCCGCCCCGGTCGGTCAGCTTCGCGTCGAGCGGGCCGACGTCGCGGCCCTCGAGGGTGAAGGTGAGGCGTAGTTCGGGCACCGTCGCGATGCCCCCGTCGGGCCCGAAGACCAGCGCCTGGACGCCGTTCTCGCCCACCCGGCCGGGCGTCAGCTCGATCTGCACCTTGCCGTGCCCCCCGGGGGTGCCCACGTCGAAGGGGATCACCGTGGCGGAGCCCAGGGGCTGATCGGCGGCGGCCGTGTTCGCCGCCGCCTCCTCGGCCGCCCGGCCCGGCTGGGCTCCGGTGAGCAGGGTGGTGAGGGCCAGGACGACGACCCCCAGGGAGATCTCGGCGAGCACGGAGCGACGCAGGGCCTGGAGGTGGAGTGCGGGGCCGCCCGTGCCCTCGGCGGGGCCCGTGGGCGCGTCCTCGGGGTCCGCGTCCGTCCGTGCGTCCACGGCGTCCCGTGGGTCCTGTAGGTGCGCCGCGTCCCGTACGTCCACGGCGCCTCGTACGTGAACGGCGCCGGCGTCCCGTGCGGCGGCCCCCACCGTGGCCCGCACCCGCTCCGGTGCCGCTCCCTCCGCACCCTCCGCCGCCGGAGGCGCAAGGCGTGCCGTGAAGCGGCGGGAGAAGGCCGCCGCGGTGAGCAGCAGCGCGACCGCGGCCAGCTTGGCGAGGAGCAGCCTGCCGTACGGCGTCGAGGTGAGCGCGTCGAGGGAGCCGAGGCCGCGCCAGGACTGGTAGACGCCGGTGACGACCAGGACGGCGACCGCGGCGAACGCCAGCCGCGAGAAACGGGCGACCGCGCCGGCGGGCAGTTCCCCGGGCGCCCGTTGCACCACCGTCACCAGGGCGGCGAGGCCGCCGAGCCACACCGCCATCGCCAGCAGGTGCAGCACGGCCGAGGTCATCGCGAGCGGCACCTGGATCCCGGCGGACGCGTGCTCGGCCACCGCCCAGGTCAGGGCGAGGCCGAGCGACAGAAGGCTCACGATCGCGAACCGGAGCCGGGCGGAACCCGCGGGTCCGCGCCCGTCGGCCGGTGCGCGGAGCACTCCGGCCCGCGCCGCGACCGGCACCGCCACCGCCAGCAACGCCACCCGCACGAGCAGCGCGAGGCCCGGGCGGCTCGTCGCCGTCTCCCGCAGCACCGTGAGGTCGAGGGCCGCCGCCGGGCCGCTGCCGCGCTCGTAGGGGCCCCGGAGCAGCAGCAGGCCGAGCGTGGCCGCCAGCAGCGTCCACCAGCCGCCCACGAGCAGTCCGCGCGGCGCGACCACGCCGGTGACCATCGCGAACGCGGTGGCGCCGAGCAGCAGCGCGAGGCCGCAGTAGGCGATGTAGCGGGCCGTGTTGTACAGGGCGGTGGAGGCGGCGTCCTGGGCCTCGTCGTCCGGCAGGGCCGCCGTGGTCGCCGTGCGCTTGCCCACGGAGAAGGTGAGCGCGCCGGACACGGGGTGGCTGTCGGCCGACACCACCCGCCAGGCCACGATGTACGTGCCCTGCTTCAGATCGGGCAGGGTGACGTGCGCCGTGTCCGCGCGGCCGTCCGCGTGTTCCTGTTCGCCCGTGTGAACCCGGCGGTTGCCGGGATCGAACACGCGGATGGAGTTGTCCAGCAGCCCGACCGACTCGGAGAAGGTGAGGGTGATCGCCTTCGGCGCCGTCCTCAGCACGCTGCCGTCCGCCGGGTCGGTGCCCGTCAGCGCGGCGTGCGCGGAGGCCGCACCGGCGCCCGCGAGGAGCAGCAGGGGAGCGACGAGCAGGACGAACGCGAGGTGCCGCAGCCGCCCGCCACGCCGGTCCGCGCCCCGACTCCCCCCGTCCACACGTCCTCCGTCCACGTCACGTCTCCCGTATCCGCCGGTTCCGGGTCTCGGTTACGTACGGACGCGGCGGGCCCTCTTCTCATCGTCGGCCGCCCCGACCGGGCCGGCCGCCGGCCGAGTCGCCCGGCGTCTGGCTCGGAGCCGTCACCAGGTGGGCCGGGCCGACACCCCGCCGTCCACCACCAGGTCGTGGCCCGTGATCCAGGAGGCGAGGGGGGAGGCCAGGAACACGCAGGCGTTCCCGACGTCCTCCGGACGTCCCAACCGGCCCAGGGGCGCCGCCCGTTGCCACCGCTCCACCCCCTCCGGCCAGTCCTCGGCGATGCCCTGGCGGTGGATGAGGCCGGGCGAGACGGTGTTGACGCGGATGCCGTGGGGCCCGTACTCGAGGGCGGCGGAGCGCGCGTGCATCACGACGGCCGCCTTGGACGCGCAGTAGTGGGCGTGCAGCGGGGCCGGGTGCGTGGCCTCGACGGAGGCGATGTGGGTGACGGTGCCGCCGCCCGCGTCGCGCATCACCTCCGCGGCGGCCCGGGTGCAGGCGAAGACGCCCGACAGGTTGGTGTCCACCACGGCCCGCCAGTCCGCGGCCGTCATCCCGGCCAGCTCCTGCACGGGCTGCACCCCCGCGTTGTTGACCAGCGCCGTCAGCCGTCCGCCGCCCCACTCGGCGGTCTCGGCCACCAGGCGTCGGCACTCCTCCTCGACGGTCAGGTCCGCCCGGAGCACGACCGCCCGGGCTCCCGTGTCCCGGATGCGGGCGGCCACGTCGTGCGCCGCCGCGACCGACGTACGGCAGTGCACGGCGACCGCCGCGCCCTCCTCGGCGAACCGCAGCGCGATCCCGCGCCCGATGCCGCCGCCCGCCCCCGTCACCAGGGCCACCTGCCCTTCCAGCAGCCCGCTCACGGCCGGCACAGCTCCGCGATCCGGGCCGCCTCGGCCGGGTAGCGGGCCGTCAGCACGGCGGCGTCGCCGTGCTCGTAGGACTCGTAGGTGAAGCCCGGCGCCATGGTGCACCCGAAGAGCGTCCAGGAGCCGCCCGCGGCGACCCGTCCGCCCATCCAGGTGCCCGCCTCCACGGTGAACTGCACGTGCTGGCCGCCGAGGACGTCCGGTCCGAGGACGGCCGTGCGGGTGCCGCCGTCGGGGGCGAGGAGCAGCAGCTCCAGCGGGTCGCCGAGGTAGAAGTGCCAGACCTCGTCGGCCGGGAGGCGGTGCAGGGCCGAGTGGTCGTCGGGGGCGGCGGTCAGCAGGGCGACGATGGCGGTGCCCTCCGGCCGCCCGTCGGCCCGGGCCGGGCCCGTCCAGGTCCGGCGGAACCGCCCGCCCTCGCGCGGGATGGGTTCCAGCCCGTAGTGGGCGATGAGGTCGTCTGGGGTCACGGCAGCAGGCTAGTGCTGTGACCGGAAAGGTTCACCGGCTCGCGACGCCCGGCACGGCACCTCGCCGCGTTGTCGCACCACCCGAGTACATCCAGTACGCGGGC